>JAEUSJ010000206.1 GCA_016788215.1 bacterium | reverse complement strand
GGTCGGCGCAATTCGCGCCAGCAGAACGGAAAACAAAAAGAAGACCGCTGCAACGGGCAGCCACCAATTACCCTGAAAAACGGTCAAGCAATAATAAAACACCAGGAGCAGCGGCAGGCCGATAACGGCTCCAACTCCGACGCCTTTTAGATTTTCCTTCATCCACTGATAAAAAGTCTGATTGGACATACCGTATTGATGTTCCATCCGATATCCGGTGTAGTAACTGATCGGAAATGTCAACGCACTTTCCATAAATCCGATAATGACCACAAAACACACGAACCGGATGTAGATATTGCCGGATAAAGATTCCACGTAGCGGCTGATGGCACTGCTGAATCCGGTCATGACGATGGCTATGATAAATGCGATGCCGAGCGCTGTACTGAATAGAGAAAGGGCCAGTTTGATCCGGTTATATTTTTTTTTGTCAACGGTATCCGCGTTCATTTGATTCCTTCTTTTGAGGGCGCAATTTATAAAAATATCGGCCAATAACAAACTAAAAAACCTTGAAAGGGGACTTGTGCATTAAACCAATATGGGTTCTTAAAACAGATACAGTTTCCACTTTCACATGGCTGATTGATAAGTAAACTTAACGGATGGCCGTTGATTCGATAAACCTTAATGAAATCGCGAAATAAGCTCAAAAGACTCAATGCAAAGATCGTGACATAAATCTCATTGACATTTGATGTCGGGCATTGTAGATTTTTCCAGTGCAAATGGTATGACTATTGATTCCTATGAAAACTGTCCATCTACTTCCTCGAAGCCAAAAAAACATCCAGAATCATTTTAAACTTACTGTATTCTCATGCTGTAAAGTGGAATTAAAAACAATATGAGCGATAACATATTTCAAGGCTACCGTGGGCACGCATTAGAAGTGCTGAAAAAATATACCGCACGAGTTTGGGCGGCGGTGGACGTCGATACGACGCGCGGACTCTTTCAGGGAACCATATTGCCGCGCGCAGAAAATACAGACGATGAACATATTGTTCTGAAGATCAGCACCGGATATAATATCGGTTTGGACGTCAATACGATTGCCGATATACATGAAACCGGATTCAAAAAGGCCAACTACCAAATCCCAGAAAAACAGTTTCCGAATACCAAAGGACTGCCGCACGTTAAATTATTCGGTACAGGCGGCACGATCGCGTCGCGTCTCGATTACAGAACGGGCGCAGTTATTCCGGCGTTTTCTCCGGGAGAACTCTACGGCGCGGTGCCTGAATTGGCCGACATCTGCAATCTCGATACGGAAAAAATATTTGCCGTGTTCAGCGAAAATATGGGACCGAAGCAATATGTCGCGCTGGCTCATGCCATCGTTAAAGAGATTCGAAGCGGTATTGACGGCATTGTGGTCGGCCATGGCACCGATACGCTGCAGCATACCGCCGCAGTGCTGACGTATATGGTGCAAAATTCGCCCGTGCCGATCATCATGGTCGGTTCTCAAAGATCGTCTGATCGGCCTAGTTCCGATGCCGCGCTGAATCTCATGCATGCGATGTTTACAGCCGGAACCTCGGACATTGCCGAAGTGATGGTGTGTATGTTCGGCCCGACGTCCGACGAGTACGGTTTGCTTCACCGCGGAACGCGCGTGCGGAAAATGCATTCGTCCTATCGATCCACATTCAGAACCATCGGCGACACGCCCGTGGCAATGGTTACCAGGAAAAAAATCACGCACATCAAAAAGGAATACAATCATCGCAGAAAAGATAAAAACGTGGATATTTTTCCATTCTTCAGCGAGAAGGCGACCATGCTGTATTATTATCCCGGCATGAAACCGGATGTGATGTTCGCCATGATCGACGCAGGTTATAAAGGAATCATTATTGTCGGCACAGGATTGGGGCATGTGAATAAGGAACTCTATCCGGCGATAGTCAAAGCAAAAGAAGAAGGCGTTTCGGTTTTCATGGTGGTGCAGACGATTTGGGGTTATGTGCACATGTTCGTATATGATACCGGGCGCGACATGATGGCCAAAGGCGTCGTGCCGCTGGGCAACATGCTTCCCGAAACGGCTTATATCAAACTCGGCTGGGTGCTCGGGCAGACCGAAGATCCCGTCGAGGTCAAAAAAATGATGCTCACGCCGATCTGTTCAGATATCACTGAACGCGAACCGTACAACGGTTATCTCGTCCTGCAGGGCGGCGTGCCGGAGGTAGAAGAGTTTGTGAGGAAGGTGCATAAGTGACGACCGCCTCCTTCCCCTTGTCTTTATCGTTTGCTAAAAATAATTAAGACACGGTAACTATGTTTCCAATGAAGTATCACAGATTTCTTAACAAAAACAATCACAGTTAAAAGGAGAAAGAAAATGAGTACGCCAGTTTTAAGATCATTTGCCCTGGTCATTACACTTATGTTCATGAGTTGTACCTATACGGCAAAAGTCCGATCTAACAAAGACAGCTCGGTTGAGATGAATTTCAAACGGCTTTATATCGTATTTTACGAAACGGACCAATTATCTAAATTACAAAAGTGCGTTGGTGATAGCATCAGAAAACGCCTTGAATCTTTAGGCGTATCCGTAAAGATCACCTTGTACAAAAATGATCCGCTGGCTCTTTCCTCTGGGCTCAATAAAGACGATATAGATGCATTTGGGCCTGATGTATTCGTTTTTATTTCGCCCAATGGGGGGCAATTCCTAAACGGGGCTCTGGTGAAACTCAATCTTGCTGTCTCGTGCTTTGTTCCTGACAATAAGAATGCGCTGTGGAAGGCTGAAATAATTAGCGAATACGGTTCGTTCTTTGGCGTTGGGTCTCTTGATGAAAGTGAGGGATATAAATTGATAACGCAAAATCTAGTCGAACAAATGAAAAAAGATCACGTGATAGCGTTTTGACTCTTGTCGACCAAATTATTTTACAATGCGGTGGGCACGTACTAATGCAAATAGTACGTGCCCTCTCCTTAGAGGCTGTTGCAATATGACATGTTGTCTTCAAATATTTTACTTGAGTCATGCTTTGGTATTCCCGGCCTTGATAAAAATGCCGGTGAAACCCGAGTTCGAATACAATTTCTGCGAAAAACGGCTTTCACTAACGTTCTAATTTAACGTATCGTGAAGATTGAGAATCGTTTTTCGCAACCCATTCTGCGAACGAGGGTTTAGGCATTTTTATCACAGCCGAAGTTTTCTTTGACGCTTTCTTTTTAAAAAGAAAGCGGATTCAAAGTCATTAGAGTTTGCAATAAACTATATGTAAGATGAACACCGTTTGGAAAAACCATTCTTCTTTCTTTTGCTGGCACAAAAGAAAGAAGGAAAGAAAAGTGCCTTGGGCTGTTGAAAAAACGCCTAAAATCTCCGCTCCAGCCCTAAACAAAACAAACTCGCCCGCCTCTCCGCCTAAGGCGGATTCGGCGAACTCGGACATGTTTTGTTTTTAACGGGCTTTCGCTTCGATTTCTTAACGGCATTTTTTCAAAGGCCCGAAAACGCTGTAACGATCATATGATTTTTACCTTTCTCATTGCTATTGACACAATGGCGCAAAAATAACTCATTCTGCAACAGCCTCCTTAACAAAGAGGGCGACAGGGTGAGGCCACGCAACGAATCCCTTGACAAATCTCTATCGAGCGTGTACATTGTGGGCGTCTAATCGTGGTTCTTTTTCATCGTGGAGACTTCAATCATGATCAATTCAGAAACCGAAATTTTGTTTGAACGAAATTGCGTATATATCCCATTTTTACAGCGATACACGCAATTTCGGTAATGTATAAGTTATACGCTATGTGCCTCTCAATCCTAACATCTTAGTGCATGACCGATTTTGTATACAAGGATGGACTATATCGTCCGACGATAAAAACGATTTACATCTTCCTAGATGATGGAGGCCAACGAGAAGCTGACTATTATGGTTTCACTACCTTGCTGATCGACGAATTTTCTTTTCAATCACTTGAATCACAGGTTTTTTCCCTTTGCAAACAGTTCAATATCACAGAACTCCATGCCATGAAATTACATCAGGAAGGACAATTAATTGATGATATGAACACATACGATACATTCTACACTACTATTTTGGATTCCCTCGCTAGTGTTCTGGAAAAAGCCAATTACTGTTATCTACGATCCATTTTAGCTTCTAAGAAGATAATTGATAAGGTAAACAAATTTCATTTTGATACTCTCAAGGATAGCAGTGTTATAATGCGTGGGAAACCACTCCCAACAGAGATTTTGAAATTATATCAATATGTTGCATTTCCAGTAGATCAGAGTTTACACAAAATAGACTGTGACAGCACTGTTAGCATTAACTTGCAAGTTGATAGAAAAGACGAACTCGATTCAACAATACTGAACAAGAAGACATATTTATCTGGCCATCATGTATCGAATTTTTACAATGCGGCAGAATTAATTCCTCGGTTATTAAATATCCTTATCGAACTTGGCTTAAAAAAACAATGCAAAATATCCAACTTTTCAATTGTATCGGACAAAGGTTCTCCTGGAATTGGAGTGGTTGATGCCATAGCAAATTTTGGGTTTAATTTTGCAAAGTGTGCAATCAAACCTGTACCGTCGCAAACTGAACAAAGAAAATCTGATTTATTCACTCACTTTTTGAATCGAATAAGTTGGTCTACCGACCAAGTAACTACCGTAAAATCGTCAATCAGAAATTCAATTACATTTGAGAATGGAAGTTTCCATTATTTGACTGACACGCCCATTTCGGTTTTCGAGATGAAACATTAAGCGAGGCACACAGCGTATAACATGCGGTTTACACGTGTCGCTTCGCGACGCCTTTTGATTTGACGATAGAGAGATTGTGGGCGTCGCTCGCCAGTAGCTCGCTCA
>JAEUSJ010000205.1 GCA_016788215.1 bacterium | reverse complement strand
AATATTTTTTCATGACAGCCTCCTCGCAGAGCGGAGGAATTAATTCCACTCATGCGGAATCGTTACTTTACATTTTTTGTTGGTTATGTGGTATTCAAATTCCTCTCGGAACTTATTCACAAAACTCTGGCCGTTAAGATCGCCGCCTTTATTCTTATCCGGTAATCCTGCTACCGGCCACGCCGCCGCATCGCCCAGCGGACAGATCGTTCGCCCGGCAATATTGTTCGCCGTTTCCAGCATTAATTCGAGATCTTCCATTCTTCCTCGGCCTGTTTCAATTCGTCCGCAGATCATTTCCAGCCAATGCGTCCCTTCACGGCACGGAGTGCATTGTCCGCAGGATTCGTGGGAAT
The DNA here is from genome assembly GCA_016788215.1 of bacterium. Classification (GTDB taxonomy): domain Bacteria; phylum CLD3; class CLD3; order SB21; family SB21; genus SB21. Next base: position 4,548 of record JAEUSJ010000205.1, on the reverse strand, counting down.
AAAATTTCATCAGATTCCACAGAGCATTTACCATACAGGTCGTGTCATCCATCACCATGCATCCGGCGGAACCTAAAGCCGATCCGGCTTTAGCGAGCGCGTCAAAATCCATCGCCACGTCGCATTCCTCAGCGCGCAGAACGGGAACGGACGAACCTCCCGGAATAACGGCCTTTAATTTTCTTCCGTTCGGAATTCCTCCGCAGTGGTCGTTGATCAATTCCATCAAATTAGTACCGATCTTCGCTTCGTACGTTCCAGGACGCGTGAGATGCCCGCTCATGCAATACAGTTTCGGTTCGTTATCTTTCCACCACTGCACGCCCCGATTGATGATATGAATCGGCGTCACGAGCGTCTCAACGTTATTCACGATCGTAGGACATCCGAAAACGCCGTACACGGCCGGAAAGGGCGGTTTGATACGCGGCCATCCGCGTTTGCCTTCCAGCGACTCGATCAATCCGGTTTCTTCACCGCAGATATAAGCGCCAGCCCCGCGATGAACGGTGATATCCAGTTCAAATCCGCTGCCTAAAATATTTTTTCCGAGATAACCTTTTTCATACGCTTCATTGATAGCCTTATTTAATATCTTAGCGCCGGTTACATATTCGCCGCGAATGTAGATGTAGCAGGTATGCGCCTGGATAGCAAACGAAGAAATAATCAATCCTTCGATGACCTGATGCGGATCGTCTTCCATCAGCACGCGGTCCTTGAATGTTCCCGGTTCCGATTCGTCCGCATTACACAAAAGGTATCGCGGCTTCGGATTGTCTTTAGGCAAAAAGCTCCATTTCATCCCCGTGGGAAATCCTGCGCCTCCGCGCCCGCGTACGCCGGAATCTTTCATCATCTGAATCAGCTCGTCGGGCGTCATTTTAAGCGCTTTCGGCAATGCCTGATAACCGCCGTGTTTCAGATAAACGTCAATGTTCTGTGAGTTCTCAACACCCACCATTTTCGTTAAAACTTTTTCCATTCCTTATACCTTTTTTTACCGCAGAGATCACTGAGAGCTAAAAACGAATTTCAAAACCTCCGTGCACTCTGTGGCTGCACTATTCACTTTTCCACTTATTAACTAATTGGTCGATCTTTTCTTTGGTCAGGTTCTCAAAATAATCGTCATTCACCTGAATCATTGGAGCTGTGCCGCACGAGCCAAGGCATTCGACTTTCGTGATCGAAAATCTTCCGTCTTTCGAAATGCCGTCATTACATTTTACTCCGCACTTGTTTTCGAGATAATCCACAACCTGACTTCCGCCGCGAATGGCGCACGACAACGTGTGGCAAACCTGGATATGAAATTTTCCCACCGGCTTTTCGTGAAACATCGTATAAAAAGTAACGACGTCCTGCACGCGGTTAACCGGAAGGTCGAGCGTCTTCGCTACGAGTTCCATCACTTCATGTGAAATGCAGCCGAATTGATATTGCGCGATATGCAGAACGGGCAGCATAGCCGCCTGCTTATTCGGGTACCGTGTGAGGGTCCACTCAACTTCTTTTTTCTTCTCTGGAGAAAATTCTAACGCCATACTATACCTTAAGAAAAAGTTTTTAAACCTTCCAGGTTTGAGAAACCTGGAAGGTTTGGATAAATAAAAAAATTACCTATCGCACTCACCGGCGATCACGTTCAAACTTCCCAAAATAGCCACGCCGTCGCTGACCATACCGCCTTCTGACAATTTCGGCATCATAGAAAAATGAACAAACGACGGTCCGCGTACATGAACTTTGTAAGGAACGCCCTCGCCATTACTGACGATAAACCAGCCCAGCTCGCCGTTGGGCGCTTCAGTCGCATGATAGATCTCGCCTTTCGGCATATCAATACCGTGATGATCCATGATCAGTTTAAAATGATGAATCAATCCTTCGATGCTGCCGTACACTTTGCTTTTGTCCGGAAGGGCGATCGTATGATCATCCACTTTTACCGGACCTTTTTGCATTTGTGCAAGGCATTGCTCGATGATGCGTATGCTTTGTCTCATTTCTTCCATACGAACAAGATACCGCTCGAATACGTCACCTTCCGTGCCAACCGGAACGTCAAAATCCAATTGATCGTAATTAAGATAAGGTTCGTCCTTGCGAATGTCGTACGGAACGCCGCTCGCGCGCAGACATGGACCGGTCATGCCGTAGTTGATTGCGTCTTGCGCATTTATCTTTCCGATTCCCTGAGTACGGTTCTGAAATATTTTGTTATGATTAAGCAATCCTTCGATTTCTCCGTATACGATATCGAATTGCTTACAGAACCCGGCTATCTGTTCCTCGTGGCCTTCGGGAAAATCGCGCATAACGCCCCCGATTCGCGTATAGCTTGTAGTGAGACGTGAACCGGTTGATACTTCAAAAAGATCGTAAATGAATTCGCGCTGCCGGAATCCGTAAAGAAACACTGTGAACGCACCGAGATCGAGCGCGTGGGTGCCGATATTGACAAGATGATCGGCAATACGTGAGAGTTCGGCCTGTATCACGCGGATATACTGGGCGCGCGGTGGAATTTTTATGCCGAGTAATTCTTCGGCGGCGCAAGCAAAACCAACGTTATTGGATAAAGGAGAGAGATAATTCATCCGGTCAGTGACAGCAATAAACTGATTGAACGTATGATGTTCAGCTAATTTTTCAAATCCGGTGTGGAGGTAACCCGGACGGGGATCGAGCTTGACCACTTTTTCGCCGGAGAGTTCCAGTAACATGCGCAGCGTGCCGTGCGTCGCAGGATGCTGCGGACCGAAATTAAGAAACATGGTGTCCGATTTCTTCCAAGCTTCGATCGACTCATCATCATCCGTTCCGATCAAAAATTTCTTGTTGCGTCCTGTAACTTTCGCTTTCAACTCCTCGGACGTAGATACTGTAAATTCTTCTATAGCCTCTGAACGATCGACTTCCATTTTGTCAATCCTTTATTATTAATGTGTTCTCATTACTGAACACTCAAGAAATTCATAATTCTCGATTAAAATTCAACATTTCCTAAGAACCTTCCGGCAGAACAGCGTCTCGTTCTCCTTTTCCGCGCAGTGGATAATCCTTGCGCAGTGGAAAATATTCATACGCTTCGGGCATCAGGAGTTTTCTCAGGTCGGGATGATTCTCAAAAGTGATCCCGTACATTTCATACACTTCGCGTTCCAGCCAATTTGCCGTTTTCCATAATTCACTCACCGTTTCAATCTTACAGTCGTTTTCGGGAACGGGCACTTTGATCCGCACACGCCGGTTATGTTTCATAGAGCGAAGATTATAGACAACCTGAAAGCGCGGGCTTACTTCCATTTTGAGATAATCGACCGCCGTAAGATCTGCAAGGAAATCATATGCGAGTTCCGCATCGTCCTTCAGAAATTTCATTATATCCAGAATACGTTCGCGTTTAACAACAATGGCATGTTGATTGCGAAATACTTCTGCTTTCAATATGTCCGAACCGAATTTGGATTTTAGTTTTTCCGTCGTCGGATTATTTTCAATTTTTTCTGCCATAACATTACCCAGCTTATTATAATTACCTAAATACTAAAAATAATCAATCGAGTTATTCCCAGTCCAGAGCGCCTTTTTTCCATGCATATATATAGCCGACCAGCAGAATACCCACAAATACAAGCCCTTCGACCAAAATAAAAACACTCGTCGATATCCATTGTTTATAAATTACCGCCCAAGGATACATGAAAACTATTTCTATGTCAAATAAGATGAACAGCATACCGATGATATAAAACTTGATGGAGAATTTCGGATGAGCGTCGCCCACGGGAGGCATGCCCGATTCATACACGGAAAGTTTGCGGTCGCTCGGTTTTTTGGGGCCTAGGATATTCGTAATGACCAATATCGCAAGCGGGATAATCGTTGCAACGATCATGAGAACAAGTAGCGGGATATAATTTTGGTAGATCGGGGTGTCTTCGATGATCGTATTCAACAAAAGGCCGGTATACAGAACCATAGTAACCTCGTTTTAGATCCGGAGGGTTTGAGACGTTATTTTTTTCACTTTCAGTAGAAACGACAAAGATGGACTCGGGGAAAAGCGTGTACCGTTTGCTTTTCGAAAACGTTTTTATAATAATTCTTTTCGTTTTAAATTGCAATAGGATTTTGGCTGTAATTCATTGCTTCTTGTGGTCTTTAATCCAACTGATTTTCGAGAGCAAGAATCAATCTTTGTTTTCGGTGTAATAGAGGTCAAGACAAGGAGAACAGATGGGGTTATTATGGAACTTTCCGATTGCCATTTGCCGCCGAAATTCCTCATACCGGCTACTATTCCAGATCTCCTTAAGCGATGATTTTTTAACATTCCCCAATGTAATTACAGCATTATAGTCTCTGCAGCAGGGCACGACGTCACCGTTCCATTGCACTACAAGATACTGCCAAGGGTAAGGGCACGGCATGAAGGGAGGATATTTTTCAAAATTTCCCAGTTGGGCCATTTCCTTTTCCCCCCATGGAAAGAACTGTCTGACTTCTACTTCAATGTTTTTATCCTGCCATCGTTTTTTG
>JAEUSJ010000204.1 GCA_016788215.1 bacterium | reverse complement strand
AAACCATGGTCCAGGCGTTGATCATGTTGCTGATCGGAGCAGGCGGAATGGCCATCAGTATGAAACCGAGACCTTAGAACGGAATTATATTTCGTTTGACGTTAATTATTTACGAGTTTGTTTAAAGGGAGTTTAAAATGCGTTTACAATTCATAATCGTCAGTTCATTGTTACTCGTTCTAAACGGCTGTGCCGCGTTTACCGAGTTAAAGCCGAAGCCGGATATTATTCCAACAGAAGGAACTTATATCGAGCTAAAGAATGACAAAAAGTATTTTGAACTCAAAAAAGACAAAAAATATTTTATTAAATTTCCTCAAGTTCGTGAAGACCATTTCTATCTCGTTTTAAATATACCAAATAAAGCGCTGATCAATTCATACCTGACCCAAAAGTTTGACGATGGCAAAGGCGCTATAATTAAGATAAATGACGAAACCCATATCATTGACAGTATTAGTGTTTTTCCTGTGGACAGCGCCTCGATGAATTTTTTCTGGGTCATTGACTCTGTGCGGCAAAATCACCTATTGCGTTTGGACTACCGGTATGTTCCTGTCTGGCGATATAAGTGGGAAGTCAAACACGTAGAATTAGAAAATGGCCTGAAGCAAAACCGAGTGGATCGAAATTTATATAATACGCTTGGAACCGAATTTACATTCGAAGGTTTTGATTTTGATAAAGCCGTCGCAGAAATTCAAACAAAAACCCAGGCAATAAATAAAGTTAACGAGGAGCTTGAGTCCATTAAGAAGACGTTTCCCGAGGACATCGTTTCATATAATGATATTGCTTATCAGAACTATAAGCAGTTGGTAGTGGGCATTGCGGAGGAATTGCAATTTCAAAGCGATTATCTACTGACGATTCAAACCTTTCAGACTGAATTCAAAACGCGTCAGGATTCCGCGGCCTTTGTCAAGATCGTTCCGGCTTTACTCGATTATATGAATCAAAAAGAACGCTGGCCCTTGAATGTGTTGACCGAAGCCAAAAAAACTTTCGGTGCGCGATTACGAGGCGTTTTTTACTATTACGATGGGTTTCTAAAAAATAAGAATGATGTCAAACCTATTACGTTTGATATCGATAATATCGAATCGCTACACAAGGCCTCCGCAGACAGCGTTTCAAATGATTTCAGCGCTTTGGCGTCTTTTGTTCGTCAATACAATATCCATGCAGAAAAATATGTTCCGTTTACACCCGCTATGACTGCGCTGAAAAACAAGGTTGCTTCCCTTAAATCATGGCCCGACAGCAATTTCTACCCGGTCGTCTTAACTGAGTTGTCTGTGATAAAAAATCGAATCCCGAAAGTTGACATCAATGCGTTTGGTAATTACAAATCCTATCGGTGTGTTGGCCTTTTGACGAGAGAAGCCCAAGAATCGCAGAAATCCGTTTCAGCGCTTGAAAGCCAGTATCAACGGGCAAACGGCCTTGTGCCAGAGATCAATTCCATGAAAAACAAATTGGGTTACCAGTCGATCATTCGCCTTCTGAAAAAGAACAGCGATCTGGATTTTTTTGTTGCTCATTATGCAGACGTAGACCAGTTATCCCTAAACCAGCAGAAGATCTCCATAAGTTCGGCGCTGAAAGACAGTCAGTGGACCGAAGCGGAATTGCATTTGCGCGGGCTTTATACTGATCAGGAATTCCTGAATCTCAATGCGATCACGGCGGTAAAAAATCAAACGGTCAAAACTCTGGAAGAAGAATTCTTCACCGGCGTGGAAAATATTTCTAAGCAGACGGCGACACAATTTGTTGAAGCAAATAAATTGACAACGGACACGGTGGAGAATTTATATAAGAGCGCGGCTTTTAAGCCGGCACATGATATTACGTTTTACACGGGCAGCGAGAAGGAATTTAACAAGCGTAAGAAAATTATGATCGACCGCCTTGACGTAATGAAAAACGAAACATTTCCGGCAACAGCTATAGAAGCACTCTACAAAGATTTCACGTCCAATATTAATAATAACGGCGTGGCGAAAGCCCGCGCCGTAGCGATGCACGGTAAATATTATAAAGGTAATGATAAGAAGATCATTAATATTGTGGCCGAGTGTGATACGCGCATTGCGAAATGGATTACTAAGCCGACTCAATACCGTAAATTCTATGTTCTGCCCATTACGAGTAATAAGAACGGGGTAAATGAGTATCTGTTTCGCCTCAATGTTCAGATCGAATCCGAAGCTCAATTTCCTGTTTTTGACATTAACATTAAATTACCTGAAGAAGTCGCACAATCCTCGGGTTTAAGTCAGTGGTATGATGAAATTACGATCAATAAAAAAGCAATCAAGAATGAAGGTCGCTTTTTAATCACGGCGCCGACGGCTGGAAATAGCTATGAGTGCCAGATTACGCCAGTTCAAATGGCTAAAGGCGGCGATAATATTCTTGAAGTCAGGTTTAAACATAATTCGTTTAAAGTATTTGAGATCAGCGTGATGGCACAGAAACCGATTATCAAGAAAAATTAATTTGATTTGAGTTGAATAAAAGGAGCTCACGATATGAAGAAAAAATATATTATCATCGCCGTATTGGTGTTGGTTATTACGGCTTTTATTTTATTTTTATGGCCATGGAATCGATTAGCAGATAAAGTAGCGATCCCATACATATCCCACCAAAAACCCCAGATCGATCCGCAATTACCGGCGGCAGATCCGTTGTCCGATAAATTAGACGAAGTGCTTTTTGACGGTTTATTTAATGTTTCCGCAAACCCAAGCGGCATTACGTATGAAAACGAATTAGGCGAGATGATCGGTTCGATCAGCGAGGATAACGTCGTAACCATACGGCTTCATACCGATAAAAAGTGGCATAGCAGTTTTAATGTTGTGTCCAAAGATGATGATGTGACGATTTCCGAAGGCACAACGCGTAATTTTTCCGCAAAAGATCTTGCATTCACACTTCAGCGTATTGAGCAGTTAGGCAGTTTATCGCCTGACTATATTCTGGTTTCGCAGGCATTGGAATCTCTCAGTTTCGCCGGCCCGGATGAGAATAATGAAATAAGGTTCAAATTCAAACGCGATCGAATCTGGACGGATGCGGACATTAAGGAGGTTTTATCGTTTAAGATTCTGCCTTATGATGCGAGCCCTGTCGCAGCTAATTATACTAACGGAACCGGGCCCTATCTCGCGGCCGGCCAGAAAGAGGATGTATATACATTTTACAAGAATCCATCGGGTTCCGCTTCAATTTCGCGCGTGTTGTTAAAACCTTTCATCGATAACAGCACTTTTCCGTCAGAATTAAAAGGCGCCAAGATTAACACGCTGTTGGATTCGCCGTTTGGAAGTTTATCGTCGATACTGGAAGACAAAGAAGATTTCTTTTACAAGTCCAATGTCAGCACAACTTTCTTTGCCTTGCTGTTTAATACTGAGCGTGTACCGCGGGAGAAACGCCAGGAATTAAAAAAGTGGATAAACAATCAGACTATTCTGAATCGATTTTTCAAGGTCAATACGCAACAGCAGCGTTCGATCGTGGACTATAAAGGAAATATGAATAATTTTCAGGATTATCTCAATTACAGCGTGTTCCCGTCCTCTTCCTATTATATGGAAGAAAAGATCGTTACTCCGAAAAAAGATATGGGTAACGTGAATATGGCTTTGATACCGGATACTCTGCGGGTAAAAGTGTGTTTGGATTATGGATTGAGGGAGGAGTATTCGGAACTGGTCGACATTCTTAATGATCCCAAGTTGTTTAACAATCGGATACGCGTTACCGTAGTGGGTAAAGATGAAATTCAAAAAGGAAATTACGACGCGGTGTTAATGGCTTTTACAGGCTATCGAAGTACTTTTCTTTTCGACATGTATGATGTTTTTCTGCGGGAACCTGATCTGTCCACGTATCAGATCAATTTGATAACAGAAAAGAACTCCGACGGTAAAACCATTGTCTCTCCGCGTTCATTGGCGGCGGGTAAAAATTTCTTTCGAATGAATTCTTCCAATCCGGCGGAAGGACAAGATTTTATGAAGCTATTGAATAATGTATACGGTTTCATGGCCACAAGAGAAATTGGGGATAAGCAAGCCTATGCGCAATTTATTCATGAGGAGGAAGAGGAACTCAGCCTGGGCGTGTGGCTGTTTTCGGTTCCTTCGCTGTCCTATTTTCGTACGCAATTTGATCCGAATAGTATCGATCTTTACGGCGTGGCGTCTCAACTTTCCACTATTGAAAAATGGCGGGAGCGGAAAAAATAATCGGCTGACTTTATTTTCATTCCGGCGTACCGATAAAGGTACGCCGGATTTAACCAACACACCATGCGGCGTCATTTTATTTTTTTACTTGTCTTTGTCACCACCCCCCTGTTTGCACAAACTTCGGATTATCTAATCGTAGAAAACCCTTTCGAATTGCGTATTCTGAATAAGTTCGAACAAACGCTAGGACAGACTGAATCCACAAAGCTTTATCCGTTTATGCCGCTGGAGATCATTAACTCTCGTATTTTAATGAGCGATCATTTAACCACGGGCATTAAAGTAAGAAGCGGGACGGATATTTATATTCTTCTTTCCGACGCCAATGGACAACCGGTAAATATTGCGTCGGCAGGTTCATGGAAAATCTATTACGGCGTTAAGGCCTTTTCCGATACGATCACCATTTTACAAGAAAACGCTATGGGGCTGTACTCAGGAATAATACCTTCGTCGTCGGTAAATCGATCATTGAGATCGACCGAAAAGTTACTTCGCATTTTCTTGTGGGATAAGTGGACTTACGTATATTCTATGACGGATCATAAGGCGGGCTGGGTTGCATTGAGATTGGAAGGTGAGTCATGGACCAAGCTCAGCGCACCGAAAACGAAGCTTTTTGTTCTTTCTGACTTGGAAATCAGTATTCAAGGTGTGGTTGATAATGCCAATGTTTT
>JAEUSJ010000203.1 GCA_016788215.1 bacterium | reverse complement strand
AACGATTTGGAAATCAGGTTCGGATATGTTCCTCAAAGAGAACATCTGGAAAACATATTCCCTTTTACCGCTTCTGAAGTCGTGCTCATGGGCACATACAATCGCGTGGGGCTATGCAAACGCCCGGGAAAAAATGAACATGAACTTGCAAAACAAAGCCTTGAACACGTTGGTATACTGGATTTGAAGGACAAATTGTTCAATAATCTGTCAGGCGGTCAGAAGCAACGAACGTTAATCGCACGAGCCTTGGCAACGCAGCCCAATATTCTGGTGCTGGACGAACCAACGAACGGGATGGATCTTATTTCGCAGAAATCAATTTTGGATCTGATTACCGAATTACACACCAAAGACAAACTGACCATTCTTATGGTGAGTCATCTTCTTACGGAAGTGTCAAATTATGTAAAAAAAATCATTTTAGTAGAAGCCGATCATTTCCAGGTAGGGCCACTCGAAGATATACTAACAACAGCAAATCTGTCAAAGATGTATGACATGCCCGTATTCGTTGACAGAATCAAAGGTAACAACGTCGTTATTGTGGGAGAAAAAAATGATTGAGCTTGTTGATATATTCAAAATTGAATTCATGCAGCATGCATTGTATACCGGTCTGCTTGTCGGCATCATGTGTTCTTTCCTCGGGGTTTATATAGTCCTTAGGCGCATCGTATTTGTTGGCGCATCGCTGGCGCAAATTTCATCCACGGGTTTTGCCGTCGGAATTATTTTTGAAATGAATCCGGTGGTATCCGCCATGGCTCTCACAATGATCGGGGTCGTCTGGTTTGCTTTCAATCTTAATTCTAAAAAAATTCCACAGGACAGCACGCTGGCTTTAGGGTATATCATCGCGTCGGCAAGCGCTATACTGATCTTGTCAAAGCATCCGAAAGGCGACGCAGATCTCATGGGATTGTTATTCGGCAATATCCTGACCATCACTTCGGATCAGATCTATATCTTACTGGCAACATTGATTATTCTCGGCGGTATTCATCTGCTGTTTTACAAGGAATTCTTGTTCGTGTCTTTTGATCCGGAAATGTCCGAAACACTGGGATTCAGGCCGCAGGTTTGGAATGTACTTTTCTATGTAACGGTGGGAATGCTTATATCGCTGGCTATTAAATCCGCAGGCGTGCTATTAGTCTTTGGTTTGCTGGTTATTCCTCCCATTACAGCTATTCTGATTACCGACAAAATGAGCAGGATTTTTATAGGATCAGTTCTCATCGCTATAATATCCATACCGTCCGGATTATATCTGTCATTTACTCAGGATATCCCGTCGGCCCCGACTATTATTGCTTTAATGACGATCTGGCTGGGCATTATTTTTGTGTTTAATAAACTCAGGCATGCAGTGGCCTGATTACCAATTCAATAGTGCTTTCAATTCCTGCGCACGGTTCCGGCTTACGAGGAGTTCAGTACCGGCCTTGTCGGTCAGTATCAATTTATATTTTCCGCTGAACCATGGGATAATCTCGCTGACGTTATCCAGATTGACGATGGTGGAGCGGTGTACGCGGAAAAAATGTTTAGGATCAAGCCTTGATTCCAATTCATCTAAAGTATATTTCACATCGATTTTTTGATTATCAATATATGCGAAAGTAATACTGTGCTGCGAATCAAACCATTTAATGTCGTGTACTTTGAACAGCTTTATTTTTCGTCCTATTCGTGAAGGCAGCCGTTCTATGTAACGTGGATTATCTTTAGATTGCAGTATTTTTACCACCAGTTTCTTAATTTCCTCAGCTGATGCAGCCGGCTTTTTCAGCATGGCTTTCACCCGCTCAATTGCGGTTGCCAGCCTGGCCTTGTCATAAGGCTTCAGCAGATAATCTACGGCATGAATTTCAAAAGCGCGTATCGCATAGTGATCATACGCTGTGGAAAAAATAACAAACGGCACGTAATTCAAGTGCCGGATCACTTCGAAACCATTTAGGCCCGGCATTTCAATGTCCAGTATGACAAAATCAGGTTTTTGAGATTCTATCTTTTCAATAGCTTCAATTCCATTTTTCGCCTCGTCGCATACTGACATATCCGGATCAGCCAGCTCCTTTAAAAGCCGCTTTAGTTTTTCGCGCGCCAGTTTTTCATCATCAATGATAATAGTCTTGAGCATAACCATATTATTTGGAATTTCTTGGCATCGTTACGATAACTTTCATTCCCTTCACCAAAGCACGTTCAACTTCAACGCCATAATCCACGCCATACGTTTTTTTAATTCTCTCGTTCACATTCTTTAGTCCGATGCCCAACCCGTCAGGCGTGATTTTCATATTATGCTCATCCCCATCGTCTTCTATTACAATCCTCCATCTGCCGTTTTCCGCCACCGTGGAAAGCGTCAGGGTCCCCCCGTCGATATTCTTTGAAATGCCGTGTTTTAAAGCATTTTCAACGATCGGCTGTAAAATGAGGCTGGGCAACTGCTCCATCAGGGTTTCAGGGTCGATGCGGTGTTCAATTCTTAGTTTTTCATCAAACCGAACTTTTTCTATTTCCAGGTAGCTGTCAATAAAATGCATCTCTTCCTGCAGAGTCACCGTCTCCTTTTCGGATGCGACCAGTACGTATCGGAAAATATCGGCCAATTTCTGAATCATAAAATCTGCTTTGCCGGGATCGGTGGGAATAAGCGCAGAAATCGAATTGAGAGTATTGAACAAAAAATGCGGATTCACTTGCGCCTGCAGTGCTTTAAGTTCCGATTTCATCGCCATTTCTTTCGCCGTCTGTGCATCCGTCATAGTTTTAAGCATCGCCCTGTAAAAGCGTGCGGCATAAAAGCTCATGGTCACTGCGAGCGTAATGATCACGCCAATAAACATCTGAACATACACCGTTTTTACCTTGCCGAGAAAAGGAATGCCTGTCCATGTTTCTGCAGTCCAAAGAGCCAGAATAGTGCTTAGCAACGCAAATAACACGCGGATGGCGATTTGAATAATAAAAGTTTTCCTCGATGTAATAATAGCTGTAGGAGTGAACGTACGGATAACTTTATCGGCTGCATATCCCATCATAAAACGCATAATCACATAAAAAACAGAAGCAATTTTAAATGCGAGCAGAAAAGCCTCCCAGGAAATTATCGGTGAGTATAAACTGCCTATCAAGTAAGCGGAGACCGCGGTAATGATGAAATAGAGGCCCGTCTCGGTAATTATTCTTTTTAGTAATTTATTTGCTTTCATTTCAAGACTTACGCTTATTCCCATTTAAATATTTTGATGTTAACTGCAAACACGATCACACCCCAAACGACCAGGACTGATAATTCGGCGCCGAGATCAAGTAAACCCGCCCCTTCAAAAGATATTTTCCGCAAGGCGTCGTTGACATAAGTCAAAGGTAGCGCTCGGCAAATCGGCTGCAGCCAATCCGGAAATACGTTAATGCTAAAAAACGTTCCTGCTAAAAGAAACTGAGGCAAGACGATCAGATTTGAAATAGGCGGTACGGCGTGCTCATTTTTTGCAACATTGGACACGATCATGCCAAAACCGAAAAATACAAGGAGCGCCAAAGCGCAAACCAGCAACATGGGCAATAATGTGATCAATCCGTGTATCAGCGTAAACCCGAAGGCATACGTTCCCACGAGAACAATAATGATCACCTGGATCATCGCGAAAATAAGCCGGCTGATGGATTCTCCCAGGAGGATCGTACTGCGCCGCGCCGGCGTAGCGAACAGACGTTTGATGATAAGCCGCTGTTTTAGCGTTATTAGCACATACGCAGCTCCAAATACGCCGGTACTCAGAATAACAAATCCTAATTGGCCCGGCAATATAAAGTCAATCGTCTTATACTTTCGGCCTTCGATCCTTTCCTGTATAACCGTAATTGGGCGGTTTTTGATTTCACTCATTTCCACATTCATTTCTGCTGCAATCCCATTCATCATAGCCATGAATGCCTGAGAATTAGATGACGCATCCGATGTGGTAATCCCAAGACGATACGTCTTACTTGTTCCGTTATCATCTGCACCGATCAGGATAATCGCTTCGATCTGGCCCTTCTGCAGCTTTTGCAGCAACACTTCATCGGAAACATCGCTGATCAATTTCAGCGTCCGGATTTTGGATAATTTTTCAAATATCGGATTGAACTTATTGCTGTGTGACGATACGCCGACATCCAGACTGAAAGAACGATTACCGATAAATCCGAAAATTAGAATAAATATGAAAGGAAATAAAAACCCAAAAACAAGACTGGACGGATTGCGGCTGATCGCGGTCAGGCTTGCTTTCACATACGCTTTTAGCGCCCTGGTATGGCTATATTTTCCGGATGTCATGCTCAGTCTTCTCTTAGTTCTTTACCTGTCAATTCCAGAAACACATCTTCCAAACTTGCCTCTTTGATTGCTTTATGACGTTTGAATCCGGATCGTATCAGATCATGGATCATTTCATCCGGTGAATCAATCCTGATAATTCGCCCCTCATCCATAATACCCACGCGGTCGCACAAAAACTCCGCCTCGTCTAAATAGTGCGTCGTCAATACCACGGTCGTGCCGCTCTTTTGAATTTCACGTATCAATTCCCATAAATTGCGCCGGGCCTGCGGATCCAGGCCAACGGTCGGCTCATCCAGAAAAACCAATGTTGGATTGTTGACCAGTGTCGTAGCAATTGAAAATCTCTGTTTTTGTCCTCCGGACAGTTTATCAACTCTTGTATGGGCTTTTTCCTGCAGTCCCATTTTTGTGAGCAGATGTACCGGATCGATATCGACGTTATATAACCCGCCGAAGAGTTCCAACATTTCCACAAGTTTCAGATTTGGATAATATCCGGATTCCTGAAGCTGCACGCCGATGTTTTGTTTAATTTGATTCTGATCCGTATCAACATTAAATCCGTTGATCCAAATGTCACCGCTTGTTTTTTCTCGCAGCGTCTCCATGATCTCGAGTGTCGTTGTTTTGCCTGCGCCGTTGGGACCAAGTAACCCAAATATCTC
>JAEUSJ010000202.1:2210-5065 GCA_016788215.1 bacterium | reverse complement strand
AGACATCACCGAACGTAAGCAGGCGGAGCAAGCGTTGCGGGAGAGCGAGGAAAATTACAGACAAGTATTTGAAAACGTGCGTGACGTTCTCTACACGATATCTCCCGAAGGTTTACTCGAATCTATTAATCCCGCATTTGAGGAATTGACGGGTTGGTCTGTCAAAGAATGGTTGGGAAAACCATTTGCCGCTCTTGTTCATCCCGATGATTTACCCTTAGCGGCAAAAGCCTTTCAAACGGTGATGTCCGGCGGCAAGATACCAATTTATGAACTTCGTATATTGAAAAAATCCGGTGAATATTTAGTTGGAGAATTTTCCCCATCAGCGCTCGGCCACGGTGATCAAATAACTGCAACCTTGGGCGTCGCGCGCGACATCACCGACCGCTTACAAAAGGAAAAAGAAATCCGGAAACTCAACGCCGATCTGGAACAGCGCGTCCTCGAACGCACGGCTCAATTAGAGAATGCCAACAAGGAACTGGAAGAGATCAACGATCTCTTCGTCGGGCGAGAAATGCGGATCATCGAACTAAAAGAAGGTATTGAAAAACTGAAAAACGAACTTAACTCCTAATAATTACGAAACCTTTTTGATAATTTAACCCATCTTGGAAAATTAATCCGAGCATTAAACAACACCGCATAATTTGACATTCTATGAAAACAGTCGCTTATTTTGCTTTTTCATTTTTGTTGTTATTCAATCCGCTTTTGCTTTCCCAGGAATTCCTACCCGATACCGTCGTATTCGGCAGTGATTCGAATTATCCGCCTTTTGAGTTTTTAAACCAACATGGCGAACCCGCGGGATTTCATGTCGACTTGATACGCGCCATCGCAGAGGAAATGGGATTCGAAGTTAGCATTAAGTTGGGTGTGTGGGCGGACATAAAAAAAGAACTGGAGGTCACGGGCTCCGTTCATATCTCTGATATGTTCTATACGAAGGCGCGGGATAAGACCGTTGAGTATGCCATTCCGCACGACGCGATGTTTGATAATATTTACATACGAAAGGGGGAAGAAGGAATATTTGGAATAAAAGATTTGGCGGGGAAAAAAGTTGCGGTTCAGCTGTCCTCTACTCTTGAAGAATATTTGGTCAGCAACTACCCGGCCATCCAAACCATTCCTGTACAGACGGAACCGGGCGCTTTGGAGCTTCTTTCGAAGGGCGGGTGCGACGCTGCATTGGTATCGAATATCATTTCTGACGAGATAATTCCTAAGTTAAAACTAAATAACCTCGTAAGAGTCGGGCAAACAGTTATTCCAAGGGAGATTGCTTTTGTTGTTAAAGAAGGTAATTACTCTTTATTACGAACGTTAAACATCGGCATGGTTCGAATGATTGAGAGCGGGAAACTCAATGAGCTAAAAAGTAAATGGCTAAAACAGAAATCGACAACTTGGTTTACGACAAAAGTAATCATTTTAATATCCATCGTCTTAATTTTGATCTTAATGATCCTTATATGGAATCTGGTGCTGCGCATTACCGTAAAAGAAAAAACCAAAGAATTGGAATTTGCTAACAACCGACTGAACTTAATTTCAGGCCATATTACTTCGCGCATTGATAAAGCGTCGACAAAGGAACAGACCATCGAATTACTCAACCTGGTCAAAGAAACGTTTAATGTAGATATGTGCGATATACGCATTGTGATCAAAGATGAACTCAAATTGATGGGGAGTGTCGGCAGTCGTCCTGACGGTTTGCCTGAATCCTTGCCGGTCAGCCACGGGTTGTACAAAAATATTTTCAAAAAAAAGTCAGCAATTATTCATAAGGGCGATCATTTATTGCGCTTATTAAGACAATCCGACGGTAAGGGCCCCTCGGATTATAATGTAAAATTCTTTGCAGGCGCTCCCCTCATGGTCGAAGACCATATTAGCGGAATTCTGGAAATTTATTCTGAAAAAGAAATGGAAAAATTAGCCGAATTAGACCTGAAGCATCTGCAAATCGTTGCAGACAAAATTGGTATGGCTTTAGAAAATGTCCGGCTCTTTGAACAGAACGAAAAGCAGAAAGAAATATTAGTCAGACAAATAGTTGCCAAAAAGCAAGCCGAAGGTGAAATAAAAAAATTAAACGACGAACTGGAACAACGCGTCCTCGAACGTACGGCGCAATTAGAGAATACCAACAAAGAACTTGAGTCGTTCTCTTACTCCGTTTCGCATGACTTGCGCGCGCCGCTGCGCGCCATCAGCGGTTTTGCCGAGATCATCATCCGCCGCCATCAGGCGGATTTAAATGAAGAAGGCCAACGGTATTTCAAAAACATCGTACAGGCGGGCGAACGGATGGGGCAACTTATCGACGATCTCCTCACCTATTCCCGGCTCGGCCGTGCGGGCGTCAAGCGAGAACAGATCAAATTGGGCGATCTGATAAAAGAAATCGCCGGCCGCATGGAATCAACCATCAATAAAAATCACGGAGCACTTGTGATCGCCGAAGGCTTGCCCGCAATCATGGGTGACCGGACTTTGTTAAGTCAGATATTCATCAATCTGCTCGATAATGCGATCAAATACCACCGGCCTGATGTTCCTCCACAGGTCGCTGTAGATTTTAGTCTTGAAGACCATCACGTGATAATCAGCGTAAAAGACCGAGGGATAGGAATTCCCGTTGAATATCAGCAGAAAATTTTCGATATTTTTCAACGACTGCACCCAGAAGATGAATATCCAGGCACGGGCGTCGGATTATCGACCGTAAAGAAAGCGGCCGAACTTTTAGGCGGGAAAATCTGGATCGAATCGCAGGTGGGACATGGCAGTACGTTCTTTGTAAAATTACCAAAGGATTAGCCCATGAAAAAACCTGCTAT
>JAEUSJ010000202.1:0-2136 GCA_016788215.1 bacterium | reverse complement strand
ATACGATTAATGTGGTGACCAACGGCAATATTGCTCTTGAATATCTTTTCCGGCGCGGCAAATATGCCGACCGCGAAAAATATCCCATGCCCAATCTGATCTTATTAGATTTGAAATTGCCCGGTCTCGATGGTTTTGAAGTTTTGCGGCAGATCAAAGCCGCTCCGATCATTAAACGCATCCCGGTGATCGTACTTACCTCCTCAAAAGAAGAAGGCGACCGCGCCCTCTCCTACGACATCGGCGCAAACAGTTATCTTGTCAAACCCGTTTCGTTCGAAGGATTCCTCGGCGTTGTACGGGAAATAGAAGGATATTGGCTTTCGCTGAATGTCGCGCCGCCGGAGAATAATCTATGAATAAACCCATTCGTGTTTTGTACATTGACGACTCATCGCACGACCGGGAATTGGTACGCGACTCGTTGGAGATCGAACACGGCGGGTTTGAAATTGTCGAGGCGGCTTCACGAAAGGAGTTTGAAATTGCGCTCGGCAATGACGATTTTGACATCGTTCTGAGTGATTTTAACATTTTAGGTTTTGAAGGCTTACAGGTTCTTGAAACCGTTCATGCTAAACACCCGGATTTACCTGTGGTGATGGTCACCGGCACCGGGTCGGAAGAGATTGCCGTCAAAGCCATGAAAATGGGAGCGGCAGACTATATCATCAAAACCCCCGAACACATACAGCGTCTGCCTCATGCCATCCAGGCTGCACTTGAAAAAAAGGAGGCGGAATCCGCTCTGCGCGAAAGAGAAGAACAATACCGTATATTATTTGAAAACATTCCTGTTGGTATCGGCGTGGTCGATCTCGAAGGAAACTTATTGACCTTCAACGACAAGATGCTGCACGCCGGCGGTTATACTCGCGAACATATCAAAAAAAAGATTGCAAATGTTTCGCAATTGTATTACGATCCGGCCAAGCGTGAAGAGGTCCTGGCGCTTCTAAAAAAGCAGGGCTTTCTGAAAGACCACCCGGTTCAGTTTAAACGTTCAGATGACACGCCGTATGATGCTCTGCTTACTTTAAGTTATGTTGTGTTTCATGGAAAGCCTTGCCTCCAGGCTCTGGTAGAAGATGTCACAGAGCAAAACCGAATAGAAAGGGCTTTGCGCGAGAGCGAAGAACGCTTTCGCACATTGTGGGAATCGACCGTAGAAGGAATTGTAATCCATGAAAACGGTATTATTTCTGAAGTCAATACGGCAATGCTCCAGATGTTCGGTTTGACCCGCGAGCAGGTTATTGGAAAGACTCTTCTGGACTTCGCTCCGCCGGAGAACCGCGACTTTATTAGTCAAAAAATCAAGTCGCAAACTACGGAACCGTATGAGACGAGCATAGTAAGAACCGACGGCACACGGGTTATGATCGAGGTGGTTCGGAGGCATACTACTTTTCAAGGTAAGGACATGCGTATTGTTGCCGTCCGGGACATCACCGCGCGTAAGCATGCGGAAGAATTAGAGAAACAGTATGAAGATTTGCTCCAGCAAAGCCAGAAACTTGAGAGCCTTGGAACGCTTGCCAGCGGCATTGCACATGACTTCAACAATATTCTAAGCATTATTATCGGACATGCTTCTCTTCTCAACAGGCCCGCGGTTTCTTCCGAGACGATTCGGGAAAATGCCGAATCTATCACAAGTGCGGCGATGCGCGGCGCAAGCCTGGTGAAGCAAATTCTTACGTTTGCAAGGAAGATGGACGTATCGATTGAATGGATCATGCTTAACGATGTAGTCAACGAGATAGCCAAACTCCTGCACGAAACTTTTCCCAGGACGATCCACGTCTCGTTAAATCTGGAAAAGGATATTCCCCCGATTCAAGCCGATGCCATTCAAATTCAACGTGTTCTGCTCAATCTATGCGTGAACGCGCGTGACGCCATGCCCGGCGGAGGAACGCTCAACATCGCAACGGGACAAGTTAAAGGCGAGGCGTTACGCGGTAACCATCCGAAAGCGACCTCACAGGACTATGTCGTGCTGAGCGTCACCGATACGGGCACAGGAATAGACGAGGAAGCGCAGCGTCGTATCTTTGAACCGTTCTTTACTACTAAAGAACATGGTAAGGGAACCGGCCTCGGCCTCTCGGTAGTATTTGGGATCATGGAAAG
>JAEUSJ010000201.1 GCA_016788215.1 bacterium | reverse complement strand
GTGGCTGCTAAGACCGTCACGTACGATTTTGCCCGATTAATGGACGGCGCAAAAGAGATCAAGTGCAGTGAATTTGCGGATGCAATGATCAAACACATGTAAGAGGATAGACATTATTAAAAAAGTCATGGTGAGCTTGTCGAACCATGACTTTTTTTATTGTACTTTTTGAATTAATTCCGAAGGCCGTGAGTTACTTCAACAAAAAATCCATATTTGCACCCGGCTTGTATTCGGTTGGCACTTCATTTTTTCTGAAAATCCTTGCGCCGTTAATTCCGCCGAGCGTAACGGATGTGCCTTCGATTCTAAGCCACGCCCCTTCGCGTAAACCCACAACGACTGTGTCGTTCATTTCATGGAACTCATTGATGCGCTGTTCGCGCGTCTCGCCCTGGTGAGTAGAATTCGGATCAGGGTCAATATAGTGCGGATTGATGTTGAACGGCACGAGCCCCAGCGCATCAAACGTTGGCGGATAGGCAATCGGCATGTCGTTGGTGGTTTTGATCGATACGGTCGCAACGTTGGTTCCGGCGCTTGCCCCAATATATGGCATACCATTTTTAACTTTTTCCCGGATGGCAGTAATTACTTTTTCATCATACAGTCGGTTCAATAAACGAAATGTGTTCCCTCCGCCGATATGAATTGCCGAGGCTGTTTTCACGCCCTCAACGGGATCTTTGAATTCATGAATGGAACGAACATCAATGCCCATCTTCGCGTAACGCTCACGGGTCTTTGCCGCATAACCATCCAGGTCGTTCAGAGCGTAAGGCACAAATAAAACGGATTTAATAGGTCCGAGAAAATTACCGATCTCGCCGGCACAGTGGTCAAGAAATCCTCCGCCGTAATTGGTCGAATTGCTAATTAATAATAAACGCATTTTTCGCTCCTATGAAATTGTATTTATACTAATCAAGTTTACTGCATTACATTTTCATCGTCAATTGAATTCGTTTTTTGTAAACTCCGGAAGAGTGAAAAGCCTCTTTGCCTTTGTGATCAGTTGGCTGTAGAATTTAAATTAGCGGGGAAATAATAACAGTTTTGGAATGAAAAAACAAGAGATGAAGACAAGAACTCACATGAACTTCAATTGCGGGTTATTAAACAAATCACTCAATGACATTCCCATTGGCGTCAATTGCAAACACAAATATGTCGGAATAATAATAGGAATTAGCAGAATAATCCGGGTAGCCAGTTCCTACCAGAACAAAATGACCATCATTACCGGGTTTCATTGAAAATCCGTATGAACCGGCCGCACGTGAATACAGTTTCGACCAAAGCCAATTCCCTGTAGAATCTAGCTTCATCACAATTGCATGCGAACCGTAATTTCCTCCATTGCCGGCTAACAGATATTCACCGGAATTTGTTTCTGCAACAGAATTTATAAGGTTAAAATTACGTACTTCAATAGTCTTAGACATGAGTATCGTGCCGTTAGAATCAAGCCTCATTACACCGGTTAAAAGATAAAACTTATTATACTTTTGAGTTCCACCATTACCTGTAAGTAACAACTGTTCCTTATTGTTTCTTAAAAAATTAATATAGCCGATTTCCTCACTTATTTTTTTTGTCCAAAGAGTATCCCCGTTAAGATCTGTCCTAATAATGTACGAAGAATAAAAACTGGAGTTAGAATTAGTGGTATTAATCAGTAACAAATATCCGGTGCCAATTGTTTCCAGTGCTCTGGGAACATCTCTATAGTCTGATCTAGATTCGTATCGCTTTTCCCATACCAGATTGCCCATAACGTCCAATTTTATCAAACCTACGTGCCCTGTAGTTTTGAACCCGCTAATGAGGACAACGTAACCGCCATCTTGCGTTGGCTTTAGAGCGGTAACCCCGCTATAATCCAAAAAAAGCCTTTTCCATACAATATTTCCATCATCACTGACCTTCATGACTATCGCACTATTTACAGCATAATTACTGCCCGCAACAACAAATCCTTGATCTACTGCAGGTTCGATTGCCGATATGTTTGCTGAGTCTTTCATACTAAGTGTCCAAATCGTATCGCCATTATTGTACGTTTTAGCAATATAAGGAAAAGAACGGGAGGTTGCGTCCTCGTATCTTCCAATAATAACGTATTCACCATTCGAAGTAACCGCTATGGAATACCCCACTTCTCTACGATCAGGAGTACCGAGTAGAAAACCAAATAATTCTTCCTGTTGACGTTGTTCGTCGCTTGAGCAACCTGTCGTCATCATACCCAACCATACAAAAAAAATAGCACACTCTCTTTTCATCATATCCTTTTTAGATTAGTTTACAATTTTACTTGTTTGAATAACATAAAGCGGCCTTTTATAGTAACTCATTGAACCAAAAAAACCATATCCTCCCGAGATATTGGAGCCCACTTTCAATACCCAATCCGTAAGGCTCTTGTCGAAACTTTTGATCTGGATTTCAATATCCATCTCCACAACATTATCACCATTAACAGGATATCCCCACCACGTATAGTCATCGGTGTAAAATTCACCGCTTTCAAAGAGTGTGATGGCAGGATCTAAAATATATGATCTGGAAGCAAGTATGCCGAAATTGGTCCACGTCACGTTGCCATATTTATGGTCAAAAATGTTGGCAGTATCTTTCCGCATTTGAAAAAAGAAACTACCTGCCGATTGTGTTCTTGTCCACTCAAATAACAAAGGTAGCCTATTTATACTTGTATTGATCATTGTACATCCAGTACCGCAGGAAAGAGTGTCTATGTCAATGTTAACCCGGAGCGTATCAATTAGTGAATTTAAAAGCAATTCGGGGACTCCGGGAACCGTGGTGACGGCCGTTAGTCTTTCGTTTGCAGCTGAGTGAACTTCCAAAGTGTAGGTTTGCCCGGGAATCACCTGCAAAACACCGGCCGTGTCCACATAATATCCGGGTGAGATTTCAGTAAATATCACCGTTTGATCATTGTATTCAATTGTCACATTTGCTCCTGATAGCTTTGTAGAAATTGTATCCGGGGCATATTCATCGAACTGATCCAGATTCACGGCTCTTGACAGGTACAGTTCCTGATTTTTAAGTTTGGGCGTCAAAACTCCGTGCACGCCGATAAAACTGAAACTGCCGCTCACATCGGGTTGGTCGGTACAACTGTTAATAAACGCAAACAAAAGAGCTATAATCGGAATTTTCATCGTCTATTCGCTTTCAAACTAGAATTCAAAATGCGCTCCAAAGGACGGAACAATTGGAATGCCAATCGGAGCGCGTTTGCGGATCTGTACGTATTGCGGATCAGGCTTGTTACTAATGATTGCTTTATCAGTCCCCTGATCCTGATAATACAAAGGATTACTTTTGTAATACGTGTTTATGATATTGATATAGGGTTTCAGTGTCCACTTCTTGAACTCAATTGTTTTTACAAAGCTGATGTCCAGGCGATGGTAGACAGGATACCGGCCGTAGAAATTAAGATTATCAAATTCGATGGTTCGGGCATCGTTATTGTAATCGCCTCCATAAAGTTGACCTTCACTCGGATTAAAATAATAATATGGTGCTGAGAAAGATGCAGGCCTGTAGGCGCGGCCAGAAGTAAATACCCACCTGAAATCAAAGCTCCAATGAGCCGGCAGAAGATAGTTCCCGATGAACGACAGGGCATGCCTTTGATCGTAGTTCGTATTATAAGTCAAGTTTTCAAACGTCCGTGTCACATAAGCCAATACATAATTTATCTCGTAACTGAATTTTTTACCAAGTCTTTTCCAAGTAAGTTCCATACCATAAGCATCACTTTCGCCTTTAATGAATACAGGAGTATTTGAAGTGGCTCTACGATTCCTTGATAAATTCGAAGCATGTTTGTAATAAATGTCGCCGGTGAATTTGGAATCACGATTTAGAAAATATTCAGCACCCAAAATATAGTGAATGGATTTCTGCAATTTCATACCCGAAGTCGAAAATGGGATTTCGAGAAACCCGACGTAGCCTTTTTCACGTGAATTGAACAGAGACTGATAATAAATGCCGGTAGCTGCTTTAAAGGCTAATCTTTCATTCAAATCATAACGAATAGCCACTCGCGGGCTCACTACAATAGAGGATTTAGAATGACCGAATGATTCGATACGAATACCCGGTTTGACCGTCCATTGGTCGTTGAGACTCCAGATATCTTCGAGATAGGCGGCATAATTGTATACCAAACGCCTATATGTAAAACTGTCCGGTGCGGCATCAAAGAACACTTGATAGTTGTCACCGGCATTGGCCTCTACGAAAAGATTATCCCAGTAGTAGCTTAATTGAATTCGATTGAATTCGCCCCCAATTAACAATTTATGGTCGTTGTGCAGTTCGTATTCCATGTCCCATCTCACCGTTCGGTCTAATACCTGATTGTCAATTGCAAATGGATTGGGATCTGGAATCGCATTTAAACTGTCAACTACGTGACGTATTGAATCTGATGCGTCTTTGTTGGGAGTATAGTAGACGTTAATACCCAGATCATTGGTCGCTCGTGATTGAAAAACGGTTAATCTCGATAAAAAACCGTTTTCATTTTTAAACTCCCAATGACCGTTGAAAACTGCATTGTCCCATTGAAATTTTCTTTTCGTGTTAAGTGAATATGGTAATTTTATAGTGCTATAGTCGACGAAATTGGTTGCATACAACGTACTTTTGTCTTTGTCCTGAAAATTGTCCGAAGAACCAAAGGCTGAGAAGCCAAACTGGTGTTCGGCATTTGCCTGATAAATCACTTTGGCCATCCCGTCTTGAAACCGATATGGAATGGTCTCTGGTATCCAACCCATAAATTTACCAAACTGCGTTGCATGATCAAGGTATGTCCGCCGCCCCGATACCATGTAATACCAATGCTTATCCAATTGTCCATCGAGGGTCAATCTCGTACTGAGCAGACTCAAACTGCCGGAACCGGAAAATTTATCGGGGGCTTCCGATTTTGCTCTCAGATCAATCACCGAACTGAGACGATTTCCATACTGCGAGGAAAAGCCCCCGCTAGAAAAATTAACGTAATCAATGATATCGGTATTAAAAATACCGGCGAAACCGAACATATGATACGGCTGGTACAC
>JAEUSJ010000200.1 GCA_016788215.1 bacterium | reverse complement strand
CTTACGACCGCAAGCTTGAATCCTCTTTTGGTCAATTCGATCAACGTCGAGGAAACGTGCGGATAAGTTACAAGAGACGCCTCGCGCGCCTGACGGTAAGCCACTATACCGCTTGCGAGTATCTTGTGATCAATCTTGCCGAACATATTTTCCAGCAGGTCGTCAAAAACTTTTTGGTGTTCAAAACCGCGCTCGTCATAGATCTTCCATATTTTCTGGTCTATCTCTTCCTGCGGAAGATCCAGGCCTGCATCGACCATGGCTTCAACCGCAGCTGTAATTGCGCGTTTTTTCATGACAATAAAATTGACGAGCGTATTGTCAAGATCGAAAATGACGGCTTTAATCATTGATTTTAAATTATAAGTGAAACGTAAAGCTTAAAAGATCCTATTTGCTGAGACAAATAATAGTGCAGACTACAACTTTACACGTTTTACGTTTGCCGTTAATGAATATCGTAAACTTTTTTTCTCATGGAAATATTCAACGCGATGCCCATCAGACACAGATTAGTCCATAAGGCGGTTCCGCCATAACTAAGGAACGGGAGAGGTATTCCCGTCACCGGCATGATTCCCGTCGTCATTCCAATATTAACCATAACCTGGAACGAAAACAACGTAGCTATCCCTATCAGCGTCAAGCTGGCAAACTTGTCATCTACCACATCGGCGATAAGAATTAACCTGAAGATCATGATTCCAAACAAGGTCAATAAAACAACGGCGCCGATAAAACCAAACTCCTCTCCGACGACAGAGAAAATAAAATCAGTATGTTGTTCCGGCAGAAATTTTAATTGCGTTTGAGTTCCCTCCATCAAACCCTTTCCTGAAAAACCTCCGGCGCCGATGGCGATCTTCGACTGACGAACCTGATACCCGCTGCCCTGCGTATCCCGCTCCGGCTCAATAAAATTCAAAATACGTTCTTTTTGATAGTCTTTGAGTGAATCCCACAGCGGTTCAGATGAAAGTCCGACGATAATATTTAATGCAAATACGGCCAAAATGATGCCGGTCTTGCGTTTTGAAAAATATAATATCATCAAAATGACAAATAAGGTCAGAATAAAAGCTTCGAAACTATATCCTGATCCGATATGAACCAATACGGTAGCAATGGGGGAAAACATGACAAAAATGGAAAATAACGAAATGCCGTGCCAGTATAGTATCGGCAGGGCAATACAACCGATGCACAGAGCCGTTCCAAGATCCGGCTGCTTCATGACAAGAAACATCGGGATTAATGTAAGTGCAAATGTGATAATGATATTTGCTATATGCGCGGGATTAACCCGGCTTAAAGCAAGCATGCGGGCAATACAGATCATCGTAGCTATTTTTGCGATTTCCGAAGGCTGGAGGCTGAATGGCCCGAGTGCAAACCAACGCTGCGCGCCGTAGCGAACTGAACCGGTCGCAAGTACCAGAATAAGTAATACAACCGTGATCGCGTACAGCGAAATAGCCGCGCCGTCAATCAAACGAATCGGTATGAGTATGACGAGGAACATGAGAAGCAGGCCTATTGCAAAATGAAATAATTGTTTTGTAAAATTGAACTGGAGCTCGGAACTTCCGCTCACAGTTGCGCTGTAAATGCACAAAAGTCCAATTCCGCACAGCAAAAGGGCAGGGATTAGTAAGAAATAATCCAGGTCGCTCAGGAAATTTTTTATTTTTTCAACTACCATATATTAATTAAGGTATAAGTTGCGCATTTCGTAATGACTGGAACTGTTTCTCTTTCAGGTCTGAAGGATCGAACGCCTTCTTGCCGCGAATATAATTAAAATAATAGTTCATCACGGTCGCAGACATGGGCGCTGCAACATCGGAGCCTTCTCCGCCGTTTTCCATAATTACCACGACGGCAATTTCAGGGTCATAATACGGAGCGAATCCGGCGAACCATCCGTGATAGTTTCCATGTACATTTTCCGACGTTCCTGTTTTACCTGCCGCCTGCCATTTGATCCAGGCGCGTTTGCCTGTTCCTTCATACGTATTGACAACCGCCCACATCCCGTGCCGCATGAGATCAATGTAATCCGGTTTGACAGGTACGCTTTTGATCGGATACAAGACTTTGCGAATACCTTCCTGATCTTCGGCATAACGTACAAAATGCGGCTGCTGGTATTTTCCGGAATTGGCAAGAATCGTAACGTACTGCGCAATTTGAATAGGTGTAACCAAAATTTCGCCTTGTCCAATTCCCAGATTAACAACGGTGCCGGATTTCCAATTGTTTCTTCCGTACCGGCTGTCAAAAAAATCTGTTGTAGGAACGTTCCCTTTTTTTTCATTAGGCAAATCAACGCCGGTCATTTCACCCAGTCCGAACATCCGCGCATACTTTGCCAGCTTATTTATTCCCAATTCCCAGGCAAGGGTATAGAAATATACGTCGCAGGAATGAGTGATCGCATTTTGCATATTAATATGGCCATGTCCCGTCCAATTCCAGCAGCGAAAACGGTTTCCTCCGAGCAGATATACTCCTTTGCATTCGATGTACGTTTCCGGAGTTGCAAGCCCTTCCTCCAGAGCGGCAATTGCCGTGATCATTTTGAAAGTGGAGCCCGGCGCATAACCGCTTTGTACAATGCGATTAAACATCGGTTTATCCGGATTTTCATTCAATTCTTTCCACTGCTCATGACTAATGCCCTCGACAAACCACCGTATGTTGTAATCCGGTTTACTCGTAGCAGCCAGAATTTCGCCCGTTCGTACATCCACGACAATGATCGAACCTTTATTTTGCCCCATTGCCGATTCAACAAATCGCTGGAATTCAAGATCAATGGTTAGGTAAAGGTTATATCCGTCGGTTGGGTGTTTAACAATACCCAGGTCCTTTACTACTTTGCCCTTGGAATCACTTTGGAGTTCGTGATATCCTTTTTGTCCGCGCAATTCAATCTCGTAGAATTTTTCGATCCCCGCAGCTCCCGTCAGCTCGCCGATTTTATAATCCGTATCGGAAAAATCACCCGTCTTAAAATAACCGATAGTCTGCTCGGTGATCTGATTAAGGTACCCTATGACGTGCGGCATCGTGATATCCGGAGAGTAGATACGGTGAATATCTACTTTGAAATGCACACCGGGGTGTTTTACCATTTCCTCTTCCAGTTTTGCAATCAGCGTGAAATCGACATTTTCCTTTATGGTAACGGGTGTATAGGGCCAGACGCCTTCGATTTTACGGCGAACCTCAGCGGGCGACATATTGAGCCTTTGCGCAAGGTATTCAAACTCGGAGGAACTGTTGGTGTCAAACTCGGCAGGAGTAATTTGGATAGAAAACGTAGGCTGGTTCTCAACGATCAGTTTCCCGTATCGATCGAAAATCAATCCGCGGGCCGGGATCTGGTCTATCATCTTGGTAGCGTTATTTTCTGCGCGCCCGGCGAAGTAATTAGAATTAACTACCTGCAGATAAAATAACCGGCTCAAAAGTATCAGCCATACCGTTCCTATAAATATGGAAAAAATAATTGAGCGAGGGTTCATAGGCCAAAAAACCGATTAATATTCGTGCTTCGCGTCGTAGTTGATAAAATCAAGAAAGGCGTTAGGCGTCAATGACCATAAAATAAATGCCATGACCGCACTGTACAACGCATTTGGCAGACCATAATTCATAAAAAGTGTATAAAAATTCAAATCGGCGTCCAATGACTGGAATCCGAAAAAGATAATACTATGAGCGATGGAGCTAAAAAAAACAACTATCGGAAAATAATATTTTTCGACCAGCAACACTTTTTCCGTCTTGAAATATTTTGCAGAAAAACCGACAACGGTTTTACATAGCGCATTCAACCCGTAAAAATCAATCAAAACGTCTTGAAGCAAGCCGGCCAGGAAACCAAGCAATGAACCGCTGAGTTGTCCCAGGCGGACACCCACGAATAACGTTAATATCAAAAGCAAGTCAGGAACACTGTGCCCGACGGACAGGAAAGGATTGATAAAGGTCGTTTGAAGAAAATAAAAAACTAAAGCCGTGAGCGATAGGCTCAGGATCAATTGATTTCTTTTGCGTCGCATGAATTAGAGCAACTCCTGGTTAAATCACTATTCATTTCCGAAAAAATAATTTTCAAATCCTATTCGGGTCGAAGAAACTTTTGAAGTATCCTGTACAATAAAGACGTCCTCTATCATATCAAAGTCGACGCTTGTTTTTACGTGAATATTTTTAAAAATGCCCTCGATCTCATTATTGATTTCGCGGACAATTCCGACCCGGAAATTCGGGAGAAAAAACTCGCTGTATTCGGATGTCAGGATGACGTCGCCCACTCGTACATCCAGGTTTTTCAGTACGCCATAAAACCCGACTTCATTCGGCAATCCTTGCCATAGAGCGATACCGCTGAGACGGGTACGCTGGATTTTTGCGGCTGCGCGAAAGGTTTTATCGAGCATGATTTGGCAAACCGAGTACCGGTCTTCCACGTGAGTAATAATTCCGACCAAACCTCGGTCGGTAATTACGTTTTGATACTCATACACGCCGTCATCGCGGCCTTTATCGAGCGTGATCGTACTGAGATTCGGGTCGGGCGCTTTCATGATAATGTGCGCAGGGATCGTGTTCAGCGGAAAACGGTCTTTGAATTTTAACATCTGTCTGAGCTTGATGTTTTCGAGATACGCATCTTCCAATACAATATTACGCTTGGCCAGTTCCGTGTTCTGCAGTTCTAACGTACGGTTTTGATCTTCGTATTTCCACACGCGGGGAAGACGACTAAACTGCTCGCCGATCAGCGCAGACAAGTAAATAGCGCGTTGTCTGAAAAACGTAATTTGCGGATTGGTATTTGTCTGAAGTAAGATCGCGGAAATAATAATGAGGAAAAGAAAAACAAAATGATTTTTATAAACATCGATGATCTGATAAAAACCGTCCAGAAAATTTTTTAACTTCCAAAACATACCGGCCCTTTCTTACTTTTTATCAGGAAGGACCATCGGGCAGCGTATTTTTTTTCTGAAAAAGTTTACCAAAAGAACACCACGGTTAATATTTTTTGGCTTTCAGGATCACTTGTTGATATTTGGACAGGTTTTCGAGCACAATACCGACGCCGCGAACAACTGCCGTAAGAGGGTCTTCGGC
>JAEUSJ010000001.1:56367-84915 GCA_016788215.1 bacterium | reverse complement strand
TTGCTGTGGGTTATTTCAGGTAATCAGGCTAACGGGCCTCCAAACATTGAAATGCTTTTCAAAAATTTAACATTATCCGTGTTCGTGACGGTAATTTTGATTTTTGTGGAAGCGGTCCGATTTGCGACAACTAAGTATGTTTACAAAATTGATGCGTCTCTTCCATTCTTTTTGCCTGTGCCTATCGGCTTCGGCACTTTTGGGTCGGTGAACAAAATCTTGTCACCGCTTATGGACAGAAAGGCTCTCTATCAAATTACCTATGCCGGATCATTTGCAGGTTTAGCTATCGGATTGATCCTACTGTTTGGTGGATTTGATAAAAGTGAAATCATTCTGGCCAACGCATCGATGACGGATGGCTACAAAGTTAATTTGGGCTCCTCGTTGCTATTGTCTTTGGCCGCTAAATCATTTTTTGGAGTAGAAATCGGAAGCGGTCACATGTTATCCGTCAATGCATTGACATTTGCCGGCTGGATGGTTGTCCTCATTACAAGCGTCAGCTTAATGCCGTTAGGAGAACTTGCAGGAGGGCGGATAGCAAGAGCGATATTTAGCCGAATACCGGCACTTATCATTAACCGAGTTCTCTGGTTCACTGTTCTTGCGTTAGGTATTTTGCATTGGAGCGGATGGCTGGTATTTGCTTTTCTGGTGTTTATTGTTTCGTATGGTCATCGCACAAAGGTTTTCAATCAAATATCTCCTGTAAGCTCCTGGCAGAAAGCACTAGGTATCTTTATGCTTTTGTTTGCTCTATTTGTATTAATTCCCCTGCCACATTCATTTTATAGGATTCTCGGCATGCATTGTCCGTATCTATAGTTGTTAACTGTATTATTATAACATAGAAATGGAGGTGACTGAAATATAATTTTGGTAACTTTTGAAAGTAATGTTAACTTAATACCTCATTTATCAAATTAAACAAAGGAGCGGTTTATGAAAAAAATGATGTCTTTTGCTGTAATAGTAATATTAGCTTTATGTCTGAATACCGAAGCTTGGGCGCAGGAATCGAAAGAAGCGGAAATTGATAGTATGTCGAAAACGGTAACCATCAATGTACCCAGCATTATATGCGGCTCTTGTGTAAAAACTGTGACGAATGCACTTAAGGATTTGGAAGGTATAAAAGAAGTTAACATAGATAAGAAAACTAAAATCGCGGTTGTTACATACGATGCTTCAAAACTAAAAGTGACGGATATAGAGACTGCAATTTCAAAATCCGGATACGATGCCAATGAGGTAAAGCGCGACAAAAAAGTCTATGATCAATTGGATGCTTGTTGCAAATAAAATGAACATCCTTAATGTTTTGTGTTGGAGCGAGAAGAGGCCGGGGAGCGTTCTGTGCAGATTCTGGTGTAATTTCATTCAAGCAGGTGCGGCGCGTTCCAGAAAAACTGCGTTAGGCCTTTGTTGGTGCCAAACCACACATAATCACCGTCAAGTAGTATTTTCTTAACGCGCTCTCCGGCCAGCCCGTCCTGTATTCCGTAATAGATCCATTTTTGCTTTTTCTTGATGTACCGCAGAACGCCATTATTCGTACCGATCCATAAATTATTTTCATCGGAAACCGCGTCATTAACGCCGGGCTGCAGATATTGAGAATTGACTGGAACAGACTCCCAAAGCAGTTTCTGCTTATTATATCTGACAACGCTTAAGTCGGATGCAAAATAGATATGTGTAGAATCTTCAGTCACGCCTCGCACCTGTTGATCCAGAAATTGCGAAGGACTCACATTAAACCCCGCCGCATTGAAGTGAGAAAATGTATAATCGGATAATGCCACCGCATATATGCCGTTGTTAGTGCCAAGCCAGATGGTCTTCTTGGCGATCAATATTTTAAAGACCACAACGTTGAACAATTCAGGAATTTCAATTTTAGAAATTACATACTCTTTCTCTTTAGGCCTAACGATATTAAGTCCCTGCTGTGTTCCCACATACAAGTTGTTGCCTTCCGTTGCAATGGAATATACCGATGGATGATACAATCCGCTATACGCGCCATACGTAGTCCAATAGTCCATTTTGTTGATACGTTGAACCAATCCTTCATCCGTTCCTATCCAAATATTATTCTTATCGCTTATCATGCAGTTCACATTTTGCAGTCGCAAACCTGACCTGAATCCGGAATCGTAATATTTAAAATGATCCTTTTCCTGATTCCATTCCGTGACTCCGGAAACAAGATTAGTATAGGTTCGCTCATAACGAATGTTGCCGCCGGTCCACATGGTAATATCGTCAAAACACATTGCGGATACGTCTTCCATTGCAAGGCCATATTTCAAAGGTTCAGCCAAATAGGAAACGCTGTTTGCTTTCCAGACACCCGCGCCAAACGTCGTAAGCCATAAATTACCAAGATGATCGTATACAGAAGAAGTGACAGGAAATTTACGAAATTCATTATCCGTAAAAGCCCGTTCGTAATCGTCAAATTGAAAACCGGTTTCTGTGTTCGTAAAAATATGAGGCAATTTTCCTTGCGGCACCGCTCGCAAACCGTACCAGGCAACTACGGCTGTTTCGGGTAGCTGTTCTCTTGCAAACCCAAATAGTGAATTGCCGGAAGATAAATAGCCTTTATTAGTTTGAAGCCAAACCTTGCTGCCCTCAAAACCGATAGAGTGAATTTCTTCATCCAAATGAATGCCGATTTGAAAATATGTTGCAGTTGTGAATTGTTGAGACACCGGGTTGTAGATCTGCAGGCCCTCCCTGGACGCAACCCAAAGAAAATCGTTTTGCTTTTCAACGGCTATAACTTTGACATAATTATCCAATAAACCGTTACTCGATGTCAGCGGGTAATCGAATTGTTTTCTTGTAAAATCATAACGTAAGACGCCGCCTAAGGTTCCGACATACGCAATTTTATAACTGACTGCAATTGAAGTGCTGTAACGGGTCGCAGAAAAAGTAATCCAGTCGCCCGGCCGGTAGTTGAGCTGATAGTATACTTTTTCTACATCTTTTTTGATCTGAGGGTAAAGAGAAGCGGTAAGATGGGCGATCAGTATCAGTAAAGAGAGGCAATACTTATGCATAGTATTTATGGGGTTGATAATATGGATTGTAAACGGTTGTGCGCATCGTCTAATGCCTGTCTTGCCGTCTTCTTTTTGTATATTGCATATTCTATTTCATCCTCAATCACGTTTTCAATTTTGATCCAATGAGAGTGAACAGGGGATGGTCGCGACAATCGTAATTGTTCAAAAAGAATTTTTTCTATTGGTTTATCCTCGTAATAGGAATCATTGACGACTCTTTTTGCAGCCGGCTGCGTGACCTTTGATACATTGCAGAGTTTCAATGCATTTTCCGCTTTGATAAGGAAGCGTATGAATTCGACTGCACTGTCCTTTTTTGTGGACTGTTTGTTTATCACGAGATATTCACCGCCAAAAAACGAGAAAGATCGCCGGTCTTTCTGATTTTGTGGAAATAGTATCGCGCCGTAATTCAGCCCCGGATTCTGATCAGCGATTTTTTTAATAAGCCATCCTCCTGAAAATACAAATCCAATGTGGCCTTGGGTAAACTTATCATCCAGGTTTTTTTGGCTTTCCAACAATCCATTTTCACATAATTTTAAATAATATTCGAGTGCTTCAATATTCTCTTGTGAATTAATAACGGAAGTTTTTTTATCCGGAGACAACACATCGCCTCCATTACTCCAAAAAAAAGGTAATACTTTTTTGTATAATTGATGAGGTTCTTTTTTCGTATTACCGAAACCGTAAATACCATGGCTGGGTTTATGTGCCTTTTTTACTTCAGCTAGCAGCTCATCCCATGTGTGAATAGAATCGCTCGTAACCAGTTGTTTGTTGTAGAAAATCACGCGCGAACCCAGCATCCACGGAAAGCCAAAGGTCTGTGAATCTCCTTGGCAGGATTCCCATCCCAAATAATCATCTTTGATTTTTGTGGCTTCTGAACTTACGTCCGCCAAAACGTCACGCGAGGCAAATTCGTAAATCCAGTCGGACCCTAGTTCAAGCACGTCCGGAGCGCGTCCCGACGCAAACGAAGCAACGATTTTGTCGTGACCGCCGGACCAGGTTAGTTCGGTCATTTCAATTTTGATACGTGGATGGAGCCTTTCGAATTCTTCAATTAATGCTTTAACAACCGGCTTTTGATAGGGTTCTGCCCAAAATTGCCACCAGGTTATGACGGTTCTATCTTCGGTAGGTAGTTTAGCGGAACACGAAATTGAAATGATACATAAAGTTGCTATGCATAAGATTGATTTCACGGCCATTTGAAGCGATTTCACATGTATAGAATAAAGAAAACTATTTTGTCACACTAGTTTTTCAATTGCATGACCGACACGGAAACACATGGTTTCATCAAAAGCCTTTGAGATGACCTGAATACCAATCGGCATATTTTCGGAGTTTGTTCCGCACGGCACGCTTAGGGCGGGATTCCCGGCGATATTAATATTCACGGTATAGACATCCGATAAATACATGGAGAGCGGGTCTTTAGTTTTTTCGCCGAACTTAAAGGCCACCGTTGGTGAAGTTGGCGCAAGTAAACAGTCAATGTTCTTTGAAAAAACGTTTACGAAGTCATTCTTTATCAGCGTTCGAACTTTCTGAGCCTTCTTGTAATAGGCTTCGTAATATCCAGCGCTTAATACATAAGTACCGAGCATGATGCGCCGTTTTACTTCCTCACCAAACGCCTCGCTTCTGCTCTTGACATACGTTTCAGCAATGGTTTTTGCCTCCTGGCTGCGATGAGTGTAGCGGATTCCATCATAACGCGCAAGATTGGACGACGCTTCCGCAGTCACAAGTATATAATACGTTGCAATTCCATACTCGGTATTCGGAAGCGACACGTCGACAATTTCCGCTCCTTCTCTTGATAACTTATCCATCGTTGAGCGTATGCTTGATTCGATCTCTTTGTCAAGACCTTGCCCAAAATATTCTTTAGGAATCCCGATTCGCAATCCCTTAACGCTTTTGTTTAGATGATCTTTGTAATGAGGGACGGGCACATCGGCGCAGGTTGAATCCAATGTATCCAAGCCGGCAATAATTTCGGTCAATAGGGCCGTATCTTCCACATTATTCCCGATCGGCCCGATTTGGTCAAATGAAGATGCAAAGGCGGACAAACCATAACGTGAGATCCGTCCGTAAGTCGGTTTTAGTCCTACGACTCCGCAAAAACTTGCAGGTAAACGTACAGAACCGCCAGTTTCTGACCCTAATGCAACGGTGCTCATTCCTGCAGCAACGGCCACTACGCTTCCGCCGCTGGAGCCGCCGGGAACTCGCGATGTATCCAATGGGTTCAGAACATTCCCATAAGCCGAATTTTCGTTGGAGGAACCCATGGCGAATTCGTCCATATTCGCTTTGCCTATGATGATGGCGTCTTCCTTTTCCAGTCGTTCAATTACCGTTGCGTCATAAGGTGAAATATAATTTTCTAGAATTTTTGAACCGGATGTGTTGCGCTCGTCTCTAACAACAATAGCATCCTTTGCAGCAACAACAAGACCGGCTAATTTACCTGCAGATTTGGAATTTATTTTAGAATCTACAAATTCAGATCGTTTCGCTAACTTTTCTTTATCAAATACCGTAATGAAAGCATTTAAATTCTTTTTTGACTCGATATTTTTTAAATAGCCATCAACCAATGTTTTGCACGAAGTCTGCCCGCTTTTCAATTCCATTGATATTTCAGAAAAGTTTTTGTTCACTTAATCTTTCTCCAATTATTTAGTATGTCTACCGTTCAAACAGAATCGGCCGCGACTGTCAGCGGAAGTTTGATATTATTTTAAATAAATCCGTCGGCGCGCTGATTTCAAAATCCGGTTTGTGCGTCCATAATTTTGTATCAGCCCCGCTATATTTTACAACGACCGAAATAACTTTGCTTTTTTCGCACAATCTATCTTTAAGGTTTCTTGCAAATTCGACATCCATCTCATGGTCTCCAATATAGAGTATAATTTTCTCCGCTATGGTGTCAAATAACTGCTTCAGACACTTTATTCCGCCATATCCGGATGGTTTTTGTTCATCAGGAGGAATATCGTCATAGCCAACTATTGAGCCAAACTTATGAGATAAATTGTTTTCATTCAACACGCAATTTATGTTTTCAGAAGAATTCTGCGAACAAATCCCTTGGGGAATAGAAATTTGATCGATGGCTTCTTTAATCTTGGGGAACAAGTTAACAGGAGTTGGGTTTTTTAATTGATATTCAGTCCACAATCGTCCGGCATCAAGCATTTCAATTTTAGTCATTCCAAAATAAGAAATATACAAATCCTGCCAATTTTTGGCTTGATGATTGGCTGTGCTATATACTATTTCGCTTTTCAGACAGTCAGGTAAATTATCTCCTGTCAATCGAGGGGCCACAACAGACAGAATCTGTTTGGTAACGTCGAGGTTTTTTGGCACTGAATTTACCAGCGTCCCATCGTAGTCCCAAATTATTGCATCTACATTCATTTGAGTGAGCGTTTTGAATTACCCATATTCTAAGGATAGCGGCAGTATACCAATATTTATCACACAAAAAAAAACCCGACACGCCGACAAGTCGGATAATCGGGATTGCTAAAAATATAATTTCCGAAATATATTATGATTTCTTATCCGGATCTTCGGTAATTCCTTTTTTGATCTCTTCTTCGGTCGAATGCATCGCGCGTTTGAATTCTCTGATGCCTTTACCCAGGCCTTGGGCAAATTCCGGGATTTTTTTAGCACCGAAAAGAACTAATACTGCAATACAAATGATAATAATCTCAGGCATACCTAAATTCATGAAAAGCACCTCCAATGGGAGTTAATAAGCATTTTATTACGCAATCGAATGTATTGTTTTGTCAATTTAAATGCAACAAAATAAAAAAGAGTAGCCTTGGACTACTCTTTGCTTTGCTGGAATGCAGGGATTCGAACCCCGATTAATGGATCCAGAGTCCATTGTCCTACCATTGGACGACATTCCAAAGAACGGCTCAATATATTCAACCGATGGTGAAAATGCAATATTGAAATTCGAAAAATAAAATCCTCAATCAGGAAGGGAAAGTTAAATCCGCCCGTCCTGCTATCACGGTTCGATAATTTGCGATCGAATGAATTATCATCCAAATACCCAAGAGCGGCACACTATTGAATCATAAAAATAAAAAAAGTATATTGAAACATCTTACCACACTCAATGAGGCTCACCATGAAACACAGCGATTTACTCAAAATGCTTTCACAAAAAACCGATTCAAAGATCGTACTTTTGGTAATGGACGGACTTGGTGGAATACGAACGAAAGAACGTCCTCAAACCGAATTAGAATTAGCGAAAATACCTAATCTGAATGCACTGGCAAAAGAATCTCTTTGCGGGCGAATTATGCCGGTTTCATACGGCGTAACGCCCGGTAGCGGACCGGCGCATTTCTCATTGTTCGGTTACGATCCTACGGATGACCAGATTCAGATAGGGCGCGGCGTTTTGGAGGCGCTTGGGCTGGATATGAAATTACAAGCCGGCGATGTTGCCACGCGATGTAATTTTGCAACAATCGATGATAAAGGATTGCTAACAGACCGGCGCGCCGGGCGTATCCCAACTGAAGAATGCGTACGTTTATGCGACTTACTGTCTGCCAAGATAAAAAAAATCGATGACGTGAAAGTGATAATAAAACCGGGTGAACAATACCGTTTTGTCGTAGTTTTCCGTGGAAAAAAACTGGACGGGCGCATCAAGGATACCGATCCGCAAGTCACGGGTGTGAAAGCGCTAGCGGCGGTAGCTTCAAATGCTGCGTCGAAACGTATGGCGCTAATTGCCAATAAATTTATTGTTAAGGCAAATCAAGTTTTGAAAAGCGAGCTTAGGGCCAACAGTATCCTCATGCGCGGATTTTCGGTATTGCCGCACGTTCCTTCGATGACAGAACGATTTAATATCACGCCGGTTTGTATAGCCAGTTATCCCCTCTACCGCGGTGTTGCCAGCGTCGTGGGTATGGATGTTCTTCACACGGGAATGGAGATTTCAGATGAATTTCAGACGCTGAAAGAAAATTGGAGCAAATACGACTTCTTCTTTATTCACATCAAAAAAACCGATTCATATGGTGAAGACGGGAATCCCGAAGGCAAAATGAAGATACTTGAGGAAGTAGATAAACAAATTCCGATGTTGAGAGAATTACATCCGGACGTTATAATGGTAACGGGCGATCATTCAACTCCGCCGCCGATGAAAAGCCACAGTTGGCATCCGGTCCCATTTATGATCTATTCAGCCGTTTGCAGTTTCGATGATACACAGGCCTTTAATGAAGTAGAGTGTTCAAAAGGACAGCTGGGCAATTTTCCATCGTATTATATAATGGAACTGGCGCTGGCAAATGCCGGCAAACTAAAAAAATTCGGAGCCTAGAAAAAAATGGAAATTTATTTATTACGTCACGGCATCGCCGAAAATATCGGCGGTAAAATTCGATCGGACGGAGCACGTCCATTGACCGAAGAAGGTATTGATCTCATGCGTGATGAGGCTAAGGGTATGAAACGTCTCGGGTTGCATTTCAACGTGGTCTTGACAAGTCCGCTGGTGCGTTCAAAACAAACTGCGGAGATTGTGGGTGATGTGCTGGATTGTTCCAACAAAATCCACAATTGCGCAGCTTTGGCAATTCCAATGTCCGTAGCTGATCTGATGCAGTCGTTCAAGTCATTCCAGAATGACTACAAGGTTCTTTTAGTCGGACATCAGCCGGACCTTGGAAAATTAGCCGGTTATTTTATCGGAAACAGTAAGCTGTCGCTTTCCCTAAAGAAGGGAAGCCTTTGTAAGATCGAAGTGGAACGCCTCAGTCCCACACCGCGTGGTAATTTGAAATGGTACCTCACGCCGCGTCAATTGAAAATTATGAGTCAGGCTTAATAGTTTAATACACAGTATGGCGATATGAGAAAAAAACAAACTGAAAAGAATAAGAATTATCTTGCCGCAATAGATATTGGTACAAATTCGTTTCATCTTGTCATCGTAGAAATCCTGGCGGACGGAAATGTCAAAATTCTGGATCGCGCTAAAGAAAACGCACGTCTGGGCAGCGGCGGTAAAGATATGAAAACGATCACACCTGAGGCAATGGAACGCGGTATAACCGCTTTAAAACATTTTGCTGAAATCGCTCACACGTACCAAGCTCCGATTCGTGCTGTGGCAACAAGCGCCGTGCGCGAAGCGCTGAATCAAAATAATTTTCTCAAGAAAGTTCATGCCAGAACCGGCATTACCGTAGAAGTGGTCTCCGGATTTGAAGAAGCGCGCCTCATTTATTTGGGTGTGCTACAGGCTTTGCCGGTTTTTGAGAAGAGAGTGTTATGCATTGACATCGGGGGTGGGAGTGTAGAATATCTGATCGGAACTAAGGGCGAAGCGCTGTATGCCAACAGCCTTAAAATCGGGTGTATCCGCTTAACGGAAAGGTTCTTTTCTAGGTCCATCCTCAAAGATAAGGATATCAAGGCATGTCGTGAACATATAGTCGGTTTCATTTCGCCTGTTGCAAGAGAAATTAAAAAGTACCGCTATGAATTTGCCATAGGAAGTTCTGGGACGATACAAAATATCGCAAATATGATCCGGGCTATGCGTGGCGAAATCATCAGCATGCAGGTTAATAATTTTTCTTTCACAAAAGACGAACTTAATAAGATCGTTAAGACTCTTTTGCGGGCAAGAACGGATGGTCAGCGCGCACAAATTCCCGGGCTGGATCCTAAACGTGTGGATATTATTGTTGCAGGCGCGCTTGTATTACAAGAATCATTCAATCTGCTAAAAATTAAACGTCTCACGGTTTCTGAATTTGCACTTCGCGAAGGGATAATCTATGATTATTTGAAAAACCGTTTGTATGAACTCGATCACCACCACCACCTTTCAAATATTCGTTACAAAAGCGTGATGCAACTGGCAAAAACGTTTAATTACGATACGCATCATGCAAATCAAGCCGTAAAATTGTCCTTGAGTATTTTTGACCAAACCAAGAATTTACACAAGCTCGGAGAGAGGGAACGAGAGTTTCTAGAATATGCAGCGTTACTCCATGAGATTGGTTTTTTTATTTCCCATGCGCAGCATCATCGCCACACGTATTATTTGATACGTAATTCGGAATTAGCCGGTTTTACGGACACTGAAAAAGAAATCATTGCTAACATCGCGCGTTACCATCGAAAGAGCCACCCGAAGCCCAAACACGACGGGTACAATTATTTAACGGAAAATGAAAGAGTGATTGTTAAGAAATTGGCGGGGATATTACGTTTGGCTGACGGCCTTGATCGAAGCCATATTAGCAAAGTTTCGTCCGTTAAGTGCAGGGTGCAACCGCGGAGTTTTATATTAAAGATTAAGTCCTCGTCGAAAATTGATCTCGAAGAATGGGCTGTGAATATGAAAAAAGGTCTATTCGAAGAAGTGTTTCATAAACCGGTCGTGTTAAAGCGCGCTTAATCCGGATCTTCTATATCCGATTCGATTTCAAATGCTCTCCTTTTATCCTGCGCATGCTTTTTTGCTGCAGTGAAACGTGCGTAAAACTCCTGCAAAAACTGATTCCCGGCCTCTCTGTCATAAATGACGAGAAAATTATCGTCATTAACCTCATTGGCATTTTTGCTGAAATTAAATGAGCCGGTAATGACGATAGGGATGTCATCCGTATCCGGATTTTCAGCGTCAATGAGAATGTACTTATGGTGAAGCTGGCGATCTTCATGGGCGAGATAAGCATCGGCTTTTTTAGACCAAGGTTTACGTGAAATCGAATCTAATGTCATTGCACTATAGAGGCCGTGCGAAGTTCTACCGGTTTTGTCAAAGACCGCTTTCAGATCCAGGTTTTTTAATTCAAATTTTTCACGGATCGCCTCATCAATCTCTACGCCGGTACTGAAAGAGAATGCACATATCTTTATGTCATGGTCGGCCTCTTTGGAAATTAAATCCGCCACAATTTCCAGCAAGTTAGGACGGTTCTTATCTTTGCTCATCGGAGCAAAGTAAACTCCGACTCTGCTATTGCTCCCAACCAAAGTTTTTGCATTCGAAGATTTCTTTTTGTACTGATGAAACGCAGCTTTTGAAGTATCCGGGTTTTCATCAGCACCGCCCCACATGGTTTCAAATTCTACTGTATATGCACTTGCCAGAGCTCGACTTTGAACTGCTATCACGTTCTGCATGCTGACCATGCCCGTGATGGTAAAATTATACGATCCGGTGATAACCATGTCATCCGTTGAATCCGCTGAAAGATAATCTGCTACCAAAAATTTGTTATGCATAAAGGCGCTTCGTCCTTTATAAAAATTCTTTTTGGACTTTATCGCCGGCCAGCCGGCATCGCTCAACATCGGGATTTTGTATTTATTTTGAAGTAGACTGCGGACAACTTTCCAAAGGTCTTTGTTATTATTTGGCGCGCTTTCATCATCGAATATTATGCGAACTCGTACTCCTCTAACCCTCGCCTTACAGAGAGCCACGACAATATTCAGGCTGTTTAATTCAAAGGCAGCTAGATCAATGCTTTTTTTTGCGTTATTGACAACGTCAATAACGCGTTGCTCAAGGTTTTCATTACCATTTGCAATATTTCCGGAACTTGCGTAAACGCTGTCAATGGTTCCGTTAAAATAAATATGTCCCTTTCCACCAAAGACCGGGCTTGGATTTAAATTATATCGCACTTGAGCGGCGAGATTTACAGAGGCAAAAATTCCAACCAAATGCAGCATCATGAGGACGTTTGAAATCGTGAAGTTCAAATAGGTTGCCGGTTAGTTACTAATCTTCTTATTTTAGATAAATTTAACATAGTTTGAATCGTTTTCAAAGTAATTTTTTAAGCGAAATGTAATACGTCTTGCGCCAAAGTGACATAACATCTATTAAACTGCCAAAAATTCATGTTTTATTGACAAAAAAACCAAGCATTACGTCATAAATGCATAAAAATACACGAATTTACACGGTATGAGGTTTGCAATGATAAGGCAATGTCATAGTTCGAACATATTGAGTTAATTTTACATAAATTTATAAATAAATTAAATAAAGACCATAACAAGGAGACAGAATCATGACCAAAGGAAAAGTCATAGGAATCGATCTTGGAACGACGAATTCATGCGTTGCAATAATGGAAGGCGGGCAACCTGTCGTTATTGCAAATGCTGAGGGCGGACGAACCACTCCGTCGGTTGTCGCATTCACAAAAGTTGGCGAAAGAATTATTGGTGGGCCAGCTAAACGGCAGGCTATTACAAATCCGAAAAATACGATTTTTTCAATCAAGCGATTTATGGGCAGACGCCATGATGAAGTAGTCGAAGAACGTCAAAAAGTGCCTTACGAGGTTATCAGCGGCGACGGAAATTCGGCGCGCGTCAAAATTAACGATCAGGTTTTTTCGCCTCCTGAAATTTCCGCAATGGTATTGCAGAAAATGAAACAAACAGCTGAGGATTATTTGGGGCAAGCCGTGACGGATGCCGTGGTTACGGTTCCAGCCTATTTCAATGACGCGCAGCGGCAGGCAACCAAGGACGCTGGGAAGATCGCGGGCCTCAATGTGCTACGTATTTTAAACGAACCGACGGCCGCCGCATTGGCATACGGCCTGGACAAGAAATCAAACGAAAAGATAGCCGTATACGATTTAGGAGGCGGTACGTTTGATATCTCCATTTTGGAAATCGGGGACGGTGTGTTCGAAGTTCTCTCAACAAACGGTGATACGCATCTGGGCGGAGACGATTTTGATGAACGCGTAGTGAACTGGTTGGCGGATGAATTCAAAAAAAATGAAGGTATCGATCTGCGTAAAGACGCTATGGCGCTGCAGCGGTTAAAAGATGCTGCTGAAAAAGCAAAGATTGAGATTTCCAGCGCGATGCAGACGCAGATCAACCTGCCGTATGTTACCGCAGTGGATTCAGTGCCTAAACATTTGGACATTGTATTGACACGCGCGAAATTTGAACAAATCTGCGAAGATCTGATACAGCGCACGGTTCGTCCGGTCGAGCAGGCTATGAAAGACGCGGGACTACAGTATTCGCAAATTGATGAAGTAATCCTCGTCGGCGGCTCTACTCGTATTCCCAAAATTCAACAACTTGTTCAGGATCTCTTCAAAAAAGAACCGCATAAAGGCGTTAACCCGGACGAGGTTGTCGCGGTCGGCGCAGCAATTCAAGGCGCAGTATTGGCCGGTGAAGTTAAAGACGTATTGTTACTCGATGTGACGCCGTTGTCGCTCGGAATC
The DNA here is from genome assembly GCA_016788215.1 of bacterium. GTDB lineage: Bacteria > CLD3 > CLD3 > SB21 > SB21 > SB21. The sequence goes on along the minus strand of JAEUSJ010000001.1, from coordinate 71,516 downwards.
GAAACGCTCGGCGGAGTATTCACAACGATGATTCCGCGCAATACGACAATCCCAACGAAGAAAAGTGAGATTTTTTCTACCGCAGCGGACAGCCAAACAGCTGTAACTATTCGCGTAGGACAGGGCGAACGTCAACTGTTTACTGACAACCGAGAAATCGGACGTTTTGAATTAGTTGGAATCCCTCCTGCGCCGCGCGGAGTGCCTCAGATCGAAGTGACGTTTGATATTGACGCGAATGGTATTCTCCATGTTCTCGCGAAAGACAAAGCGACCAACAAAGAACAAAGTATTCGTATAGAATCTTCTTCGGGATTGAATTCTGAAGAAATCGAGCGAATGGTGAACCAGGCAAAAGAACATGCCGACGAAGACAAGCGCAGTCGGGATAGAATTGATGCGAAAAATCACGGTGAAAGCCTTGCGTATCAAACTGAAAAGAATATTAAAGAATTTGGCGATAAGATCGATGCCGATTCTAAAACCAGGCTTGAAAGCGAATTGCAGAAATTGCGTGACGCGATTGCTTCCAATAACGTCGATGACATCAAATCTGCATCCGGATCATTGGAAAGTGTCTGGAACGAAATTTCCACAAAAATGTATCAGGCGGGAGCAGGCGCTCAGGCAGCGCAACCGGGTCAAGAGGCCACAGGCGACGATCAAGGCAAGAAAGTGGAAGAAGCCGATTATGAAGTAGTTGACGATAAAGAAAAGAAGTAAATACGAAAGAACAATGTATGCCTACTTATGATTTCAAATGTCCGGAAGGACATGTATTCGAAGAGTTCCAACGTATCAACGATGAACCGTCAACGGCGTGTCCGACCTGCGGAAAGCCCTCATCGCGTATGATCGGAGCAGGATCGGGCCTTATGTTCAAAGGGTCCGGCTTTTACATCACTGATTATAAGAAAACCGGAGCCTCGAATGGCTCTAATGGTGAAAAAAAAGAAAAGAAAGCTGATTCCGGAAAGAAGGATTAGCCTGAGTTATCTGAAAAAAAAGGAAGGTTCAAAGTATGTTCTTTATGAACACATTTAAGACGATGTTTTTGCTGACGATGCTGACATTACTCTTCGTGTTTATCGGAAATATGATTGGCGGTCAATCGGGCGCAATAATCGCATTGATTATTGCTGCCATTATGAATTTTGTTAGTTATTGGTTCAGCGATAAAATCGTGCTGAAAATGTATGGCGCGAAGGAAATCCAATATAACGATAGCCCTAAATTTTATAATCTGGTTCAGCGGTTAGCAACTAACGCGAGTCTGCCGATGCCACGGATTTACATTATTCCTACAGATTCGCCAAACGCATTTGCTACCGGACGTGATCCGGAGCATGCCGCAATAGCAGCTACAGAAGGTATTCTATCAAGGCTGAGCGAGGACGAACTTGAAGGCGTGATGGCGCACGAACTTGCGCATGTTAAGAACCGCGATATTCTGATTAGTTCCATTGTAGCAACTTTTGCAGGTGCAATAGGCTATATCGCGAGTATGGCGCAGTGGGCTGCGATTTTTGGCGGATTCAACAAAAGTTCTGATGATGATGATAGCGGCGGCAGTAACATTTTTTCATTTCTTATCATGGCAATCCTTGCTCCCATTGTCGCAACCATCATTCAGTTAGCCATATCACGGTCGCGTGAGTTTTTGGCGGATAGAACGGGTGCTGAAATCTCTCGCAGGCCTATGCAACTGGCAAACGCTCTAATTAAATTGGAAAAAGGAAATTTACTGCTGCCTTTGCATGCGACCAATGCGACAGCTCATATTTTTATCGTCAGCCCTCTGACAGGAGGCGGCTTGAGCGGTTTGTTCAGAACGCATCCGACGACGGAAGAACGGGTTGAAAGGCTCAAGCAGTATGCACAGGAAACGGGATTGTCATTTTAAGAAAGATTTCCTTGAAAGATTATTACAAAATATTAGGCATTTCGGAATCTGCATCGGAGGATGAAATCAAAACAGCGTACAAAACGCTGGCTAAGAAATTTCATCCGGACCGCAACCACGGTAATAAGCAGTCAGAGGAAAGATTCAAGGAAATGTCCGAAGCCTATAATACTCTGAGCGACGCAAAAAAACGGAAAGAATATGATACACTGAGGCGATTCGGCGGCGGGAGAAGCGGAACGGGTTATCAGAATTCTGATGATTTCTCTGCATCCGATCTGAATGATTTCATGAGAAATTTTAAATCGAGTGGGAAATCATACGGGTTTGGTGGGCGTGAATCGTTTGCAGATATACTGGATGACATGTTCTTTGGCAACACTACGAAAAAACAGGAAATCAATGTTGAATTAGCCATTCCGTTTCAAAAATCGATAAATGGTGGAGATGTGGAGTTTGCTATAAACAATGGTATTCCCCAAACGATACGCGTAAAATTGCCAGAAGGAATTAACGACGGCGAGCAATTGCGCATACATCAAAACAATTCCCCTGACATACTTTTGACCGTACGCGTTCAGCCCGATCCTTTTTTTTCAAGAAAGGGTAATGATATTTATTGCGAAATTCCGGTTAATTTCGCTCAGATGTCGCTTGGGAGCACGGTTAAAGTAAAGACAGTTTATGGAAGCCATGTGGAAGTCAAAATTCCGGTCGGAACTCAGAATGGAACGATGTTGAAACTTTCACATTTAGGAGTTCGCCATGGCGGGAAAAAAGGGGATATGTATGTTACCATGGCGCTTTCAGTTCCAAAAAACTTGACGAGGAAACAAAAAGAATTGTTGGAAGCTTTTGCAAATGAAACAGGAATGAAGTGGTAGTTGATACGATGTAATTCTATAGATTATTATGTTTAAACATGTGGATTTAAAAAAATTTTGCGCTAGTGGTAAAACTTTCAACATATCATAACGTATAACAGAAAGTTTTTTTTATAACTAATTTTGGAGGGCATTCAATGCATACTGCGAGATCGTCTAGACTAATCATAGGGTTTGTACTGGTAATAATTGGAATAGTCGCCGGTATCCTGCTGACCGCTAACTTAGACATGACTTTTAAAGGACGAGCGGGATCGGATACTGAAGTCAGACTGCAATTAGAAGAGAAAATGGCGGCTATGAAGGACTGGAGTGAAGGTTTTGCCGCCGTAGCAGAATACGTAACGCCTAGCGTAGTCACGGTTGAAACGGAAACCACAGTAAAATATAGCGATCCGTTCAATGATTTTATGGGCGGGGACGATATGTTCAGGCGGTTCTTCGGAAACCCCAGGAGCCAGCCAAAACAAGAGCAAAAAGTTGCGGGTCTTGGGTCCGGCGTTATTGTGAGCACCGATGGATATATAATTACGAATAATCACGTAATTGACAGAACCGACAAGATAAAAATCACGCTATCAAACGGGAAAACGTATGACGGAAAGCTGATAGGAACTGATCCAAGAACAGATCTTGCAGTTGTAAAAATTGATGAAAAAGGATTACCGGCAATTAAAGTTGCTAATTCGGATAATATAAAAGTCGGACAGTGGGCGTTAGCGGTTGGAAATCCCTTCAGCAAATCTCTTAGCCATACTGTAACCGCCGGCATTATCAGCGGCATGTCGCGTTCCTCTGTTGGCCTTGATACTGACGTCGATTTTCTGCAAACGGATGCGGCCATTAATCCGGGTAATAGCGGCGGCGCGTTGGTTAATATGAGCGGAGAATTGGTTGGCATTAATGCCGCGATCATGTCAAGAAGCGGCGGCTATGAAGGAATTGGATTTGCCATACCGTCCAACACCGCGAAATCCATTATGGATCAATTAATCAAGTCAGGAAAAGTTGTCCGCGGCTTTGTCGGCGTGAGTATGCAGGATGTGGATGAACAAATGGCGAAAGCCCTTGGATTAAAGTCAGCCAAAGGCGCTGTCATTGCGCAGATCGTGGAAGGCAGTCCGGCTGACAAAGCACAGTTGAAACAAGGCGATGTCATTGTGAAGGTGGACGGTAAAGAAGTTGCCAATAGCGTCGAGATTAGAAAACAAATAATTCCAAAGCAACCCGGTACGGAAGTAGATCTTACTTTAATACGCGAAGGCAAAGAAATAACCATAACAATTACATTAGCGGAAGCTCCCGGCGAGCCGATGGCTGTAAAAGAAGAAGCTCCAGCCAAAAAGAGCTTTGAACGATTGGGAATCAATGTTACCACGATGAATAAGGATCTGGCAAGTAAGTTCGGCGTCTCAAATATTCCGGGCGTTATAATTACGGACATTGAACAGGACGGTCCTGCATTTGGCGCAGGGCTTAGACAAGGCGATGTCATTCAGCGTGTCGGCCGGAAGGACGTTAAGAATGTGAAAGAATTTATCGATGAAGTAGATAAGGTGACCAAAGGAGAAACGGTGTTGCTGCTGGTAAACCGCAAAGGAAGTTCACTATTTGTCGCGTTTAACATGCCAAACTAGACCAGACAAGGTGATTTCTTGTGCATCAGCATCAGGGAATCTTAACGATCCCTGATGCTTTTTTATTATTTATTATTATATGAGCCTATTATCAAGGATTAGAAGATGACAAAAACTTTCGAGGAGCAGATTTTACTCAAGGATAAAAAGAAAAAAGGTCAGTTGCCTGAATCGCTGCCGATCATTCCTTTACGCAATACGGTGCTGTTTCCGCAGCAGATCATGCCCTTGTCCATCGGCAGAGACAAGACGCTCAAGCTGATTTCAGAATACTCCGATGCAAACCGCCTGATTGGTGTTGTCGCGCAGAAGGAAAGTTCGATTGAGAATCCGAGCCATTCCGATATGTATGAATATGGAGTAGCTGCTACGATCATGCGCGTGTTCGATATGCCGGATGGGAGTAAGAGCGTGATCGTTCAGGGTGTACAACGGATCCGACTTAAAGAATTTATACAAGATGACCCCTATTGGGTGGCAAAGATAGACGAACTGGTTGATATTCCTCCGTCGCGCGATGACCTTGAGATAGATGCATTGGTAATGAATATAAAAAGCATTTTTCAAAAAATGGCCGGGTTAGCTCCGTATCTTACCGCAGAACAGACGTCGATGATACTAAATGTACAACTTCCGGGACGGGTCGCCGACGTTGCAGTTTCAGCACTGAATATTTCAACCGAAGAAAAACAGGAGATACTGCAGATTCTGAATGTGAAGGAGCGCCTGGATAAAACGCACGTGATGTTAAATAAGGTTTTGCAGACTCTCGAATTAGGGAACAAAATTCAAAGTGATGTGCAGGACGAAATCAGTAAGACGCAACGTGAATATTATTTACGCGAGCAGTTAAAGGCAATTCAGCGTGAGCTGGGTGATGCGGAATCTGCCAATCCGGAAATCACGGAAATAAAAGAAAAGATTGAAAAAGCGAAGATGCCGAAAGAAGTATATGATGTTACAAAAAAGGAGTTGGAGCGTCTGGGCCGCATGTCACCTATGGCAGCCGAGTATACGGTATCACGCACGTACATTGACTGGCTTGTCGACATGCCGTGGAGCATTTTTACTGAAGACAATATGAAGATAGATGCGGCTCGAAAAAGTCTTGAATCGGACCATTATGGTTTGGAAAAGGTCAAGAAAAGAATACTGGAATATCTGTCCGTGCGTAAACTCAAAAACGATATGCGCGGGCCTATCCTTTGCTTTGTCGGCCCTCCTGGCGTCGGGAAAACCTCACTCGGGCGATCCATTGCGAAGGCGCTTGGACGAAAATTTGTTCGCATGTCGTTAGGCGGGATTCGTGATGAAGCAGAAATTCGGGGCCACCGCAGAACCTATATCGGCGCATTACCGGGGCGCGTGATACAGGGTATCAAAAAAGGCGGTTCCATCAACCCGGTATTCATGCTTGATGAAATAGACAAAGTGGGTATGGATTTTCGAGGGGACCCGTCCAGCGCTTTGCTGGAAGTACTTGATCCGGAACAGAATTTCAGTTTTGCAGACCATTATCTCGATGTGCCGTTTGATCTATCAAAAGTCCTATTTATAGCGACCGCTAATTTAGCTGACCCGATCATACCTGCCCTGCGTGATCGAATGGAGATCATTGAGATTCCGGGATATACGGAAGAAGAGAAGATAAATATTGCACAAAAATTCATTATACCAAAACAGATAGGCGAACACGGTTTGAGCGAGAAACAAATCAAATTTGACCGTGAAACGATAAAACACATTATACGCGATCACACACGCGAGGCGGGGCTGAGAAATCTGGAAAGAGAAATTGCGACGATCTGCAGAGGTGTTGCACACCAAATTGCCGAAGGGAAAATCAGCAAAACCACCATTGACAAAAAAAACTTGTATACTTACCTCGGCAAAATAAAGTTCTTCTCAGATGCCGTTGAGCGCATCAATAAGCCTGGGATCGTCACGGGACTGGCATGGACTGCCGCCGGCGGGGACATATTGTTTATTGAAGCTTCAAAAATGAAGGGCAAGGGCAACTTGACACTGACGGGACAGCTGGGGGATATTATGAAAGAATCAGCCGTTGCCGCATTAAGTCAAATAAGGTCGCAGGCTGAGGAGCTGGGGATCAAAGATGAATTCGACAAAATAGACATACATATTCACGTGCCGGCCGGAGGAATTCCGAAGGACGGGCCCTCAGCAGGAATCACTATGTATACGGCTATTTATTCGCTATTAACAAACAGGCTTGTTCGAAATGATATTGCGATGACAGGAGAGATTACCCTTAGAGGCGCAGTTTTACCGATCGGCGGCGTAAAAGAAAAAATACTCGCGGCGCATCGAGCAGGTATCCGAACTATTATTATTCCGAATAAGAATGCTAATGATCTTGATGAAGTTCCAAAACAAATCCGTGATGAGATCAAGTTTGTCCTGGTCAAAGAAGTTTCTAAAGTTGTTGAGATCGCACTTGAACCGACCGTTAAATCGACCATACGGGTGCATAATAACGGTGTGAAACCAAAAAGTAAAAAAACAAAAAGCATAAAGCGCTCACAAAAAAAATAACAACTCAAAAAGGCTGATAAGGAACACATAATGAATAAACAAAAACTGCAGATACCTATCATTTTGGGCGTCCTATTTCTATTTGTTCTTCTCAATCCGATACTGTTTCCAAACGGAGAAGACGCAGAGATAACTTATAAGGAGTTCCGCGATAAATTAGCTGCGGGAAAAATTGACGAAGTTCAAATCACCAACGATAAGATATTCGGAAAATTTAAACTGCCTGATAGCCTTGTTGCCCAGCAGGAAAAAGCAAACCAGCAGCCGACGGATATCACCGAACGAATTCGCCTTGGAAATTTTTTTGAAAGCCAATTCAAAAAAGACCTCCGTCAGACTTTTATTGTAAACGCTCTAACTGACGATAAGTTAGTTGAAGATCTTCAGGCTTCCGGCGTAAATTATAAGGGCGTGATCGATAGTAATTGGCTTGAAAATATTCTCATCTACTGGATTTTTCCGCTGCTTCTGCTTTTTCTTTTATGGGGATTTATTTTCAAACGTATGGGCGGCGGCGGCAATGTGATGAGCATCGGAAAAAGTAAGGCGAAAATTTACGCTACGGATTCAAAAACAAAAGTAACTTTTAGCGATGTTGCCGGTGTTGAAGAAGTGATAGAAGAGGTTCGTGAGATAGTTGATTTTTTGCAGAATCCAAAAAAATATACTAAACTCGGGGCAAAGCTGCCCAAAGGAGTTCTATTAGTCGGCCCTCCTGGAACAGGTAAGACACTGCTCGCTAAAGCCGTAGCCGGCGAGGCGAATGTGCCTTTTTTTCATTTGAGCGGGTCTGATTTTGTGGAAATGTTTGTCGGCGTCGGCGCTTCGCGGGTAAGAGATTTATTCGCCGAGGCAAAATCAAAAGCGCCATGTATCATATTTATCGATGAAATCGATGCCATTGGCCGTAGCAGGGCCAAAGGTATGATCATGGGCGGCCATGACGAGCGTGAGAATACTTTAAATCAATTACTTGTTGAAATGGACGGTTTTAATACCGACAAAGGCGTGATTATCGTTGGCGCAACCAATCGACCGGATGTTTTGGACGTTGCATTGTTAAGACCGGGTCGATTTGACCGTCAGGTGGTATTAGACCGGCCGGACCTTAAAGCTAGGATGGAGATATTTAAAGTTCACACAAAAGGTATGCCCCTCGCTGAGAATATGGATTTGCAAGCATTGGCGGCCCAGACACCCGGATTTGCGGGAGCTGAAATCGCAAATGTTTGTAACGAAGCCTCTTTGCTGGCCTCTCGAAAGGATAAGGAGAGAATCGATACATCTGATTTCCAGGATGCAATTGAACGTGTGATTGGCGGATTAGAGAAGAAAAATAAAATCATCAGTCCGAAAGAAAAAAACATCGTTGCCTATCATGAATCCGGCCATGCGGTAGTCGGGCATTATCTCGAGAACGCGGATCCTATACATAAAGTCTCGATAGTTCCACGCGGGGTAGCTGCGCTTGGGTATACGCTACAGACTCCTCTTGAAGACAGATATTTATTGTCGCGTGATGAATTGATTGAGAAACTATGCAGTTTGCTTGGCGGACGTGCTGCCGAAGATATTGTTTTCAACCAAATCTCCACGGGCGCATCGAATGACCTTGAGCGTGTCACGGAAATTGCAACGCGTATGGTAACCATGTATGGTATGTCTACCAAGCTGGGCAATATTTCATACATCGAGAATGGACGTGAGAATTTTCTTGGCGGAATTACCATGAAACCGTATAGCGAAGAAACGGCAAAACTGATAGATTCGGAAGTTAAGTTTATCATCGATGCGGCCTACGAAAAAACTCGAAACCTGTTGATCGAGAAACGCGACAAATTAGAATCTTTAACGAAAAAATTGCTGGAAAAAGAAGTTCTAGATAAGAAGGAAATTGAAGAGATTCTTGGTTCAAAGAACTCCTTGGATGTTAATGGGAACGGCCAGAATGGAAAATCAACCGAGCCCAAGGAGAAAAAAGTCGTCGAAGAGATTGTTGTTAACGCGGAAATGAAATAAATACATATCATGAAAATTCTCATAAGCGACGAGGTTTCACCGGCATGTGTTGAAAAATTGAGTAGCCAATTTGAAGTTGATTATAAGAACGGCTTGTCACCAGGTGAATTAGCAAATATCATATCCGCATATGACGCTTGGATCGTTCGAAGTGCGAGCAAAGCAACGGCATCATTAATTCAAGCCGCAACGAAATTAAAGATCATTGGCCGCGCCGGTGCGGGTGTCGATAATATCGATGTAGAGGCCGCAACCCAAAAAGGCATTGTCGTAATGAATACGCCTGGCGGAAACACCGTTTCTACAGCGGAACACACCATTGCGATGATCATGGCGTTATCGCGAAATATCCCGCAGGCAAACGACAGTGTCAAAGGCGGTGAATGGAAAAAAAGTAAATTCACAGGCTCTGAGCTGTTTGAAAAGACTTTAGGCATTCTCGGAATAGGAAAAGTCGGACGTGAAGTTGCGCTCAGAATGAAATCATTTGGTATGACTATCGTCGGATATGACCCTGTTCTAAACCCAAGTGAAGCGGCTAAAATAGGGGTTGAACTTGTTTCACTTGAAGATTTATTGGTACGCTCCGATTTCATTACAATTCACACACCGCTTAATAAAGCTACCGAAAATATTTTGAACAAGAACACATTGCAAATGTGCAAAGACGGCGTTCGAATTGTTAATTGCGCGCGCGGAGGGATCATAAATGAAGAGGCGCTTTTTGATTTTTTAAAGTCCGGAAAAATTGCCGGAGTTGCATTGGATGTTTTCAATTCAGAACCGCCCGGTAAAAATCCGTTATTACAATTACCCAACGTTATTGTTACGCCGCATTTAGGCGCATCAACGGAAGAAGCACAGGAAAAAGTAGCTATACAGATTGCAGAGCAGATCATCGACGCTTTTTCAGGCAAAACAATTCGCGGCGCTGTGAATATGATGCCCGTAGATCAGTCGGTTATTTTAAAAAGTTCTGCTTATCTGAATCTCGCAAGTAAATTAGGAAGTTTTACCTCACAGGCTTTTGACGGGCCTATTACAAAAATAAATGTATGTTACTTTGGCGATGTCCTTGACCATCCGACTGAGTTAATGACAACAAGTTTCTTGACCGGATTACTTTATCACGTTATGGAAAACGTCAATATGGTTAGCGCTCCGGTAATTGCCAAAAACCAGGGCATTGCAGTTAGTGAAACACGCAGCACAGAACATCAGGATTTTACGCATCTAATCACAATTGAAATCGTGGCTAATGGGAATAGCCATACCGTGTCCGGCGCCCTCTATGGAAAAAATGACCCTCGATTAGTGGCGATCAATGAGTTTATGTTTGACTCGAAGTTGAACGGATTTCTTTTAAAAATTTCTAATGAAGACAGACCCGGGATGATTGGGAAATTGGGGACGATTTTGGGTAATCACAAGATCAATATTGCGCAAATGTCGTTAGGCCGAAAAGGCATCGGCGGGAAAGCGATGACTGTGCTAAATCTTGATCAGGAAATTCCGATTGAAGTCGAGAATGAATTACTGAAGGACGGATTTGCCGATGTGCGTTTCATCAGCTTAAATAATGTATTGCAGCCGTTTAGTCTCCAAAGAACGAACGCATGACTTCGTGGAATAGGTATTCACTCTTATTTACTGTCTGCATTTTATGTATCGCTCCCGTCGCGTGGATGATAGGCGTGTCATTGGTTGAATATCCCGAAAAAACTTTTTCTTTCGGAAATTATGTTGAAGTTTGGAATTCAGGATTATTTGGGCGATATTTCTTTAATAGTTTAATTGTCTCGATAGCTGTAACGGCGGGTAATATTGTCTTTTGTTCGATGGCCGGCTATTTCTTTGCAAGACAGAAATTTCGCTATAAAAATGTACTTTTTATTACAGTTCTTTTGACTTTGATTATCCCCGGACAGATAGTCATGATTCCTCTCTACATTTTGATGAATCATTTTAATTGGCTCGATACCTATTGGGCACTCATCATTCCTTGGGTCGTAAATCCGTTTGGAATATTCCTGATGAAACAATATTTTGAAAAATTACCTGTTTCTGTAGAAGAGTCGGCGCGCATGGACGGGGCTGCTGATATGACCATATTATTCCGTATCATTATGCCGATGGCAAAGCCTGCATTAGCGGTTTTAGGAATTTACATTTTTGTGAATAATTGGAATCAGTTTTTGTTTCCGTTTCTTTTTACAGATTCTGATGTTATGAGAACTTTGCCCGTCGGCTTGGCTTTTTTCAGCGGTTACCAGGATATCGACACGCCGCACCTAATGGCAGGAGCCGGTATCTCGTCTATTCCGATGATCATTATTTTTCTTTTATTTCAAAAACAAATAATATCCGGGCTCACCAGCGGAGCTTTGAAAGAATAACATTTACATACGCTACACTCCATGCGAATTGCCGTCATTTCCGACATTCACGCTAATTTAGAAGCCTTAACTAAAGCGCTTAATGTAATTGATGATCAAAAACCCGACGAGATCATTTGTCTGGGAGACGTCGTAGGTTACGGACCTGATCCTGATCAGTGTATAGATATTGTTCGGAAGCGCTCTAATATTATACTCATGGGAAATCATGATTACGCAGTTACCCATATTGAGGCAACAGAAAATTTTAATCCTATTGCAAAAGAAGCCGTACTATGGACGCGCGAGCAGATCAGTGAAGATAATTTAGACTTTCTCTCGCTCCTGCCCTATACACACAAGCTAAATGATATCTATTTTGTTCACTCGACACCTCAGGAGCCTGAAGAATGGCATTATGTATTTACCTGGAATGATGCCATGACGCAATTCGATCATTTTGAAGAAAAAGTTTGTTTCATCGGCCATTCTCACGTACCGCAGATATACTACCACGATACAAGTACTACCATGTCGTTTTCACTGAGTAAAGAAACCAAATATTTGATCAATGTCGGAAGTATTGGACAACCGAGAGACGGTAATCCGCGCCTAAGCTTCGGCATCTTTGATACGGATAAATGGTATTACCAGCCCCATCGCGCTGAATACGACATGGAAGTGACAGCTCAAAAAATAAGAGAAAGGGGTCTGCCGCCATTTTTAGCTGATCGTTTAATAAAAGGCAGATAATAGCTATATATATTTAAATGTAATAATAAGATAAAATAGACTTGGATACATAAATTTAATGATTGAATAGATTAAGGAGCCGCATTAACCAATGATTTCAGCTGTATTAAGAGCCATTTTAGGTAATAAACATGAACGCGATGTAAAAAAAATATCGCCTATCGTTGAAGAAATAAATCGTTACGATGCTTTATATGACGCTTTGAGTACTGAGCAGCTTGCCGAGAAAACCGGGGAATTCAAAGACAGAATCAAAGAACTTACGAAAGATGAAGCTGCCGCCGTTCAGGAAATCAAAGAAAAGATATATTCAAGTTCCGATCACAATCTTGCAAAAGCATTGGTGGATGAACTAAAAAACGCTGAAAAACGTCTGTTTGACATGCAGCAAGCGGCCTTAGATGATATACTACCGGAGGCCTTTGCCAATGTTAAACAGGCCTGTAAACGTTTGAAGGGGAGCGCCTACATAGTGTGCGGAAGGCAAGTAACATGGGACATGGTTCCTTATGATGTACAGCTTATCGGCGGAATTGTTCTACATCAAGGCAAAATTGCAGAGATGGCAACGGGCGAAGGCAAGACATTGGTTGCAGTGGCGTCAATTTACCTCAATGCGTTAGCGGGGCGAGGCGTTCACTTGGTAACCGTAAACGATTATCTGGCTTTACGCGACAAAGAGTGGATGGGGAGAGTCTATGAATTTCTTGGCCTAACTATCGGTGTGATTCTTAATGACATGAATCCAGCGCAACGGAGAGAGGCTTATAACTGCGACATCACGTACGGTACCAACAATGAGTTTGGATTTGATTATTTGCGCGACAATATGGCAACGTCGCCGGACGATGTGGTTCAAGTACGTGGACATTATTATGCGATCGTAGATGAGGTAGATTCGGTTTTGGTCGATGAAGCGCGAACGCCACTGATTATCAGCGGAGCGGTGGACACACCTACAAATCAAAAATATGAAGAAAGTAACCCGCTCGTAAAGAAGCTGCTCGACATGCAAACCCGATTGGTTAATCAGCTCGTAGCAGACGGTGATCAGGCGCTTAAGAATGGGAATAATGTAGAAGCAGGAATTAAGTTGCTTACGGCATTGCGGGGCGCGCCAAAGAACAAAAGGTTAATGAAAGCGATGACGCAAGAGGGGGTCGCGCAACTCATACAGGCAACTGAGAATAATTATTTACGCGATAAAAAAATTCATGAAATTGACGAAGAACTTTATTTTGCGATCGATGAGAAGAGTCACGCCATTGATCTGACTGAAAAAGGCCGAAATACCATGTCGCCGACGAACCCGGAGATGTTTATTATTCCGGATCTTTCGGATGAGATCATAAAGATTGACACGAATCACGACCTCAGTGAACGTGACCGCGCCGTTAAGAAAGATGAATTAGGGAAAGTGTTTGCGGAACGCAGCGACCGAATACACAGTATTGAAAAACTCTTGCTGGCGTATTCGTTGTACGAAAAAGATATTGAATACGTTGTGCAGGACGGCAAAGTACAAATCGTAGACGAATTTACAGGACGTATTTTACATGGACGCCGGTACAGCGACGGCTTACACCAGGCGATCGAGGCAAAAGAAGGAGTCAAAGTAGAACGCGACACACAAACGCTTGCTACTATTACACTTCAAAATTATTTTAGATTGTATAAAAAATTGGCCGGTATGACCGGCACAGCAGTAACGGAAGCGACCGAATTATTCGAAATATATAAACTGGACGTGACGGTGGTACCTACAAACCGGCCAATAGTTCGAAGCGACTACGAAGATCAGATCTATAGAACAAAACGCGAGAAATACAATGCAGTGGTTGATCTTATCGGTGAAAACCAAAAATCAGACAAACCAACGCTTGTAGGGACAACCTCCGTGGAAGTATCAGAGACAATTAGCCGCATGCTTACACGGAAGGGAATAAAACACGAAGTACTCAACGCAAAACAAAATCAACGCGAGGCAGAAATTGTTTCAAATGCAGGTCAAAAAGGCGCGGTGACTATTGCAACGAACATGGCCGGACGCGGAACCGATATCAAGCTTGGATCAGGCGTCCAGGCCGCAGGCGGTCTTCAGATCATCGGCACGGAACGTCATGAATCGCGACGGATTGACTTACAGCTGCGCGGGCGCAGCGGCCGGCAAGGTGATCCGGGAGCATCGGTGTTTTTTATTTCGCTTGAAGATGACCTGATGCGCTTGTTTGGGTCGGATCGTATTGCCCGCGTAATGGATAGATTAGGTGCAGAGGAAGGGGAAGTTATTTCCCATCGTTGGATCACCAAAGCTGTGGAACGCGCGCAGAAACGAGTGGAAGCGCGTAACTTTAGTATCCGAAAAAGATTGTTAGAATATGACGACGTGATGAATCAGCAGCGTGAGATCATTTACAGCCGTCGGAGGCGAGCCTTGTTAAATGAAAACGTTAAAAATGAATTTCTGGACGTTTTGGACGAATTTATTGAAATGGTGAATGAAAGGCATGTGGGAGATCGTCCGCATTCTGAAGACTGGGATATTGCTGGTCTGACAGATTATTTAATGAGAACCTGCGGTATTGCGCTCAATAATGACGAATTATTTGGACTGAGGTTCGAAGAATTTAACGAATATTTGCGGAAGCGCCTCATGGAGCGCTATGAGGCAAGAGAAACGGTTTGGACGTCAGAAAACATGCGCCGAATAGAGCGTATCGCATTATTGAAGACTATTGATGAACGCTGGAAAGAACATCTGCGCGAAATGGAGGAATTCAAGGAAGGTATCCATTTGCGGGGATACGGACAAAAAGATCCTTTGATCGAATATAAGAAAGAAGGATTTGACATGTTCATGCAGCTCCTTGACCGTATTACCTCTGAAATAGTTGAATTCGTGTTCCGGGCTGAACCTGCCGAAGAAATGGAAAAACAAATGATCAAACGCGCGCGGGCATTACGTACGGTTCATGCTTCTACTGACGGCATGGGTTTTACCGGAGCACCTGAAGGGCAAGGT
>JAEUSJ010000001.1:39806-56268 GCA_016788215.1 bacterium | reverse complement strand
AAGCCCTGCCCATTGAGTGTATTGTTCGTGGATATGTGTCTGGATCCGGTTGGAAGGAGTACTTGAAAACCGGTTCAATATGCGGAATCAAATTACCCAGTGGATTAAAAGAATCGGATAAACTTCCTGAGCCTATTTTTACGCCATCGACGAAAGCCGAGGAAGGGCATGATCAGAATATTTCATTTGAAAAAGTAAAAAATATTATCGGAACTGGAGTTGCCCATAAGATTAAAGAAACCTGTATTCAGGTGTATTCACACGCACAAAAGTTAGCGTCGGAGAAGGGAATTATTATTGCGGATACAAAAATGGAGTTTGGGCTTATCGACGATGAGTTAATTCTCATTGATGAATTGTTAACGCCGGATTCATCGCGATTCTGGCCGGCGGATAATTACAAACCCGGCGGGAGTCAACCGAGTTATGATAAACAATTTTTACGTGATTATTTAATTTCAATTAAATGGGATAACAATACGCCCGCACCTATGTTACCCCAGGACATCATTATGAAGACGAGTGAAAAATATTTAGAGGCTTTGCGATTGTTCACAAGGCTTGAATAGTTCGTCTCTTAATTTCCTTCCTTTGGTTATTTCTCGCCGGCCATTTTTAACAACTCAGACCACATCGCTTCCGGAACCGGTATAACTGAAAGCCGCGATTGTCTTACCAGTTTTAATTCAGACAACTTAGGATTAGCTTTAATTTCGGACAATGTCACCGGCTTCTTTAATCTGTATTTAGGAATAAGATCAACCACAGCGAACTTTGCTTCTTTCAACTTTGGATCTGGATACGACTCAGAAGTGATTTCCGCTAAACCAACGATACATTTCCCCTCATTACTATGGTAAATCATAGCTAAATCTTTCTTTTTCATCGAACGAATATGTATCAAGGCCTGTGGATTACGTATCCCGTCCCATGTTGCCTTCTTGTCCTTAACTAAATTATCAAATGAATATGTGGTCGGTTCTGATTTTAAAATCCAATACGACATACCAAGCCTCCTTATTACACATTATCAAATAGATTAGGCGCTTTAATTTTGAAATCAATCGTAAAAGTTGTTCCAAGATTTTCAATGCTGTCAACTTCAATTTGTCCTTTGTGTTCCTCAATCATTGATTTAACTATGGCAAGGCCGAGGCCCATGCTCGACGTTTTTGTTGAGAAATGCGGTTCGAAAATTCTTACAAGATTTTCTTTTGGAATACCGTGCCCGTTATCTGAAATAATCAGCCGTATGGTCGTTTCAGACGACCGGGTAGATATGGTTATTTGAGAATCCGGCTTTCCGCCAGTTGCAGATAGTGAATTATCTACCAGATTAATAATAATACGTTTAACGGCTTCTGCATCTAATTCTGCGGTCGGCAAATCGTCCTGTAACAATAATTTAAACCTAACATTTGCATAGAATGCAACGACATCTTTAATGATGTGGTTCAACTGTGCAGGTTTAAACGACATGCTCGGCATCCGTGCAAATTCTGAAAATTCATTAGTTAAATTTCTCAAACTCTGAATTTCTTCATCCACGATTTCATAACACTCCTCGAGAATTTTCTTGTATTTGGGATCGTTGCCTTTGTATGAGTCTTTTATCTGCTGAACTGTAAGTTGGATAGGCGTCAAAGGGTTTTTTATTTCATGTGCTAAACGCTGGGCAATTTCACGCCAGGCCGACATTTTTTCAAGGTAGAGAATACGGCCTTGTTCCTGCTTAATGTTTTGTACCATCTGATTGAATGAGACCATTAGCTGGCCGATCTCGTCGTTTCGCGGTTTTATATTGATCTGATAATCGAGGTTCCCCTTAGATATTTGTTCCGTGCCGAGCGCTAAGTTTTTGATAGGGTGCGTCATTACTGCAGAAAAAAACATGCTCAATCCAATTGATAAACAAATTATGACGAAGTAGACAGATAAAAACGCATAAAAGAAACTGGCTTTTATATTTTCACTTTCCACATCAAATGTCTTATAAAATTGTAATGCAGTAAGAACACTTTCAGTTTTTCCATAAAACCCAGGTGTAATTACGACCACACTGAGAATAACTCCACGCTGCTGATTTGGTAACGCTACGGGAATGCCTGTAACGAGCAAATGTTCAGCTTCACGATGGTCGACAGACTCAGAATTGGTTAAAAGCCGGTTACGGGCAAATAGCGTATCTTTTAAGGCGTTCACTATATCTCTGTGTTCATAGACAGTACTAAGAAATATTTGTTCCAGTGAATTATCGTAAATAACCACTCCGTCTAGTTTATTTGCCTCCAAAAGTTTCAGGTTTACCAGGTCGATGACGTCATTTTTGTTCAATTGTCGCGAAGTGTATTTTCTCAACAGAGATAGCGCCATCGGATTTTCAATAAATTGCCTGGTATTCTTCAGGCTGGTCTTTTTTTCGTTTTGTATAAGGGTACGAGAAATATCTACAGCATCCTCCAAAGCCGTCTCGATACGATTATTTAGTCTAAGACTAAACAACTTATCAATCATGTTCTGAAAAAGATAAGAGAGCGGAATAGCCGGCAAAATCGCAATGATTCCTATACCTGCAATGAGTTTGTATTTGATCTTATTAAGACGCATACCTCAATTCCGTTTCAATTCACTTAACTTAAATTTGTCGGAATGATACCAATGGTCATCCGGTTCCGATTTTTCTAAAAAAAATTTTATAATAGCTCCAAGAGAGAATTTCTTGTTAGACGACGCTGGACTGATCGAATCTATAAGACTGTCTGATCGTTTATTGTAAACATGAATCTTCATCGATACATTAAAACTTTGTTCCTTTTCCTCTAAGGGCAACTTCGAGACTGGAACACCCCTTATTATTTTCAGACGGTTTTTCAATGAATCTAAGTTATGGATTTGCTCCTTGGTGTCTGATTGTTTGAAAACAAACATCTCATCCCATACACAGTACAGAATGGGTCTTACTAAATTGACGTGTTGACGAATGGGATATCATAGGTTTATCGATGCCGGCTTACGTTAACTTTAGGACACACATTGGTAACAGGACAAGTCGAACAAATTGGTGAAATGGGTTTACATTGATTTTGGCCAAATGTCACCAAAAGGTCATTATAACTGAGCCAATATCTAGTTGGTAATTTCTGTCTCAATTTCAGTTCGCTTTCGTCAGGCGTTTTAGTTTTAATATATCCGAAGCGATTTGAAATCCTGTGCACGTGCGTATCGACACACATGGCGGGTATTCCATAACCGAGGATCTGCACTAAATTTGCTGTTTTTCGGCCAACACCCTTAAACTTAAGCAATTCATTAAGCTCCTTCGGAACAATCCCATCGTACTCTTTGATGAGTCTTCGGCAAATCTCCAAAATATGAGTTGATTTATTCCTGTAGAAAGCCACAGGGTAAATCAGTTTTTCAAGTTGTTTTTGAGTCAGAAGTATCAAAGATTCGGGTGTGTCGGCCGTTTTAAACAGCCGGATACTGGCTTCCAGTGTTACAGCATCTTTGGTTCTTAAACTCAATATGGTGGCAATTAATACATGAAAAGGTGAGGAAGATCCGGACGCTATCATGCTCACAGAGGGCAATACGTTTTTCCTCATTTTTTTTTCAATTTTTTTTAAAATTGGTCCAATATTTTTATTGGTAATCATTCTGAAACCAGTAATTATGGATACGAAATGGTATTGAAAAATGAATTTGAAACGATATGTTGAACAATTAAGATAGAGAAATTTTTGCGATAACACAAGAACTTGATTAAACTAACTATTGTTATTGTGGACTAAGTTTTATTATTTTAACAATCTTTAATAACAGTACATTTGATTGATAAGAAACCAATAGGGTACACTTAATTTATTAACACGAGACCGGTTCAACTCCGTACATTTGGGCAACACTTTTCTTTCCGATTACTCATTTAATAAGCACATTAACATAACCACCTGTGAACCTGACTGAATATAATATATCTTCCAAGCCTTGGATGAGATATCAAAAAAATTCCAGCTCCAGAAAAAACATCTTTGCAGCTTGTTTTTTGCTATTAGGCTGGCTTATTGTAGCCGCCGCAATTAATAACGTTTATCTCATTGAAAGATTGGTATGGAATTCGAAAATTGGCCCGGTTGACATAGGCGGTAAAACGATTTCAGAAGCGCGTACGATGATAAATAACTATATGAAAGAATTCAAAAGCCATGCAGTTATCTTAAGAAGCAACGAGGGAAATTACAATATAATAAACAAAGAGATTCAGCCTCAGTTTGATATAGATGCCGTATTGCGCGATGCGTATGAGATCGGTCACAAACAAAATTTTATTGATAACCAGAAAGTCCGCATTTTTTCCATGTTAAAAACAACGACACTCTATTTGGAAAACTGGTTTGATGAAGCGAGTTTCGTATTAACTATAATTGACCGTATTCCAAAATTACGGCACAATAAAGTACTTGACGCCTCAGTTGTCCTAAGTGGAAAAGAGTTCATCGCCATTCCGGGACAGGATGGGTACGGTTTTAATGACGAAGCGGCGGTTGAGCAGTATCACAATATTCTCGCCACATTAAAACCGGAACCAATTGTCATCAATATAGCGCAAAAGTCTCCCGACATCACGCTGGACATGGCACAATTCGCAAAACGCCGCGCAAATCAGCTTGTCCACCGCAGGCTGGTGATGATTTACAGTTACGATGGATACAACTTCGATGAATGGAAGATCGATAATTACGAGAGAAGAAACTGGATTGAATTTCGAAAAATAGCGGAGTTTGGAAATTATTCATTATATCCGATTCTTAATTCAGATAAATTGAGAAATGATCTGAATAAACGCATCGCCCCTTATATGTATCGGGCAAAAGAAGATATTACAATCACAAATCAAGATGGAAAAATTCATGTCGAAGGCGTCGCAAAAGATGGGTATTATTTAGACGTTCCTAAAACGATCATTGCCATTAATAACGCGATAATAGCTAACGAGCTCGACACATCGGGTCATTATGCTGTTCCGCTGGTAGTTGCACATCTATTGGGGGGAGTTGCTAATCCAAATAATGAATTTGGTGTATCTGATGTATTAGCCACAGGCGTAACCGATTTTTTTGGATCGCCTGAAAACAGAAAATTTAACATTAACCACGCGTCTCAGACCTTCCAAAATGTTGTAATTGAACCCGGGAAAAAATTTTCTTTTTTGAAACAAATGGGTAAAGTTGACAGCACCACTGGATATGAGAAGGAACTTGTTATTGTTAATGGGGACAGTACGGAGCCACAGTATGGCGGAGGAATGTGTCAGGTATCCAGCACGCTTTTTCGTACGGTGTTTTTTGCAGGCTTAAAAATTCTGAAACGTGCAAATCATTCATTTGAAGTGAAATATTATTTGCCATCCGGACTTGACGCAACTGTGGCTGATTTTGGCCCGGATCTGGTATTTGAAAATGATACTAAAAATATAGTCCTAATGCAAAATTTGGTCGATCTCAAGAGAACCAAGATGTATTTCAAATTATTTGGCAAGAACGACGGAAGGAGATTGCGTTTCGACGGGCCGATTCAGGACGGCCCCGTTGGAGAAAAAAATGAGCACTATCGGGTTACATGGTACCGATATGTAGAGTTTGCAGATGGAAATGAGAAAAATGACAAGTTCATTTCAGTTTACCGAAATAAAGATCTGGTAAAGAAACACCAACCGGAGAATTTACTTGAGAAAAAGGACAGCATTTTCGTTCCAGTATCGCTGGATACCACTATTTTTAACATAAAGTCAGCGTCTCCTGTTGACTCCACTAACAACCCCCATCCCTGATTTTCATTGCGACCTGCTTGTGTACCTTTGAAAACGCAAGCATTTCGAGTTCGTTTATTTTAACCCACTTTGCAGTCGATTTATCCAATCTTCCACTTAAGTATGAGCAACAAAAAAAATGAATTGTAACACTATAGTGAGAATAATGGTGTTTGATTGAAATAAAGGGTTTGATTATTTTAGTGCTAATCCCAATTTTACTTTTTAATTCTCTAACACATGCGACATCAAGGGATTCATTTCTTTCCTTCTTACCGCCTGGAAATTCCCAGAGACCTCCCAATATAACATTCTCAGGTCGTTTGGAAATCAAAACCGTATTTCTATTCCTGACGATTCCAGCGGCGATATGTACATGGACGCTCCTTTTCTTTTTTGTCTTTTTTGGAAGAATTTCTGGATTCGGCATTTCATTATAGGCTCGACAGAACTTTCGGCAGCAACAGATATTACATTTTGGTCTAACTGATTTACATACCGAAGCGCCCATGTCCATCAAGGCTTGTGAGAATTCTGATGCTTTATTCGTCGGTATCAGATTAACAACAGTCTTTTCGATCGTTCTTTTTGTCGCAATCCGGGTTATATCGGATTCAATTTTAAAAAGACGTGACATGAATCGAATGACATTGCCATCAATTGCCGGATAGGGAAGATTGTAGGCAATGCTCAATACTGACCCGCAGGTATAGGGTCCGAAACCAGGGAGTGTAGTTAGTATTTCATAGTCGTTGGGAATCTTGCTTTTATGTCTCTCGGCTATAATTTTTGCCGCTTCAAGCAAATAACGTGCTCTTCGGTAATATCCCATCCCTTCCCACATTTTCAGGACGTCGTCAATGTTAGCGGAAGCCAACACGTTGATTGACGGAAACTTATCTAGGAAGCGTTTATAATATGGAACCACTTGTTCAACTCGTGTTTGTTGAAGCATAATTTCAGAAATCCAAATCTTGTACGGATCATGTGTCTTTCGCCAAGGCAGATCGCGTTTGTTATGTTTGTACCAGCTTAGAATAGATTGAACTAAACGCTTTTTATGTCTTTTTTTCTGATCGGCTTGCAACTTTGTTAATTTAATTTGACGTGACTGAAATAATACGCAAACAATAATATTGATATTGGAGCGGTATTTATCTATATTTTTTGATTGCCCAATCTAACAAAAATAATATAAAACACAAAACTACAAAGCAGTATAAAATTAAATGATTCTTACTGACCGGCAGATTTTAGCTGAAATTGACGCTAAAACAATCGTTATCGAACCCTATCGTAGAGAGTGCCTCGGGACGAATAGCTACGATGTGCATCTTGCAAAATATTTAGCCGTTTATAAAGATGATATAATTGACAGCCGAAAGGATAATCCCATTTCGCATTTTGAAATACCGCCTGAAGGTTTTTTGCTTTTGCCAACAAAACTCTATCTAGGTGTCACAGAAGAATACACTGAGACGCTGAAACACGTCCCTTTTCTTGAAGGCAAATCGAGTATTGGTCGGCTCGGTATTGACATTCATGCAACAGCAGGCAAAGGTGACGTTGGGTATTGTAACACGTGGACACTTGAAATTTCTGTGAAGCAGCCTGTAATGGTATATGCAGGGATGCCGATAGGGCAACTCATATATTTTGAAGTATCCGGAATTACAGAAACACCGTATAATAAGAAGAGTTCGGCCAAATATTCTGAACGAACCATTAAGCCTGTCGGCTCAAAAATGTTTATGAATTATGACTCAGAAAAAATGAGATGGAAATAGTCGCATACCCTGCCTAATCTATACCACTTGTTATGAATAACCCGCAAAATATAGTTGAAAACATCATATTTTTTGAAAGGCGCTTCTACGAAATAAATCCGAATGGAAAATTTTTGGAATCATTAGCTGAATTTTGCTATTCATTTAGATCTCTTTTGCCGTCCCGTTATTCAATAGCCGTGACTGACACTGACGTGTTTGTTACATCCCTCATCGGTCAAAGTTTAAAATTACCTGTCATTGAGAAACGGAAAATTGATGACTATTTCAAGATTAATCAGGCCATAACGAATAATGAAGTTTTCACACAACAGTCCAATTCATTCGGGTTTGAACTCATTCAAACTACAGTGCCTGTACACGGCGTGGACGGCGTTGTCATTGGAACTTTTAATATATTTTACCAACCGGACGATACTCAAAAGGACGCTGACTACAGAAACGAACTTGTGCGAGCAATTGGCATTGGCATGGAGACCGGCGTCATTAGCCGTTATCTAGCTGAAAAAATAAATCAATTGTTATCAGCGGACCTTGTATTAATCACGGAATATGACTCTATGGAAGAGTGCTTTTTTTCTGCGTCTGAGTTCACTTTTGACAAGGCAACGCTCGTTTCTGAAGATTTTGAACGAGAAAAACTCACATACGGTCATTCTATTTATAAAAACATCCAGAATACGGTTCAGTCCTACGTTTACAGTTCAGCTAAATCACCTGACATTCAGAATTCTCCCTTCAAAAACAATACCAAGCAAACGTTTATTGTGACCCCGATCATATCTAAAGACCAAATTATCGGAACATTAAATGTTGGATTTACACACAATGCTGAGCTAAATAAATCAACGATTTATTTGATTGAAGAGCTTGCGTGGTACTTATCTATTTGCATGGGAAGGGATAATAATACTAAGAGTCTTGATCAGATCACAAAACAACTATCCGTAATCGAAAAAGATGTCCACACATTGCAGGATAATAATTCATTGCGAAATTTGAGAAGAGAATTCTTGTCGGATACCCGTGATCAGTTAATCCAGATTATTACAAATGTTGGTATTCTCTGTGGGATCGAGAATCAACCATCAGACGCGGCATTATCACATACTGTAGATCATCTTGAGAAAATGACCAATGTGGTAAATCAGCTCCAGAGCAATGACTTTGTTCTTGATAATTCCAGTCACATTTCGGTTGACATTAAATCCTTAATTGATGAGGCTCTCTTCGGAATAGAAGAAAAGGCCGTTAAGAATAATATGTTCATTAAAAATACACTTTTTACCAACCGTATTACTTCATGTGGAATCACAGAGCTAAACCGAAATGAATTTGAACGGATATTGAACAACGTGCTGTTTGAGTTAATTGACAAATCACAGCCGAACAGTACAATTTATTTTGAAAGCAGTGAGAGCGAAAGCCGAATCCATATAATGATGCGGAACTTTCAAAACAATTTGTCCGCAGGCCGGCATCCTGAAAAGAAACAAAAATATCAAAAGAGATCAGAGCTTGTATTTAGAATAGCAAAAATGCTTTTAAGTTTGAATGATATAGAATTCCGATTTGACGTATCTGCTGATTTTGAATTTAGCTGTGAATTCATTTTCAAGCGGGCGAATTCAGCTCGCTTGTTACGAACTGAAGAAGTATTGCAGAATGATATTAAAGTTGAAAACGAGTCTTTTAATATCCTTGTTGTCGATGATGACGATACGTTGAGCGAACTTATGGTGGATATACTCGAATCACGAAATTTTCGGGTTTCCTGTTGTCACGATGCAACGTCAGCAATTGAAGAATTCAAAAAACATAAATTCGATTTGGTTATTACAGATTTAAGTTTGCCGAAAATTAGCGGTTTAGAACTCTCTTCCAGAGTCAAAGATATGAATCCTGCAGTGCCTATTATTATGGTCACAGGGTGGACTTCTGAAGTTGAACAAATAAAAGAAAAGAATCTTAATATTGATTTTATTTTATCAAAGCCCTTCAATTTGATTGATCTTATGGGCATGGTCGAGGGGGCATTAAAACTGCTCAAACCAATAGAGGTCTAATGAAAAATCTTCAACCGTTGCTCATTGTTGATGATGAAATACGCGTTTTAGAGGTGCTGGTTAAGACATTTGAGTCAGATTATAAAACACTTTCTGCGAATAATGGATTTGATGCACTGGAAATATTAAAACAGTCGCCAGTAAAGGTCATAATTACCGATGAGCGTATGCCAAAAATGAACGGCATGGCGTTTTTAAGACAGGCCAGGCTTATCCTTCCGAACACAGTCAATATCATTCTTACGGCATATACAGATCTTTCGGTTGCTATAGACGCTATTAATAGCGGTATTGTTTACCGATACCTCGTAAAACCATGGGATACGGATGAATTACGAATTACTATAAGACAGGCTTTCGAACGATTTGATTTGCTGAATGATAATAAGAATCTGACGGAAGAATTGCTGAGCAAAAACCGCGAACTAGAGCATAATATATGCGAATTAAAAGAAACACAGGATAAACTTTTGCGGACTGAAAAACTGGCAGTTGTCGGTCAATTAACGGCGAGCATAGGGCATGAATTGCGTAACCCGCTTTCACGGATCAAAACTGCAGCCGCTTTAATGAAAAATGAAATTACGGATGGAAATAAAGAAACCGCCGAACTGCTGAAGATAGTTGACAATGAAGTAATGGTTTCCACCAAGATCATAAACGACTTACTTGATTTTTCTAGGGAGCGGAAACCAAGCTTAAAACCCTGCGACCTCAATGAAATAATAACCGGCACGCTAAATCGTCTCAGATTCCCGGATTACATACATGTTGAACAACAATTGGATAAAACTATTCCGGAGCTGTATCTTGATGATGGCCAGATTCAGCAGATATTAGTTAATTTGATTTTAAATTCAATACAATCCATTGACGATTCCGGTAAAATATATATTAAAACCATCCTTAATAAGGAATTCGTTGATCTAACAATCAAAGATACCGGATGCGGCATCCCTCAAAGTGACCTTGAAAAGATGTTTGAGCCTTTATTTACCACAAAACCTAAAGGAATCGGTCTTGGTATGTCCATCGTAAAAATGTTACTCGAAAGCCACGGAGGTACTATCCAAGTTCAAAGCCGAGAAAATATCGGAACAACCGTTACGATAAAACTACCACTAAAACCTAATTTATTGGAGAATTGATGCTTCATTCTATCGATGAACAACTTCTCATAATTCGACGCGGAATAGTTGATATCATACCAGAAGATGAACTCATTCGGAAGCTGGAACGGGCAATAAAAGAGAATAAGCCACTCAAAATTAAATTGGGTTGTGACCCGTCACGGCCGGATTTACACATTGGCCACTCAGTCGTTCTTCGGAAATTAAGACAATTCCAGGATATTGGACATGAAGCAATCTTGGTGATCGGAGACTTTACAGGTATGATAGGGGATCCGACTGGAAAGAACAAAACTCGTCCTTCTTTATCACTAGAAGAAACTCGTCATAATGGCAAAAGTTATTTTGATCAAGCTTCTAAGATTCTGGATCCTGCAAAAACTAGAATTGTATATAATTCAGAATGGCTAGCTCCGATGACCTTTGCAGACGTAGTGAAAATGGCAAGTATGTATACCGTTGCCCGAATGCTAGAACGTGATGATTTTCAGAACCGCTATAGAAATAATGAACCAATCAGCGTACATGAATTTTTATACCCCCTCGCTCAGGCGATGGATTCAGTTGCACTTGCATCTGATGTAGAGTTGGGGGGGACAGACCAACGATTTAATTTGCTGGTTGGAAGAGACTTACAAAAAGAATACGGCCAAGAACCACAGGTCATCATTACTATGCCCTTACTTGAAGGAACCGATGGGGTTCAGAAAATGAGTAAATCACTTAACAACTATGTCGGTATTGACGATACTCCGAAAGAAATGTTCGGAAGAATCATGTCTATACCAGACTCCTTAATCTATAAATACTTTGAGTTAACGACAAACATCTCCATTTTGGAATTAGAATCAATAAAAAAGGATCTTGAAAACAAATCTGTGAACCCCTCACTGCTAAAACGAAAATTGGCAATAGAAATTATTGCGCTGTATCATGATAAACTTTCTGCTGAAAAAGCTGAGGAGGAATTTGATCTTATATTCAAAAAGAAAGATATTCCGGAAGATATTCCAATTTTTAACGTGTCGGTAAATGAAATACCAATTGTAAAGCTGCTAACAGAAACGAAACTGGTTGATTCAGGAAATGCGGCCCGAAGACAGATACAACAAGGCGCAGTCAGCCTTAACGGT
This sequence comes from bacterium, assembly GCA_016788215.1. Classification (GTDB taxonomy): domain Bacteria; phylum CLD3; class CLD3; order SB21; family SB21; genus SB21. The sequence goes on along the minus strand of JAEUSJ010000001.1, from coordinate 44,343 downwards.
CAAAAAATCATGGACGACAAGCTAAATGTGAAACTGGATGGTGACTTGATTCTAAAGGTAGGTAAGAGAAAATTTCTAAAAATTGTCCATACGAAATAACGTTATTCTACGGCAGGGATATCCGAAATTTCATCATCATCATCTACTCGCTTAAAATGCTCAATAATTGCCCGTAGCAAACCACTGAAGATAAACATCATCATTCCCGGAAATATTATTTTTGATGGGAATATCGCAAAAAGGGGAAGAATTATGATCATCAAAATGATTTTAATCGCGTCTTGAGGCCTCTTAAACGAAAAATTAGGCATAGCTTCGTAACGTATCTTACTGACCATCAACAACGATACGAGTATGGTCAAACCAATAAGTATTTCAGGATGTTTGAAGCCGCCAAATATGGATTTTTCGAATACAACAAAACCTACAAGTGAAATGGCTGATGAGGGGATGGGCAACCCCTTGAAAAAATTGTCCTTTTCAGCAAGGTCTGTAGCCTGCGTATTAAAACGGGCAAGCCGAATTCCACCGAAAACGAGCGGCAAGAAGCTGAGAAATATTCCAAAAAAACCCCAAGACGAAAAATAAGATTGGTAAATTAGAATTGCCGGGGCAAAACCAAAACTGGATATATCAGCTAAAGAATCGAGCTCTACGCCGAATTCAGAACTGGACTTAACCAGACGTGCAACTTTTCCGTCTAGAACGTCCATGACAGCCGCAACAAGAATCAGCCAAGCTGCCGTCACATAGTCTCCATTTATTGAATATACCACTGACAAGAATCCTGCAAAAAGATTCAATGCCGTCACTAAAGAAGGAAGGTGTCTTTTTGGTAATTGTCGCAAAAAAGTTTCTCCCATTTGACTTTGGTCTAACGAATGACACCGATAATGGTTTCCCCGCCTGCTACTTTGTCACCAACCCTGATTTTTATGTCAACGTTTTTTTGCATAAATACATCAACGCGCGACCCGAATTTAATGATCCCGCACCGATCACCTGTAGCTACGCTGTCCTTTTCTTTTGGATCGAACACGATTCGCCGCGCCAATAATCCGGCTATTTGTTTGAACAGCAGCTTACCTTTAACCATTTCAATTCCAATAACCGTCTGTTCATTTTTTACCGATGCATCGTGATTAAAGGCAGCCAAAAATGCGCCATGCATGTAACGAAAATATTTGATAACCCCGCTGATTGGAATTCGATTTACGTGAACATTGAAAACCGAAAGAAATATACTGACCTGCACAGCATCTGATTTTAAAAACTGATCTTCGTATACATCCTTGATCAATACTACTTTCCCATCGGCTGGAGAAACTATAAGATCATCGCCCAATGGAATATTGCGCTCAGGATCACGGAAAAAATAGATAACTAAAAATTCTATAAATAATAATGGAACAAGCAACCAGTAGAGAACCGGATTACCAAAAAAAATAAGTGAAATTATAACACCCGAAACAAAAATATTAACCAAAACAATAGTGATCGTTCCTTCCTTCGATATTTTCAAGATTTAATACTCCATGTTGAAAGATTAAATATGTCATTAATTTAGCCAACTAAATTCAGCTTCTCGTCTTTGGCGCGCGGATGCAAAATTCGCTGTTTCACTTCATTGTATATTTTACCTATTTGGTTATCTTTGCTGTGCGCGATTTCTTTTTCTAACTTAGAATTATCAACGTTGTCCCAAATCCGGCAGGTATCAAGCGTAATTTCATCGCCAAGATAAACCTTACCTTTGGATCGGCCAAATTCTAATTTTAAATCTACTAATTGATAATTTCGGCGCTCAAAAAAGTTTTTCATCACAGCATTTACTTTGGCGGAGAGCCGCTGGATCATTCTGATTTCATCTTGATTAGATGATCCAAAAGCATACAGATGGTATTCATTAACCATCGGGTTTCCCATTTTTTCATTCTTGAAATAAAACTCAATAATGGGAGCGGGGAGTACCTGGCCTTCTTCCATTCTGAAATTTTTTGCAAAAGTCCCCGCAGAAACATTGCGGACGATAACATGGATCGGAACCATTTCTAGTTTACGAACTACCAGCCATTTTTCATTGAGCTTCCCGATGTAGTGAGTCGGGATATGATAACTATCAAGAAATTGAAATATATATGAAGATATTTCGGTATTGGTTTGACCCTTGCCTCTTACTTTTTTAGTTTTCTTGCTGTCAATAGCAACAACCTCATTCTTGAATTCCATAAACAAGTAATCGGGGCTGCTGGTGCTGAAAAGCTTTTTCATACTGCCGTCATAGAACAGCTGTTCTTTTTCTAATTTCTTTATGTTGACTTCCAAGGTAGCCTCCTACAATGCCTTAATAAGGTTTAGTTCATTTTATTCCGGATCGTTCAAACAGATAATCAATGTGTTGTAAACTTCGGGACATGTCAAAGCACTCATTAATATCTTGTTCACTTAAAAGTTTTCTCACAATCTCATTCTTGGAAATAACTTCCTTGAAGTCGCTTTTTTCAGATTGCCACACTTCCATTGCACTTTCTTGAACAGCTTTGTAAGCCACTTCACGACGCATGCCTTTGTTCGCGAGCGCCAACAGAATGGGTTGGCTGAATATTAATCCGCGGGTCTTATTAATATTTTTCAGCATATTATCAGGATAAATAAGAAGACGTTCGACGACACTCGTAAATTGAGTTAGCATGTAATCAAGCAAAACAGTGCTGTCCGGCAATATGACACGTTCAACGGAAGAGTGCGTAATATCTCTTTCATGCCAGAGGGCAACGTTTTCTAACGCAGCCATGGCATTCGACCTTAAAAGCCGGGCTAATCCGGCTACTCGCTCACATGTGATTGGGTTTCGCTTATGCGGCATCGCAGACGAACCCTTTTGCCCTTTAGAGAAATACTCCTCTGCCTCAAGTATCTCAGTGCGCTGTAAACTTCGAATTTCTGTAGCAAATTTTTCAATTGAAGCCCCGATCACGGCTATTGTGCACAAAAAATCTGCATGCAAATCTCTAGGAACGACTTGGGTTGCGTTGACAGGCTTTAGCCCTAACAGAAGTCCTGTTTTTTTTTCCACGCGGGGATCCAAATGTTGAAAAGTTCCAACTGCTCCGGAGATTTTGATAACCGAAATACCGTCAATGACTTCTTTAAGTCGCGCTAAGTTGCGTCCGATCTCATCATACCAAAGAGCCAACTTTAGACCAAAAGTAATCGGTTCCGCATGAACCCCATGCGTTCTTCCTATACATGGCGTATATTTAAATTCTATGGCTCGATTCTTCACAACATTCTGGAGGGTTTTCAAGTCGCTGATCAGAATTTCTCCCGCTTCACGAAGGAGTATTGAAAGCGACGTATCCAGAACGTCATTGGATGTCATACCTAAATGAATGTATCTCGAATCTTCGCCTACATATTCAGCAACATTCGTCAGAAAGGCAATGACGTCATGTTTAACTTCAGATTCAATTTCTAATACTCGAGAAGTATTAAACTTAGCTTTGTTCTTAATCGAGGCTATTGCGCTTTGAGGAATAAAGCCCAATTCAGCCTGTGCAACGCAAACAGCGATTTCAACGTCGAGCCATTTCTGAAATTTATTCTCGTCAGACCATATTTTTGCGAATTCCGGACGCGTATACCTCGTTATCATTATTTGCCAAGTTCATTAAATTTTTTTAAGGCTTCATCACGTTCTTTAACCATCTGCAAGTTAGTGTATGCCACGAAGAGATTCTGCCAAGCATTCTTGTGCGCAGGATTTAGTTTGATCGTTTCTTTCAGGCTAGTCACTGCCTTTTCAAAGTACGGTTTTTGAAGCTTAACTTTTTCTTTGTTTTCAAGATTGTAGGCTAAGTTTCCCTCTAATTCTGCAATGAGATTATAAAACTTACCAATGCGATAGTATGATTCCGCTTTGTCAGATGATGTTTCAAGGTTTTTTCCCATCACCTCTATAGCTTCCATTATGTTTTGTTTGCATGCTTCAATATCAGGTTTAAGGATCTCTGTAACTGTTTTCATATCCGCTTTTGCAACCCCGCCGTGTTTTTCAACTTCACTACTGCGTTGTTTTTGATAAGCAAAAAACATTTCATCTGCAACCTGAAAATTGGATTCCTCATCCGATGGTTTCAGTCTCTTTACTATTTTCAGTTCTTCGATTGCCTTGTCGTTCTGATTTCTTCCGAAATACAGGCGTGCTAAATTGAAATGCCAGTCAGGGTTGTTGGGATCACTTTTAATAAGTTCCTCATATGTTTTAAAAGCCTCTTCTGATTTGCCTAGAATATTATCAAAAATGTAGGCCTTTTGTTGTACTAAAGTGGACTTAATCACCTTAGCTAGGCTGTCATTTGTTTCAACCATCAATGCTTTATTAATCCATTCTATTGATTTATCGTAATTCTTTTCATCGAAATATTGGATAAAAATATTGTACATGACTGTGAGATTGGTTTTGTCAGCATCTGACAATTTTAATAAATTTTCCAACACCCTCTCACGGAGAATTTTCTTGTTGGCTTCGTCCTTT
>JAEUSJ010000001.1:0-39707 GCA_016788215.1 bacterium | reverse complement strand
GACCGATTGAGGATCCCATGCCAGAATGAGGTTGTATTTATCAATTGCTTGATAAAAAAGGGTACGGGAACTATCCCCGGCATCCATCGTTAAGGCCGCGTTAAATGCTTTGTTGCCCTGATTAAATGTTTTCAATTTCATATCGTTGATACATGCTTTGATTGAAAACAATTCAATCCCACCGGTAATATGCTCGCCTTTTTCATAGAATTTTTTTCCGCTATTCAATGATTTTTGAAAAGCATCGTAAGCCAGTTGATATTCTCGCATGTAGTAATAAACCGAACCTAAAAAGAAATACGTCTCTTCTTTGTCTTTTTCGCGATCATCTTTAACTACGTTATTTTTCAGCAAGAGATCAATTGATTCCTCATAGTATTTTTGGGCGTCGCCCGGTTGATTAACTGCATTTTTGAATCTAACTTTCACACCACCAATTACAGCTGAGTGACTTTTGTTTTGGGATACCGTCAAGTCGGTCATCAAAAGCAAAAATGTTATGGTAATAAATGAGATCAATGTCAGTGATACTTTGCATCTTGAAGAATACATCATTTCCTCCGAATTATTCATTTTAACTAATCAGTCCGCGAAATTATAATGCGGTCCTTTATATATTGTTTTTTCTGTTATTATTGCCGTTATCATTGTTGCTGGCGTTACATCAAACGCAGGGTTATACGCTTTAGCGCCAACAGGTGCAATGCGATTCCAAAGTAAATGAGTGATTTCTTCTTGATTACGTTCTTCGATCGGTATGTCATTGCCGTTTTTAGCAATCGAATCAATGGTTGACGTCGGAGCTGCGACATAAAACGGAACATTGTGTTTTTCACATAAAACGGCCAGGGAATATGTACCGATTTTGTTTGCGGCGTCTCCGTTTTTCGCAACTCTGTCTGCCCCAACAATGACACAATCCACCTTTTTTTGAGCCATTAAATAACCCGCCATGTTATCGGCAATTATCGTATGATCAATTCCTGCTTTCATTAATTCCCATGAGGTTAGGCGGGTGCCCTGCAGAAGCGGCCTGGTTTCATCCACATATACATGAATACGTTTATGCTGCTGGTGGGCCGTCACAATTACACCCAAAGCTGTTCCGAAACCACCTGTAGCCAGCCCGCCCGTATTGCAATGAGTTAATATTGAAAAATTATCATTGATCAGCACGGAACCTTGCCGGCCAAGTGACAAGCAGCATTGTATATCTTCTGCCAAAACCGCATGTGCCTCAGACATTGCGCTATCCATGAGTTCGTTTGTTTTTGCGTCTTGTTTCAATTCAATTATTCTCTTAATTCTCGAAACGCCCCATTTCAAATTTACAGCTGTTGGACGGCTGCCAATCAAACTTTCTGCAATTTTATTTACTTTTTCGACGGAAATAAATTCATTAGATGTTATTAATTCCCGCAAACCCAAAACCATACCGTATGCACCGGCAATTCCCAAAGCGGGAGCGCCTCGAACTTTTAGCTTTATTATCGAGTCTATTAGTTCATCTACACTTGATACGTTTAGGTAAACCTCTTTATTCGGAAGTTCGGCTTGATCGATTATTCGAATGGAATTATTAACCCATCGAATTGTTTCAATCATAACAAGTCTTTTTAAATTCAAAAAAAACAAAATCAAAAGAATCTTGAAAATATATTTAATGCTATTTCAAAAATCAAGTTTAAACTTGAGGATTAGGCATATTTTTTTTAATGAAACAAATCAAAAAATAAGCGTAAAGATATTATAATCGTTGAACTTAACTTCAATCACAAAATTATTTGCTTTATTACAATTCTAAGATTATATTCTATTAATAAAAAAGGAGTGATTATGCGTTTGTTTTCTTTGTGTCTTGTCGTAATTTCAGTTTTACACTTCGGTTTCGCACAAAGCGACGTTCAATCATGTGAGATCGTGATGAAAAGAGTAAGTAAGGCGCATGTGAACTCACAAGATTCATCTCAATATTATAAGAAACTGGCACTGACAGAGCTGAAAAACTATGAAAACATGTCCGGTGCACTTCGAATTTTTTCAAAACTTTTTGGTGACAACCTCAAACGCTCATCTCAATACATCGCCAAAGTTCTTAATTACAATGCGGAAGATACTGAAGGAATTTTTCTGAAAGGCTTGCTTCAAAGATTTGAAGGCAAACTTAGAGAATCAGAAGCCTCATTCAAACACGTGATTTCTAAAGACGACCGGTTTCTGGCATTTGATTTACCAAATGTTTGGCTTCAATTAGGTTCAACCTACCGTGAGATGGGGGAGTATGATCTGGCAATTGACGCATACAAACAAGGTGCACTTATAAATCTTGAAGACACGTTCCCACTTATTCAACTTTCATTGGTATTTATGGATATCGGTAAGGATGAAGAGGCCTGCGAAGCATTTTATGGCGGGCTGAATGACATAAGGGATTCGACAAAAATTGAAAAAGTCTTTATTGACGTTAAAGATATTGCTACCAAAGACGAAACGAAACAATGGGATGCGTTAAGGTCCAATACTGAAAAACTGGAATTTTTAAAAACTTTTTGGAAACGCCGTGATCCAAACCCGATAGATCCAGTCAATCAACGTTTGGTTGAGCACTATAAGCGGCTGAACTACGCAAGACAGAATTATAGCAAGCCGTTCAAGCCATGGTATGACGACAGAGGTGTGCTGTACGTTCGATTGGGTAAGCCAGACCGTGTTTATTACGGGAAACCCATGCCAACGATAAAAGATAATGAGTCGTGGTTTTATGACAATATAAAGACCGATCTTTTCTTTGATTTGGTTGAAATGGGGGGGCATTTCGAAATCCGCACTTTATTCGACGCTGTTGAAAGAGATGCAAAAATTGAGGACGTGGTAGAATTATATAATGAAAGATCATCTTATAATTTTTACTATCAACGTATTGCGTTAAGAATCAAAACTGAGGCCGATGTTCGCCGAGAACGGGCCACTGATGCATTCGAAAGAAGTCGATCTACTTCTGCTGATGCAATAAACCGAACCCAATTTGCCGCTGGAATTCTCAATACAAATACGAATCTGCAGGATAATCTTTTCAATTTGACATATGCAAACAAACAACATTTCATTTTTGACGTAGGCGCACCGCATCTGCCGATCAATTGCAACTTCGCCTCATTTAAAGGTAACAAAAAAGATTCGAGGCTGGAGTTTTATTACGTCGTTCCATTTAATCAACTAAATTTTGTCCCCAGCATTTCGGAAACGAATAAGTTCTCAACCGGTCTGAAGCTTAATTTTGCATTGTTTGATTTGAAATATGATGAAATAATGAAACTGGATCGGGATTATAATATTACAGCAGGGGGAAACGAGATAACCTCTCACTTTTATATCGACCAACTCGACAATGAAATTCCACCAGGTAAATATGTCGCGGCACTTGAAATAAGAAATAACGAAAAGGACCGTGTCGGGATATATCAATTTGTAGTGTCTGTTCGTGATTATTCCTCAGATACACTTACAGTAAGTGATATTGAAATAGCGCAATACGTCGACAATACGATAACAAGAGAAAAGTTTGTCAAACCCAAATCAACTCTTAAAGTAGTACCTAATCCTGCTGCCGGTCTTCTAAAAAATAAGCCATTGACTGTTTATTATGAGGTTTATAACCTGACATTGAATAATGAAGGAAAAAGCTCATATCAAATTTCATATTCTATCAAAATGGCTGAAGGCGGTCAGGGTTTTCTTAAAGCGATTACCGGAGTATTTGGAAATAAACAGGAGGCTTCCACCTCATCGATCACTACAAAAGAAGGCAAATCAACGACTGAAAAAGAATATATTGGCTTCGATATAAGCGAATTACCAACCGGTGTGGCGACGCTCGAAGTTAAAGTCAAGGATCTTAATTCTTCAAAGGAATCAAGCAGCGTTATCAATCTAACTATTCTTGACGAAGAAAAGAAAAAAGAAGAAACGATTCAGAAGTAGAAGTTGACGTTAACATCAAGCATGGTGAATTGAAACTAATACTTTATAGTCTTATAACCTTACTGTTGTGTAAGGATGCTTTGGCTGTAGATGAAAAAACTGCCCCAACAAAAACGCTTCTTGCGTTTCATCATTTGAGCCGGTTTCACATTGACTCCTTGCGTCGCCCTTTTTATGCATTAAAAAAGCATACGGATTTTCAGGAATCTTACTTGAGTATTTCCGGTTCAGGCCATCAAAAGAAATCTATTTTTTTGGCTATGAGCATGTCGGCAGTCGTTCCCGGCAGTGGCCAGCTGTACGCCCAAAAAGAGCGTGAAAGTTTGATAAAAGGTGCGACGTTTTTAGCCCTAGAAATAACAGGGTGGGTTCTTTATTTTCATAATCAAAATAAAGGAAAGAAGTTCGAGAGAAAATATGAGAAATTTGCCGACAAGAATTGGGACGTGGATAAGTATCTCATGTTTTTGGAAACATCACTACAAAACGATCCGAATTTTGAGATAGGCCCCGGAGATTTAGGCCGAAAGGACACCGGAATTAATTATACTTTGCTGGAGTCTGCGGAAAATGTATGGGGCACCAAGACCGGGGTTTCCGTTCATCATCTTTATAAAAATTCACGTCAGCAATATTATGAAATGATTTACAAATATCCGGAACAATTTGCGCTTGGGTGGGCCGATGCTATGTATAACCCGAGTCCGGATTTTTCGACAGGGTACACGAGGCACAACCTGACGCCTTTGATGATAGACTATCGTGGTATGCGTATTAAAAGCAATGATTACCTGAGCACGGCGCGCGGAATGACCGGTATGCTGATGATTAACCACCTTTTAAGTTTAACGGATGCAGCGTGGATTGTAAAACGAAAGAACAAAGAAGATGCAACTAAACTCAGTTTGTCTTTTCGACTTGAACAGAAACTGTCTCAAAATGAATTAATCACAATGCCTACTATACGATTTACCTATTAAAAAACATTGAGGATATTTATGAAATTCGAGGGAAAGCTTTCAGCGCAAAATCACAAGTATGCAGTTATTGTCAGCCGTTTTAATAGTTTCATAACGGACAAACTATTAGAAGGAGCAACGGATTGCATCATTCGTCACGACGGAAATTCGGAAAATATCGACGTCGTTAAAGTGCCGGGATCATTTGAAATTCCGCTAACGGCGCTTAGAATCGCGCAAACGAAAAAATACGATGCCGTTATTTGTTTAGGTGCTGTTATTCGCGGAAAAACCGCCCATTTCGACTATGTTGCAGGTGAAGCCGCAAAAGGAATTGGCCAAGTCGGGCTGCAAACGGGCGTCCCAACAGTTTTTGGCGTTCTTACATGCGATACGCTGGAAGAGGCTATTGAACGCGCCGGATCTAAGAGCGGTAATAAAGGTTGGGATGCGGCTTTAACGGCTGTTGAAATGGTGAATCTATTGAAACAAATAAAATAACATACTTGCCTTTATCATTCTATCCATAAATAAAACGTTCCATTGCGATGCTTAAAACGCTCAGTATAAAGAACTTTGCACTGATCGAGCAGGCCGAAATTCAGTTCGAACTTGGATTAAATATCATTACCGGCGAAACGGGCGCAGGAAAGTCGATACTGCTTGGCGCATTATCCATGATCCTTGGAGAACGGGCCACGACTGACAATATCCGTAGCGGCGCCGAGCGATCAGTAATCGAAGGAACGTTTACGATTAAAAACAACCATGGGTTACACAGTTTGCTTCAAGACAACGATATCGAGGTTCCTGAAAATGAGATTTTGATTCGTCGCGAAATCTCACTTAAAGGCCAGAATCGATGTTTTGTAAACGATACGCTCATTACGACTTCGCTTCTTAAGTCTATAGGTGATTTACTTGTTGATCTTCACGGACAACATGACCATCAGTCGCTGCTGCATCAGGAAATTCACGTGGATATCCTGGATGCATACGGACGTCTTGAGTCTGTGACAAGCGAAGTCAAACAAAGTTTTAAGCGGATAGGCGAGAGCAAGAATAGAATTGGCGAGCTTGAAAGCCAAAGACAAACTTATCTTGAAAAACGCGAAGTTTTTCAACATCAACTAAAAGAGATTAAGGATATTTCGCCGGAAATCAATGAGGACACAAGATTAATACAGGAAGAAAAGATATTTTCGAATTCTGAAAAACTTTTTGAACTGACAAAAAAAATATACGATGCCCTGTATGACACGGAAGGATCGATCGTGGATATTTTGGGTGAAACGTATCATGCTTTTGAAGAAATTAGTAAAGTCGACGAACGACTAAATGATATTATTTCCCAATTCATCACAGCAAAAATTACGTTGGAAGAGGTATCACGATGGGTCGGTGATTACCATCAAAAAATAACCTTTGAACCGGAGCGGCTTGAGGAAATTAGAATGAGGATTGCGGCCATCCAGCGACTTAAAAAAAAATATGGATCCATCGATGAAATACTTGCAAAGAAAGTTCAAATCGAGGAAGCCATTAATATATCGGATAATTTTGATTTTGAATTGAATAAACTCCGTAAGCAACTTGATGAGGAGATTGGAAATTACGTTAAACTCTGTGCTGCGTTAACAGCACAACGACGTAAATTTGCTCTTGAACTCGACAAAAAAGTTGTGATCGAAATGCGGAACTTAGGTATGGAACACGCCCTCTTTAAAACAGAAATCAGATACATTGAAAACCCTGTAGGTTTCATCACAGTGAACGGCGTTCATGTTGACGCGTCATCAACTGGCCTGGACTTCGTAGAATTTATGATCTCCACTAATTTAGGAGAATCGCCGAAACCACTGGTCAAGGTTGCATCCGGGGGTGAAGTGTCGCGCATTATGCTAAGTCTAAAATCCGCGCTGGCGGGGTCCGATCAGATTCCTACTTTAGTTTTCGATGAAATTGATGTTGGCATTTCCGGACGCATTGCGCAATCCGTCGGCAAGTCATTATACCATCTTGCGCAATCTCATCAGACGATTTGTATCACCCATTTACCGCAAATTGCAAGCTTTTCTCAATCACATTATTCCGTTGAAAAGAACTTTATTAAAAACAAAACGGTCACCTCAATTAATAAACTCTCGCAGGATGATAAAATACGTGAAGTGGCTAAATTACTGGGCGGAGAGCAAGTCACGGACGTTACCTTAAAGAATGCCAGAGAGCTTGTTTCAAGTCTCGACTCATAAAATAATTCAGATTCCAAATTACATGAAAAAGAAAATTCGACTAACACAAACTGTTGAATGCGCAGGTTGAGCCAGCAAGATGAGTCCTCTTGATTTGAGGACCGTTTTGGCAGGTCTGCCGAAATTCACCGATGATAATTTGTTGGTTGGAATGGAAACTTCCGACGATGCCGGGGTATATTGTCTCAATGACGATACCGCGCTCATTCAAACCGTAGATTTTTTCACTCCGATCGTGGATGATCCGTATACCTTCGGTCAAATCTCGGCTTCCAATGCGCTGTCGGATATTTATGCGATGGGAGGTAAGCCGCTAACGGCTTTGAATATAGTGTGTTTCCCAACTAAAGAGTTGCCCATCGAAGTATTGCAAAAAATTATGGAAGGAGGAGCCGAGCGTATCAAAGCAGCCGGCGCGGTATTAGTGGGCGGCCATTCCATCGAGGACAAAGAAATCAAATATGGACTTTCGGTTACTGGAATCATCTCTCCACATGACATCATTACAAATGCAAATGCAAAACCGGGCGACGTTTTAGTTTTAACAAAACCGATCGGTACGGGCGTCACAGCTACTGCAATCAAGAAAGGGGATGCATCGCCCTCGGACGTGAAAGAGATCGTACAGTCGATGATTCAGTTGAATGACAGAGGTGCAGAAGTGATGCGACAATTTAAGACAAGTGCCGCAACCGATATTTCAGGTTTTGGTTTACTCGGACACGCTTTTGAAATGGCGACAGCAAGCGGAGTTAATCTAACAATAGTTTCGAGCCAGGTCCCGTTTTTTAAGAAAGCAAGGAAATTTGCTTCTCATAAGAAGTACTTAACCAAAGGAAATAGGTTAAACCGTCTATTAATTGGAGATAGTCTAATTCAACCAAAAATAAATGATGAGGCTGCCGATAATCTACTTTATGATCCCCAGACTTCGGGCGGGTTACTGATAGCGATCCAAAAAAATCTTGCCGATAATTTAGTTACTGCCTTGCGTAACTATGGTTATAGTTCGGCAGCCATTATAGGGTTTGTAACTGAAGGCACCGGGAAAATTATACTGGATTAATTTATGAATCACGTTTTAATTTTTTGTTACATGGCCGCCTTATTATCGGCCTGCGAAAAGTTGCCCAATCAGAGGCTTTCCTCTGGTGAATTGCAGAAGATCGTATTCTCGATAAACCGGGAAAGGATTGAAAAAGATAAATACTTTGCATCTTCAGAGTCGCCATTAAGTGACACTTTGAAGATAAAGTTCCGTGGTTTGGATTATTATGTTTTTGATTCAACATATGTATTCTATGCAAAATTGAATAAATATGATAAGCCGCGGGAATTAGACATGGTTACTTCCAAAGGCAAGATCAAACATTATATTGAATATGGCTATTTTGAATTCGATTTACATGGCCGGCAGAAATTGAACGCGTACCGACCAAAACCTGCAATTGAAGGGCACGCTGACTATCTTTTTGTTCCATTTAAAGATTCAACGAACGGGAATGAAACTTATTCAGCGGGTCGATATATAGAATTGACATTACATGAAACGACCGACGATTACATTTTGGACTTCAATTCCGCCTATAATCCGTGGTGCGCTTACAGTGATAACTATAACTGCCCTTACCCTCCGAAAGAAAATCATCTGCCGATTTCAGTTTATGCAGGTGAGAAGAAATTTGACCTTAAAGCGCATTGATATTAAAAATGGACAGTCGAAGCTACTTGATTTGATCGGAGCATGGAACCTTCCAAAAAAGTCAGCCGTACAAAAAAAATGACCAAGCAAATAAATGCTTAGTCATTATGGGTGTGGAGACAAGGGGGATCGAACCCCTGACCTCAAGACTGCCAGCCTTGCGCTCTCCCAGCTGAGCTATGTCCCCATTTAATACATTGAGCTATGAAGATAACTTTTAATTACTAACTTTCTCCATTCGAAGAATACTTGTCCGCCGACTGAGGCGGGAAGCTATGTCCCCAATTTACCTTGGTGTCGCCAATGTAAATATTCAAGCCAGAAAAAGCAAGAAAATTGTTATTATACGATAAATTTTACTTGCAAAATGAACTTTATTTCTTTATCTTTAGCCTCAGTTTGCTTTTACCTATTACGGAGTGGGTTCTCAAGACCCACTTTTTTATTTTGTAGATATGAAATGGACTTTGTGGCAAAAATACAAGAAACAGTGCATTGGGCTATTGAAAATACTGATTTTAAAGTTGTGGAAATTGACTTAAAAAGTGTCCAGTCGCGCAAGATGATCAGAATCTTTCTTGACAGTGAAAGCGGAATTACAATCGATCAATGTAAGGCTTTTAGTAGAAAAATTGCTGACAAAATGGAGCAGGATAATACCATAGACTCCGAATACGTTCTTGAAGTATCTTCACCGGGAGTCGAAAGGCCAATTAAAGAAGACTGGCAGTTTCGAAAAAATATTGGACGTGAGATTCTTGTAAATTACACAGACAGGGACAAATCGAGCAAAGAATGCAAAGGCACGATAGAAAATGTCATCGAAGATAAGCTCCATTTGAAGCTCAAAGGTAAGAAAAAAAATCTGCCGGAACTGATTGAAATCCCGCTTGCAAAAATCAATTCCGCCTTGATACAACTCAAATGGTAAAAAATTTATTTTATATATTAATCGTTTAACGGAGGATATATGGCTGCGGATCACTCAAGCGAGATGGTAGAAGCATTTACGCAAATCGCAAAGGAAAAGAATATTGAAAAAGATGAACTAAATCTTATCATTGAAGAGATCTTCAAAATGATGATAAAGAAAAAGTACGGTGAAAAAGAAAATTTCGACGTCATTGTTAACTTAGACAAAGCGGCCATTGAAATCTATCAGACCAAGACGGTGGTCGAGGAAGTTGAAGATCCGATTACACAGATTTCAGTTGATTCGGCAAAAAAAGTCGAGCCTGACATGGAAATTGGCGATGATTTTATCGAGGTAATCGATCCGGCAACTTTCGGCCGTCGACTAATTATCAGCGCGCGGCAGACATTGAATCAAAGAATACGTGACATAGAGCGTAAACTTCTATTTGATGAATTTTCCAATCGTGTCGGTGAAATTATCGTTGGTGAAATAAGGCAGATCAACCGTAATGAGATTTTCGTAAGTTTTGAACGCGCAGAATTGATCATGCCGAAAGCTCAACAGATTGCCAACGAACGATATAAGCGCGGCGAAACAGTTCGCGCGCTGATCAAAGAAGTGGTAGACGATCCGCGCGGCCCGCGAATCGTCGTGTCACGTTCTGAACCGATGTTCCTGATGCGTTTATTCGAAAATGAAGTACCTGAAATTTATGACGGAATTATTGAGATCAAGGCGATCGCGCGTGATCCCGGTGAAAGAACTAAAATCGCAGTTTACTCCAACGACAAACGAATCGATGCCGTCGGCGCCTGCGTTGGAATGAAGGGTGTACGTATTCAAGCCATAGTTAAAGAGTTGAACAACGAAAAAATCGATATTATTAGTTGGAGTTCAGATCCGGAAATTCTTATCTCACGCGCCCTCAGTCCTGCCAAACCCCTGCGCATCGAAGTTGATCAGACTGAGAAAAAAGCGTTAGCCGTGATCAATGACGACGAAATGTCCATTGCTGTTGGGCGTTTTGGGCAGAATATCAATTTGGCGTCACGGTTAACCGGTTACCAAATTGAAACAATAAAATACTCTGAACTGAGCGGAACCCCTGAGAGCGAAGAGGAGAAGGATGATGAGCAAGAGGCGACAGAAGCGGTGTCGGTAGAAGAAGTGCTAACTGAAGAAGTCGCAACCGAAGAAACTAAAACAGCAAAAATCACAGATACAGAGGAAGAAGCCGCTGTTACTGAAGAAACTTTGATCAACGATATTAAAGGTGTGTCAAAAGCAGCCGCCGAGATATTTGCCGAAAAGGGATTTGTTAAATTGGGTGACATTAACGATATTGAAGAACTCAGAAAAGCCGAGGGCGTATCGGAAAAATCCCTAAACAAGCTGATTAGTACGCACAGCAAATTACAAACTAAAGAATAACTTTATTTAATCTAATAGGTCACTAGAATTTTTATGGCAAAAACAGGTAAAAAAATTTTTCAGGTCGCAAAAGAGTTGCTTGTCGGACATGCCGAGATCATAGCCTTTTTGCAAAAAAGCGGTTATAAGACTATAAAGACCCACATGAGTTCCGTTGACGATGAAATGATGGAAAAAGTGTTGGCCCGTTTCAGCAAAGAGAAGAAACATGCTGATACCTACATCAAACAAAAAGGTAAAAAAGATAAGAAGGATGACGATCAAACGACTCTATTTGAACAACCAGCTGAACCCACTCCGGTCGAGGTGGAAAAACAGCCGGTTATACAAGATGCTATTGAAAAAACGACAACCGAACATGAAGTCGAAACACCTCACAGCATCGAGGAAAAACCGCTACGCAGGGTTCCAACACGAGGAACCGATATGCGAATTGATGAAACACTTAAAACAGAGAAGCCTGTCGAAGCAGGTAAAATAGAAAAAAAGAAAGTAGACCTTCTTGAAACTCTAAAATCGTCTCATAAATCCATTGAAGAGTTTAAACTCGCATTTGAAAAAGCACGCCAACAACTCGAGAAGCAGGCCTTAAAAGACGAAGCTGGAGCTGATTCATTTGGGCGGCGCGGAAAAAAGAAAAAAGGTAAGGATGACGTCCCGGAGCCGGAACCTGTTGCTGATGATAAGCACGGAAAAGGCAAGAAGAAAAAACGTAAGAAAGTTAAAGTTGATGAAAAAGATGTAGAAGCGGCGATCCGTGAAACGCTTGCTAAAATGGATGAAAGTAAGACTCTGGGCGAAGAGAGACAAAAGCGAAAAAAAATGAAACGCGCAGAGCGAGAAGCGGAGACGCAGGAACTTGCAGCAGCTGAAGAGCAGAATATACTAAAAGTCCAAGAGTATCTTTCTGTTCATGAACTTGCCGACCTCATGGAAGAGGAAGTGGCGAATGTTATAAAAACTTGTTTATCCCTTGGACTTATGGTGTCAATCAATCAACGTTTGGACATGGATACGATCACGCTTGTTGCGAGCGAGTTTGGTTTTCAAACTGAACGCATGGAAGAGTTTGACAACTTAGAGATCGAGGAAGAACAAGAAGAAGATGATGTTCCATTAGTGCCCCGTTCGCCAATAGTAACTATTATGGGACATGTTGATCACGGAAAAACTTCATTACTTGATTATATTCGAAGAGCGAATGTAGTAGCAGGAGAAGCGGGAGGAATTACTCAGCATATCGGTGCGTATGAAGTCGTTTTGCCGGACACACGAAAGATTACATTTCTTGATACTCCCGGCCACGAAGCATTTACTGCTATGCGTGCCCGTGGAGCTCAAGTGACCGACATTGTCGTTATTGTAGTGGCAGCAGATGACAGCGTCATGCCTCAGACCGTAGAGGCAATCAATCACGCACAGGCCGCCGGAGTTCCGATTATTATTGCGATCAATAAAATTGATAAAGCGGAAGCGAATTCCATGCGAATCAAAACGCAATTATCAGAAAAAAATATATTGGTTGAAGACTGGGGCGGTAAATATCAATGCGTTGAAATTTCCGCCAAGAAAGGACTCAACGTCGAACAACTTTTGGAAAAAATATTACTCGAAGCAGACGTTATGGAACTCAAGGCAAAATTAGACACCCTTTCAAAAGGTACTGTTATTGAGGCGCGTCTTGACAAGGGCCGCGGTGCAACAGCGACCGTTCTTGTTGAGTCCGGCACTATGCATGTCGGAGATCCTTTTATATGCGGCATATATTCCGGCCGTGTCAAAGCTATGTATGATGAACGAGGAAATATTGTCAAATCGGCCGGTCCTTCCACTCCGGTAGCTCTGATTGGCTTTGACGGCTTACCGCAGGCCGGGGATAAATTCTTTGTAACGAAAAGCGAACGCATTGCAAAAAGCCTTGCATTAAAGCGTCAGCAGCTGAAAAGAGAACAAGATCATCGCCGAGTAAGATTCTTGACGCTGGATGAGATTTCAAGACAGGTTCGCGAAGGAAAAGTATCTAATTTGGGTATTATTCTTAAGGGAGATGTTGACGGTTCAGTAGAAGCGCTCAGCGATTCGATACAGCGCCTCAGTACCATTGAAGTAAAAGTGAATATCATTCACCGCGGCGTGGGTGTGATAACGGAGTCGGATGTCCTTTTGGCTGCCGCCTCCGGCGCCATCATCATTGGATTTCATGTTCGCCCCAATCTTAATGCGCGCAAATTAGCTGAAAAAGAAAATATTGATATCCGGTATTACAATATCATCTATGATTGTATCGAGGATATCCGTAAGGCGCTTGAAGGATTATTGGAACCTGAGCATTCAGATAGAACCACCGGAACAGTGGAAATTCGAGAAGTATTTAAGATTTCTAAGGTTGGTACAATTGCTGGATGTTATGTGGTCGACGGCAAAGTAAATCGAACCCAGCCGATAAGACTATTGAGGAACGGAGAAGTTGTTCATGAAGGTAAGTTATCTTCGCTCAAGAGATTCAAAGACGATGCCCGTGAAGTTGCATCGGGCTTCGAGTGCGGAATAACTATTGATAATTATAATGACGTCAAAGTCGGCGATGTAATCGAGTGTTACGAAAAAGTGGAAACGAAACGAACGTTATCGGTGTAGCGTATGCTCGTCGGAGTTTGTGAATTAGAATTATTTATTCACTCAAGTAATTCGCTCAAAGAAAAACGTTTTGTGCTCAAAAGCATCAAAGATCAAGTGATGAGAAAATTTAATGTTTCTATTGCTGAAGTGAAGCATTTAGATAAATGGCAATTAGCCGGACTTGGCATTGCCACAGTAAGCAATGAAAAACGAGTGGTCCAGCAAACTTTTGATGAGATTATTAAATTGATCGAATTCAAAGGCGAAACAGAAATTGTTTCCCAATCAGTGCAAATTTACTAACAAATATCATGAATCAGCGTAACCATCGCTTGTCTGAACTTATTTACAGGGAGATTGGCTCCATCATTCTAACAGAGATGCGCGACCCACGATTCAAGGACCTGACTATTACGGGTGTTAAGCTGAATGATGATCTTAGCTACGCAAAGGTTTATTTCACCATACCGGATCATACGAAAATTAAGGAGACGGCAAAGGCTCTGAATCATGCTCAGGGATTTTTTCGCAGCAAGATAGGTGAACGAATCGATGTGAAATACATTCCGCAGATTAAGTTTTATTTCGATGAAAGCCAACAAAACGCCGACAAAATCGAACAGATATTTAGAGAAATCCACAGTGAAAAACTCAACTCATGAATTCCCGCTGATTACAACCCAAACTCTCAATTCAATTTTTGGTTCTGTTCTGTTAGCCGTCGATCGTACTGCCATATCTAATTTTTTCGATCATGGGACTGTAATTCTTGTTAATAAACCTGCCGGATGGACTTCCTTTGATGTCGTAAATAAAATTCGAAATATAACGAGGGCAAAAAAAGTTGGGCATTGCGGAACTTTAGACCCTTTTGCAACAGGTTTATTAATCGTATGTACGGGCAAAGCGACAAAGACTGTGGATACATTTGCCGGGTTATCAAAAACTTATCTGAATGAATTTGAATTAGGAAAAACAACCGATACCCTGGATTGCGACGGCGCAGTAATCGACATTGGAGCGGTTGGAGATTATACAATTGAAAAACTTGCTGCAATTGCGATGGAGCTTGCAAGAGAGGTTGAACAAATGCCTCCTGCGTATTCCGCCATAAAGGTTAACGGCACGCCATCTTATAAGCTCGCTCGTAAGGGACATTCTCCTGACCTCAAGCCGCGTAAAATTCTAATCGAGTTGTTTGATATACTTGATTACAAAAAACCTATAATGCAAACACGTATTCGCTGTTCCAAAGGCACTTACGTCAGAGCTATAGCTCGCGACTTTGGTAACAAAATCGGATGCGGTGCATATGTAAAAAGCCTGAAGAGAGAATCAATCGGAACCTATTCATGCGATGATGCGTTATCTATCGAGCAAATCGCATTAGTAATTAACTCATTAAAAAGCGCGAATGCTCATTCAAACTGACCTTGAAAATATCACGTATTCAAAAAATTCGATTATAACGATTGGAACGTTTGACGGAATCCATAGAGGCCATCAGGAAATTCTGAAATCGCTTGTTAAAGAATCGAGCCTTAGAGATTGGCGTAGTGTCTTACTAACATTTGAACCCCATCCACAAACCATCATTCGACCTGAACGAACACCACAAATACGTATATTGACAACTATCGAGGAAAAGGCAGACATACTGGATAAATTAGGAGTGGATGTCCTTGTTGTGGCCAAGTTTGATAAAGAATTAGCGTCCAAGACCGGTGAGGAATTTATTAAGGATATCCTGCTAAATAAAATTGGAATGGCAAAATGCGTCATTGGGCATGATCACGTATTCGGAAAAAACAGAAGTGGAAATTTCGACCTCATGATGCGCCTGTCTCGCAGTTACGGTTTTGAGGTAAATCAGATCAACGCTATCGCACACGAGGATACGGTAATAAATAGCACATTGATACGTAGACTTATCCGTGAAGGACATATAGAAAAGGCAAACCAATTTCTTAACCGCCCATATCTTTATTCTGGAAAAATAGTCAGAGGCGACGGCAGAGGAAGGAGGATTGGTTATCCAACAGCAAATATTGCAGGGCATCCTCTTAAATTAATACCAAAAAATGGGGTATATGCCTGTTTCGTTCATCTAAGAAACATTAAATACAGAGCGGTAACTAATGTTGGATCTAGACCAACTTTTACGAACGCCGATGAGGCGATTATTGAGACCCATATACTTGATTTTTCCAATAACGTCTACGATAATGAAATACAAATAGAGTTTTTGTACCGAATGCGTGATGAAACAAAATTCAATTCCATTGAAGAACTCCAAAGGCAGATTTCCGAAGATATAAAAACAGCATTAAATAAAGGATTTCCAATAAATTAAGTTTTTAATAAACTATTTGATTCATAAGAATAATTTCTATATATTCCGTGCAACTTATATAAAATGGTATAAACAAAAAAATAGAAGGAGAAAATAAGTACCATGGCAGTTACGAAAGAAATGAGGCTTGAAACTATCAAGAAATACAGCGGCGGCTCGGAAAAAAATACCGGCGCTTCTGAGGTTCAAATTGCTTTATTAACTCAACACATTAATGATTTGACCAAACATCTGCAAACGCATGCTAAAGATCACAGTTCCCGCCGATCCCTATTGAAAATGGTCGGGCAGCGGAAGCGTTTGCTGACTTATTTGACCAAGAAAGATATTGAAAAATATCGGTCATTGATAGCCGAATTAGGCATAAGAAAATAACAAAACGACAAAAGTTAAACTTATACGGTTTAACTTTTGTCATTTATACATTAATTTGAATAGCGATAAGTGAGGTTTTTTATTTCGTCATTCTAAATGGGTTTTATTTTTAAGAATTCATTTAGGCTGACGTTCTAAAAAAAATCTCGATGTGCTTACCGCTATTCAAGTGAATTCATCACTTAATTTAACTAGGAGTAAGTACTCATGATTTTTTCAAAAGAAATGGAAATTGGCGGAAAAAGCCTTCAGATCGAAACCGGGAGGGTCGCCCGGCAAGCCGACGGCGCAGTGATCGTACGTTATGGCGATACTGTCGTTTTGGCGACCGTTGTCTCCAGCAAAGAACCAAAAGAAGGCGTCGATTTCTTCCCCTTATCCGTAGACTATCGTGAAAGCGCTTATGCCGCAGGTAAGATTCCAGGAGGATTTTTCAAGCGGGAAGGAAGACCCACCGAAAAAGAAATTCTAAGCAGCCGCCTTATTGACCGACCCATTCGCCCACTTTTTCCGGAAGGTTATCAGTTCGATACGATCGTAAATGTGAATGTCATTTCAAGCGATAAAGAATACAATGCCGACGTTTTAGGCGGTATTGGGGCTTCGGCTGCGCTGATGGTTAGCGACATTCCTTTTCACGGCCCTATCGCTTCAGTGCGTGTCGGCAGAGTTGAAGGCCAAATGATCATCAACCCCAGCTTCGAACAACTGCAGTCAAGTGACATGGATATTATCGTTTCCGGTACAAAGGATTCTATAGCAATGGTAGAAGGGGAGTCGCACGAAATATCAGAAGAAGATATGCTAAATGCGATCATGTTTGCACATGAGACGATAAAACAGATTGTTGCTATTCAAGAACAACTTGCTGCAGAAGTAAAAAGAATAACGCGAGCATTCGAACCTACAAAATTGGATGAAACCTTTCTGAAAGAGGTTACCGAGATCGCAAAATCCAAGGTCTATGAGGCGGATAGGATTGCCGACAAAGCAGAACGTAACAGTAAGTTGAAAGAGCTAAAGAAAGTTCTGGTGGAACAATTTTCTGAAAAATATCCGGACTCTTCCAAGGCTATTGCTAAAATTATTGAAGACTTGCAATACCAGGACATGCGAAGCATGATATTGGATGAAAAACGCCGCTTAGACGGACGCTCAATGACTGCAATTCGACCCATTACATGCGAAATAAATTTTCTTCCTAGGGTGCACGGTTCGGCTCTGTTCACCAGAGGACAAACGCAAGCTCTCGTTGTATCGACGCTTGGTACTAAAATTGACGAACAATTCATCGACGGTATCGATCCTGTATCTGATAAGAGATTTATGCTGCATTACAATTTTCCGCATTTCTCAGTTGGCGAAGCGCGTATGTCCCGCGGGCCAGGAAGAAGGGAAATCGGACACGGCAATCTCGCCGAACGAGCATTGAAGATTGTTCTACCGCAGGAGGACGAATTCCCTTATACTATTCGTATCGTAAGCGAAATTTTGGAATCAAATGGCTCAAGTTCTATGGCATCGGTCTGCGGCGGTTCACTGGCGCTTATGGACGCTGGTGTTCCAATTAAGTCACCGGTTGCCGGTATTGCAATGGGCTTGATCAAGGAAGATAAGAAATATGCAATCTTAAGCGATATTTTAGGTGATGAAGATCATTTGGGCGATATGGATTTCAAAGTTGCAGGAACCGCCAAGGGTATTACTGCTTGCCAGATGGATATTAAGATCAAGGGTATTTCTTTTGAAATTATGCGTGAAGCATTGGCTCAGGCCAAAGAAGGTCGGATACATATTATGGGCATTATGAACCAGACCATTGCTCAAGGTAAACCGGATATTTCACCTTTTGCTCCCAAAATAACTACCATAAAGATCAAAGTTGACCAAATTGGATTAGTAATTGGTCCGGGCGGTAAGACTATTCGTGAAATAGTAGAGAAATCAGGCGCAAAGATCGATATTGGCGAGGATGGAACGGTCTTCATCGCATCTGTTAATGCGGAGGGTAGTGAAATTGCGATTAATTATATCCGGGGTCTGACAGAGGATCCGGAAAAAGGTAAAACCTATAAAGGAACCGTTAAGAAAATCACTGATTTTGGTGCCTTTGTTGAAATATTACCAGGGAAAGAAGGTCTCCTCCACATCTCTGAGATAGATCATAAACGCGTCCAGAGAGTCGAAGAATACCTGAAACTAGGGGACGAAGTTGAAGTTCTTTTGCAGGAGATAATGACTCGCGATGGCAAGACCAAGTATGAATTGAGCAGAAAAGCTTTAATCAAAAGAGAACCACACCACGAACCAGAGAAAAAAAGCTAAATGAATAAACGATCCGATAAAAATCGGTTATCACCTTCTTTTATCCACTCGTTTAACTCGGCGAATAGCAAAACGCTCTATAGCGAAGATAATTTTTCGAAGACGGTATTTGAAAATGGGCTCACGCTGTTGTCTCAGAATATGCCCAATCTCCGTTCCATAACGATCGGAGTTTGGGTTTTGGTTGGCGGCAGACATGAGACTGCATTTAATATGGGTATTTGCCATTTCATTGAGCATTCAGTATTTAAGGGAACTACAAAGAGAAACGCACTTCAAATAGCGAAAGCACTTGAAAATGTAGGCGGGAATATGAATGCCTTCACAAGTAAAGAACAAACTTGTTTTTACGCAACAATTCTCAGCGAAGATCTTCCGCTTGCAGTCGACGTCTTATCGGATTTAGTCCAGAATGCCGTTTTCGATGAAAAAGAAATCAGGCGTGAAAAACAGGTAATTCTGGAGGAGATCAAAGATACTGAAGATACTCCCGAGGAATGCATACAGGATCATTTTTATGGCCAGTTGTTCAAGAACCATTCCTTAGGATATAGCATACTGGGATCACGAACAACGGTCTCAAGTTTTACGCAAGATCAGTTGGTAGCCTTTTATAACAAGTACTATGTCCCATCTAATGTGGTAATCTCTATTGCCGGAAACTTTAATGAAAGAGAATTGACCAAACTTGTTAGAACAAAATTCTCGTTCGAGCAAAGACGAATAAACCGGTCATATTGGCCATCCAAATTCAAGATATTTACAAACGGAACCGGGGTGGGTAAAATGGAAATTATTAATAAGAACATATCACAAGCCCATGTATGTATAGGTAATCCTATTAATATTAGTTATTTAAATAACAAGAAATTTGATTTTTTGGCATTGAATATGATTCTTGGTGGAGGAATGAGTTCCAGACTTTTTCAGCGAGTTCGCGAAAAATATGGGTTGGCCTATTCGATTTATAGTTTTGCAGATTTTATGTATGATACTGGAGTTTTTGGAATTTATTTGGCGACGGACAAAAAGAATCTCGAAAAATCAATCGCAATTGTAAAATCAGAATGTAACAAGTTGCTAACCAATCCTATAAAAATACATGAACTCAAAATGGCGAAGGCACAAATCAAAGCTAATTTACTGTTTGGACTTGAAAGTACATCGACGAGAATGATAAGGCTGGCAAAGAACGAGATCTATCTAAAGAAAAAACTTAATATTTCTGATATTACTGACTATATTGATCAACTGTCACTCGAAAGTATACAGAAAGCGGCTAGTCATCTAGCTCATTCTGCAAAAAAAATGCAAGTATCGGTTCTTTATTGATCAGGGGCACACTTTATGAATATAGGCGTTCCAAAGGAGATAAAAATAAAGGAGAACCGCGTCGGCCTTTTGCCAGTTGGTGTTGCTGAACTTATTAAGAACGGCCATAAGGTTATTATTGAAAACAATGCTGGAGAAGGAAGTGGTTTCAGTAACGAAGCATATATTGCGGCTGGAGGGCAGATTGTTTCTACTGCAAAGGATGTGTATAGTAAATCAGATTTGATTGTAAAAGTGAAAGAGCCTATTAAACAGGAATATGAGCTGATTCACTCAAACCAGATTGTTTTTACATATTTTCATTTTGCGGCTGATAGGAACTTAACGGAAGCAATGATTAAATCTGACTGTATCGCAATTGCTTACGAAACAGTCCAACGCTCAGATAAGAAATTGCCATTGCTGGACCCTATGAGTGAAGTGGCTGGTAGAATGGCCGCCCAACAGGGAGCGAAATACCTGGAAAAAACATTTGGCGGCAGGGGAGTTCTTATGAGTGGAGTTCCGGGAACGGAGCCTGCTACAGTCGTAATCATTGGAGGCGGTGTCGTCGGTACAAATGCAGCAAAAATTGCAGCCGGTTTAGGAGCTAAGGTTATAATAATGGATATTGACTTGTACCGGTTACGATACCTGGATGACATTATGCCAAAGAATGTGACTACTCTCATGTCTAATAGCTACAATATTGCTGAAGCTATTAGAAATGCTGACGTAGTTATCGGCGCTGTATTAATTCCGGGGGCAAAAGCACCAAAGCTAATAACGAAATCCATGCTCAAAACGATGCGTCAAGGTGCTGTTATTGTGGATGTTGCTGTCGATCAGGGAGGTTGCGTGGAAACAACAAGGCCTACAACACATGAAGACCCCATTTTTACGGTCGATGGAATAATTCATTACTGTGTTGCTAATATGCCAGGAGCTGTTCCAGTAACTTCAACGGTTGCATTGACTAATGCAACCATGCCATACACGATCCAACTAGCCAATTTAGGATGGAAAAATGCTGTCAAGAAAAATAGGGAACTATTACTTGGCTGCAATATAGTCAATGGAAAAATTGTTTATAAAGGTGTTGCGGACGCTTTTGATCTTATGTATCATCCTGTAGAATCAATTATCACCTAATTGATATACTTGAATTTACGTGTAGTTTGTGTTATTTATGTAGTATTTGTCTCGGAGCACCTTTTGGCTTCTTTAAAAGCACGCAATTCCAGATTTTGATGTGTGCTCCCAAAATTCAATTACGTGCTCCGATTTCAATGTCACTATTTACTTGACCTTATTGTATGGATTCAAAGCTAAAAAAAACACTTTATTAACTTAAATATATAAATTTATGTCAGTTATAGTAAAGAAGCTCTATTATTCCATTAGTGAAGTCTGTGAAATGACTCAACTGAAGCAATATGTCTTAAGGTACTGGGAAAATGAGTTTGATATTCTTCAGCCGTCTAAAAATAGATCAGGCAATCGAATTTACACAAAAGAGGATATTGAAAATATTCTTGTCATAAAAAGGCTGCTTTACGACGAAAAATACACGATTGAGGGGGCCAAAAAAGTGTTATCAGAAGAAGGATCTCACACTACTAATCAAACAGAAACAGACACTATTCAACTTTTCCAGGAAATAAAATCTGATATCATGACTATTATCAAAGAACTCAAATAGCTGCGGATATATTATTGGTTAATTTGCGTTTACGCTTTAACTATCATGACCATTCTGCTGTAGCTACGAAAAATTATCTATAAGTTAGCGCGTCCAATCAATCTCATACTACTGTATACTAAAAGCGGAAAAATCATTCTTTTTCAAACAGTTTGTTTCGCAGAGAAACAGAGAAGTATAGAATGTTAATATAGTTTACATAATATATATTATGCATCAAAATAATCACTGACGGACTATAACTATGTGCTATCAGCTTCTCACTTGCCCAACTGGGCTTTCAAGGCAGCTAATTCCGAGTCAACTGTGGAATCAGTGGTGAGCTTCTTGAATTCATCATCTAACGATGATGATTGATCAGCCAGTTCTGCATGAGCGTCAGCTTGTGACTCCACATCCTCAATTTTCTTCTCAAAACGGTCAAAATTACCAAATGCACCGCCGCCAATACCGCTCATTTGCTGGGCAATCATTTTTTTGGCCTTTGCTGCCTGATGTCGTGCAATTAACGTATTTTGCCGAACACGCGCTTCATCAAGTTTTGCTTTCAACTGCATTAACTGAGACTTCATTTGCTCAGCTGTTTGAGTCGCTTGCTGCAGAACCGGCTCGAGCGAAGTTGCGGAATTCATATACGTAGTTTTCTTTGCAAGTGCCTGAGACGCCAGATCATCGCGTCCGGCATTCACTGCCTGAATGGCTTTATTTTGCCAGTCATCGGAAAGCTTTTTGTTCTCATTAAATTGTTTCTCAAGGCGCTTCTGATTTGCAATAGCTGTCCCAACTGCCGTAGTTGCCTTATTGACAGCCTCTTCCATTTCGATAACCATTTGCTTAATCATTTTTTCAGGATCCTCGGCCTTATCCAGCAAATCATTAACGTTTGCCTTCAAAACATCTGTCATTCTTGCAAAAATACCCATATCGTCTCCTGTTGTTTAGTTTAATATATGGTTTATTATGGTTTTAATGATAATCCGGTAAGTGTATCGGTTAATAAGTAGTCGACAACTGCTTTTAGATCTCGTCCGCTTTCATTAAATACTTTGACTTGCCGATCGGAACTCGTGCCTTCGTCCAATATCTTGTAAATATAGTTAATTTCATTACGGCTGCCTAGTTCTTCTACCGCATCATCGACGAATTGAATCAATTCATATATTAAGTTTTTTGTGTGCACTTCTTCTCTTTTACCAAAATCGATCATTTTACCATTTATTCCATACCTGCTCGCACGCCATTTATTTTCTGAAATAAGCTGATGCGGATAAATCCGCCATGAAATATTTTTCATATACAGTCTATATAATGTCAACATTAGAGCTTGAATCAAGGCTGCAACTGCGATAGTTTCATCAACTCGCGTTGGTAAATCACAAACACGAACCTCAAGAGTGCCAAAATTCGGGTGCGGCCTAGCATCCCACCAAATCTTTTTGCCATTATCAATGCAGTTCGTTCTGACCAATAGGTTTACATAATCTTCAAAAGTCGCCCACGATTCAAAAACTGGCGGCAAATCAGTTCGGGGAAACCGCTGAAATATTTTTGTTCTAATTGAACTCAAACCGGTGTTTCGCCCTATCCAAAATGGCGAACTCGTCGATATGGCCAGAACATGCGGCAAAAAATAACGAATCTGGTTCAAAATCGCAATACAAGTTTCGTTATCCGGCATCCCAATATGAATATGCAGACCAAAAATGAGGTTGGCTCTGGCGATATCTTGCATATTTTCGATAATTTCCTTGTAGCGGTCATGATCGCTGATTTCCTGGCTTTTCCAATCGCTTATTGGGTGAGTACTTGCCGCAACGATTCTCAATCCCCTTTTCATTGCCAACTGCGCAATAGCTGTTCTGAGTTTTACAACTTCCTTTCGCGCATCATGAATATTCCTGCAAATATTCGTTCCGACTTCAACAACCGATTGATGCATCTCCATCTTTATCTGTTCTGAAAGGAGTAATTTACCTTCTTCAAGCATTTGGCTTGTAACATGGGAGCGCAATTCCCTCGTCTCAGGATCTACGATCTGAAATTCTTCTTCAATTCCAATAGTAAAAGGGACTTTTTCAGTCATAGTTTAAAATATCATCATAAAGAAGTAAGTATCTTTAAAAACAATTTAGTGAATTTCATCAAGGATAAATGTGGGTGTTGTGCCCCCGCCAGCTGTCACATTAGCGAGTGATGACGCGGATAATCTTGTGAGAATACCCTCAACTTTTGCACCAAAAACATATGGATCCATATCCACGACCATGTCTACATACTTTATCTTGTTATCTTCGACAATTGGAAATGGAACACGCGGGATTGGCACCAGTTCCTGGACTACATAAAAGTCACCGGACATGGCTTCTTGAATGACTGTGCTCCAATTCTCTGCCGACGTTTCTTTCCCAAGACAAACCCCCTTGCCTCCGTATTCATCATTTGGCTTTATGACAAATTCGTTCTTATTTGATGATATGTATGAAATGAGATCAATTATTGCCCCATTGTAGACCGTTTTCTCCTCTTGTATTACACGGGTCCATGGAATATGTTTCGAGATAACGGACAGTTCTTCACCGTTGAACATATCCCGGTTTTTCTCATGTGTTAATACAGCAAAAATCGATTTCTTGTGAACCATCTTAGCTCGAAACGGATTAATCATGCATACGTTGTGATCTCTGTATGCGTCAACCAAGGTCTGGGTTTCTTCAGGGCGTTCAACACAATCGTTGGTCAGAATACGTTTATAAACAAGATCGATCTTTGTATCTTCAAACCGTAAGATATTATTTTTATACACCAGATCCCGCGGATCTGCTATTACACATTCGTAACCTTTTGACTCAAAAAATTCCTTAAAGAGCTGAAACTCAGTGAAGGTCGGAACGTCTCTCCAGTCAACAATAGCAATTACGGGTTTATTATTTCTCTTGTTACCGGTATAGGATTCATAAGTTTCTAAAAGACCGTCTAGTAGTGTCTGGCGTATCTGACATTTTTCTACCGAATATTTTTTCTTAAATTCAATGACAAATGGAAATCGGTCATAAACTTCAGCCGCAATATCTGAATATGCTATACCTGCGGGACACTCTGCATTCAATTCAACAAACTTAAGGGAATCCCCTTGCAAGAAGGAATCCCACCGAGCTGTTATGGACAAACGATCATAACCGGGATGAATATCAACCAATTCCTTCTCACGTGCATTAACGCCTGCCTGAGCCATGATATGAGGGTTCGAAAGAGCTGCATTCTTAAATTTAGTTACGGTATTCCGCAAAATGCCGCAGACGTATCGAATGTATTCATATTGTTCTATGGAAATAAAATTCGGACGAACAAAATTGTACATTGAACGTCCGCCAAAGGTCAGCTTCTGCAACTGACATTCGTTCACGAAAACAGAAAAAATATCTGCAATCTTCGATTCGTTTTTTTCAAGAAGGTCGTTATAGTATTGGATACTCTCCGGAATACTAACCATCGGTTATTCTCTCACTCTGTATTGGATTTGCTCTTTTTGGCAGTTCGAGGCTTTGGCATATCCGATTCCTTGCCATTGAGAAAATGATTCCATCGTAATTCCCCGGCGTACGGCTGATGGTGTAAAGCGCGATCAATGGCCATTTCTGTAACCTTATCAACAACCCATTCAAAATTGGGAGGAGTCACGGAATAGTAATCGCAATCGGGTGCAGGATTCATGTAATCAATTGCATAAGGAATGCCTTCCCTAACGGCAAATTCAAGCGTGTTAAGATCATAACCCAATGCCGTGCATATGTCTACACAATATTTTTCAATTTGCTTTGCTTTTTTTTCGTCCAGGGGCGTTGGATTCTTTACGTATCTGTTTACAGGCTCTGCACCGGGATCAAACTGCATGATACGTACGTGTTTCTTATTTATGCAGTAACAGCGATAATATTCTTCAAAGTTTATGTTTTCCTGCAATACCATGCACAAATCACCTGTCTGATTATATCTCTCGAAAAAATCATCGGCTGATTCAACTTTATATACGTGTCGCCAACCTCCTCCGTCAAATGGTTTGAGAAATGCCGGAAAACCAACGTATTCAAAAAGCCGGTCCCACGGAAGTGGAAACGTCAAATTACGAAAAGACTCCGAGGTTGTGTTTGGCGGATGCTGATGGTGCGGGAGAATCACCGTTTTAGGAACAGGTATCCCCATCAGATCTGCAAGAGAATAATTAAAAAACTTGTCATCGGCCGACCACCAAAAAGGGTTATTGATGACGTCAGTTCCGCCAAGAACCGCGTTTTTCAGATAGGCCCTATAATAGGCAACTTCATGTGAAATTCGGTCAATAATCACTTTGTAACCCGATGGCTCGCTCATTTTCGTGCCGCCAAGCATTATGAATTCAGCGGCTACTTTTAACTTTTTTTTTGTTGCTACTTTATTGATATTGGCAATCAAAGCATCAGGAAAAGTTGTTTCCATTCCCCGTAAAACGCCTATTCGGGCAATCTCAGACATGGCGACTCCTCTATTTATATTAAATCTGTGAGTACGGAATAAAATCGTTCTGCTTTTTCATAGACATCACGAGCTAATGATTCATCTGCTGGGAGCTGGCCGAATTGATTTTCAAATCCTCCGGCATTTATCACGGCTACCAAATCGTCATACAACGCTGCAGAATGCACTTTTGTGTCAATAAAGCGTGCTTTGAATACCGGTATCGAGTCAGAGGTTCTTTCTATTTCGATTTTATTTTTTTTTAAGAATGCCCGCAGCGTAAAAAAAACAGCATGATAACATCTTAATATAGATTCTTCGTACAGCTGCGCGTCCATAAGCAATTCAGCTGCCCCGAGGCTTTCATTGGCTTTGTCGACAAGAGTTCCAATTCGAAATTTTTCGTCAACTAGCATGTGGTTAATTGTTAAACGGAAGAAAACGAAGAAACGGTAGTGCAAGGTATGAACTAAAAAAATATAAATAAGTAAATATAGATTTGCAAGCCCAAACAGAGCGCATCGAAAGCCGATCTTGAGGAATATTAATTCAAATAAAATAATTTGATTTTGAAAAATGAAATATCTATCTTTGCACCGCAAAATAATTAATGCCACAATAGCTCAGCGGTAGAGCAGCTGTTTCGTAAACAGCAGGTCGCAGGTTCAAATCCCGCTTGTGGCTCAATCAAAAAATTTCAAAGTCCAGCTTTGCAATTTTTTTTATCCGCAGCTATTAATCTTATAGTTTTGAGATCACCTGATTCTTCGTCATGAAACCGTGGCTCCCCCATCTACTTTGATTACCTGACCTGTTATATACTTTGATGACAAGGCAAGAAATACGACCATATCAGTAATATCGGAAGGCATTCCGTATTTCTTAAGTGGAATTCTTTCAATTGGCGGGTGACTAATGCTGTTGCTTTCTTCATTGGGTATAATAATAGTACCCGGGGCAACCGCATTAACAGTGATATGCGGGGCAAGGGCTTTAGCTAAAACTTTTGTCAGCATTACAATGCCGGCCTTCGACACACAATAGGGAATATGCTTCGGCCAAGTCTGATATGCACCAAGGGATGCGATGTTGATTATCTTACCT
The DNA here is from genome assembly GCA_016788215.1 of bacterium. GTDB lineage: Bacteria > CLD3 > CLD3 > SB21 > SB21 > SB21. The sequence goes on along the minus strand of JAEUSJ010000001.1, from coordinate 12,186 downwards.
GCCTTTCGTTTTATCATATAGGAAGACGCCTCTTGGGCACAGAGAAATGATGACTTTAGGTTAGTATCAATTACGGTGTCCCATAAAGTCTCGGTAATTCTTCTTAATTCAATTGGTGGTGGAAAGATGGCCGCATTGTTGACGAGCACATCCAACTTACCGAATGTTTTTACGGTCTCCCGCATCAGCTTGCGCACCTGAGAGACTTTTGTTACATCGGCCTTGACGGCAATACAGCGTCGACCCAGTTTCCTGATCTCGCGTACGGTTCTTGAAGCTGCCGTTTTTGATTCGTTGTAATTGATCACAATGTCGAAGCCATACTCCGCGAGCGCAATTGCTATCCTACGACCGAGACGTCGACCGGAACCCGTGACTAGAGCGATTTGATTTTCCATGCGACAAGGTATTTAATGTTTATATTAATTTCAAGATGCATATCGTAACACCGGACGTCAATGGAAATAAAAAAAGGTGATGTCGATAACGACATCACCTCAAAACAGTTGAGGAATGAAATTGTTTTTATTTTTTCTCTTTTTTCGTTTTTTTGCCGTTCCCTTTTTCTTCCTCCCCGCTTTCTTTGAGCGAAACCGCAATCCCTTGGTAACGTTTTAGCCCGGTTCCTGCAGGTATAAGCCGCCCCATGATTACGTTTTCTTTGAGACCCAAAAGATAATCGGTTTTCGCGCTTATGGCCGCATCCGCCAGAACTTTTGTTGTTTCTTGGAATGACGCGGCTGAAATGAAACTTTCCGTACTCAACGAAGCCTGAGTAATTCCAAGCAACAAAGGCTCGGCCGTCGCGGGCTGGGCTTCACGGTATTCAGGCGCTTTCTTCTTGTCATATTTTTTTAACACCTTGTCAAGTTCGGCTCTGGTCAGAATTTGGCCTTCCTTGGTATTAGATTCTCCTCGATCCGTGATCACCACTTTCTCGCGTATTTTCTGATTCTCGTCGAGGAATCGCAGACGGTCAACCTGGTCATCCTGCAAGAAATATGTATCTCCCGAATCAGCAATACGAACTCGTTGCAGCATTTGCCGTACAATGATTTCGATATGCTTATCGTTTATTTTAACACCTTGCGTGCGGTACACTTCCTGAATTTCATTCACAAGATACCGCTGGACTTCAGCTGGACCTTTGATACGTAAGATGTCATGCGGTGCAACCGCGCCGTCGGACAGCTGTTCACCGGCGTATACAAAATCATTTTCGTGAACTATGAGATGTTTACCAAATGGAATTTTATACGACTTGCTTTCGCCGTTCTTTCCTTCAATAGTCACCTCGCGATAACCTCGTGATATTTTGCCAATCTTCACGTAACCGTCAATTTCGCTGACAGAACTCGCATCTCTTGGCTTTCGAGCTTCAAATAGTTCTTGAACTCTCGGTAGACCTCCGGTAATATCTTTTGTCTTTGCCGCTTCACGTGGAATCTTAGCAATTGCTTCACCGGCAATCACGCTATCGCCGTCTTTCATCACAAGATAGGCGCGGGTCGGCAATATGTGTGTTTCAAGTATTTCCTTGCCTTTCTTAACCAGCAATGTCGGTGTAATTTTTTTATCTCGTGACTCAATGACAACCAGATGTTTCATGCCCGTTGCTTCATCCGCTTCTTCGCGGCATGAGATTCCCTCTTTCAATCCCTCAAATACGATCACGCCGTCATGCGACGTAATAATACTCGTATTGTATGGATCCCATGTCATGATGAAATCGTCTTTCTTTACAGACTGTCCATCTTTCACCGCGATGGCAGCGCCATAAGGCACCTTGTAAGCATAGATTAGACGTTCAGTATCATTGTCAATTAACTCAATACGAGCATTACGTGTCATTGAGATAGACGCGTTGTCGCTTTTCCGCTCAATAATCTTCATTCCAGGACCGTATACGATCTTTCCGGCGGATCTAGCCAATGCTTGCGGTTGCTCGCCAATACGTGATGCAACACCGCCTATATGGAATGTTCGTAAGGTTAATTGAGTTCCGGGTTCGCCGATAGATTGCGCGGCCATAACACCAACTGCCTCACCCATATTGACAATATTGCCGCTTGCAAGATTTCGTCCATAACATTTTGAACATACGCCGCGTTTGGATTCGCAGGTCAAAACGGAACGGATTTCTACAGTTTCAATCGCGGAGTTATTCAACATCTCCGCCTTGTCCTCATCAATCAATTCGCCGGCATCAATTACCACATCTCCTGAAGAAGGATCGACCACATCATCAGCTGCAACGCGTCCTATGCATCGTTCGCCAAGCGATTCCTTAATTTCTTCACCTTCTTTAATTGCCGATGTTTTGACGCCTAGGATAGTTCCGCAATCTTCTTCTGTAATAATCACATCCTGTGCAACGTCAACCAGACGGCGAGTCAAATAACCGGCATCGGCAGTTTTCAATGCCGTGTCAGCCAAACCTTTTCTGGCGCCATGGGTCGAAATAAAATATTCCCAGACTGAAAGTCCTTCCTTAAAACTCGCTGTGATCGGGTGCTCAATAATTTCTCCAACAGAGCCTGTCATGCTTTTCTGAGGTTTGGACATAAGCCCGCGCATACCGCCAAGCTGCTTGATCTGGTCACGTGAACCGCGGGCTCCCGAGTCCATCATCATAAAGATCGGATTAAATCCGTCGTTCGACATCGTGATACTCTCATACATTGCGGCTGCAACATCGTTGGAGGCATGTGTCCAAATGTCAATAATCTTATTGTAACGCTCACCATCCGTCATCAGACCCATACGATAAGTTTTTTGAACTTTATCAACTTGAATATTTGCTTGTCTCAAAACGGCCTCTTTATTTGGCGGCGACAACACATCCTCAATGCCGATTGAACAACCGGAACGTGTGGCGTAAGTAAATCCTAAAAGCTTAAGATTATCTAAAAACTCGACCGTCTTGATATTCCCAACTTCCGTATGTAACCGTGATACGATTTCTTCAATTTTCTTTTTTGTCAGCAGTTCATTCATATAACCTGCCTCACGTGGAACGATTTCATTGAAGATAGCGCGTCCAACTGTGGTATCGATATACTTCCACGGCTTCTTCTTATCTGTTGAATCCGGATTAGGAATACGCAGTTGCACCTTTGCATGAAGTTCAACAACACCATTGTCATATGCTGAACGAATATCTTCCATGTTTGTATATTTCGTTCCCTCACCTTTTGCGCCTTTATGCAGCTTTGTGAGATAATAGCACCCCAAAACGATGTCCTGCGAAGGAATCGCAATCGGCCTGCCGCTTGACGGTTGAATAATGTTGTGACTCGACAGCATAAGAAGCCGCGTTTCAATTTGAGCTTCATAGGATAACGGTATATGGACAGCCATTTGGTCACCGTCAAAGTCGGCGTTAAAAGCGGCGCAAACCAGAGGGTGAACTTGAATTGCACGTCCTTCTACTAAAACGGGCTGAAAGGCCTGAATACCTAATCTGTGTAATGTGGGAGCACGATTAAGGAGCACGGGGTGATCAGCCACGATCTTTTCAAGAATCTCCCATACTTCCGGACCATGTTTATCGACCATCCTTTTGGCGCTCTTAACCGTTTTTACAAAACCACGTTCAACTAATTTTCTGATAATAAAGGGTTTAAATAGCTCGACAGCCATCTCTTTGGGCAAACCGCATTCATGAAGTCTCAGTTCAGGTCCAACGACAATAACAGATCGGCCGGAATAATCAACACGTTTTCCAAGCAAGTTCTGACGAAAACGTCCTTGTTTCCCCTTTAGCATATCAGACAAAGATTTCAAAGGTCGGTTACTATCACTTCTCACTGCCGCAGTCTTTCTAGAATTATCGAACAGGGAATCGACAGACTCCTGCAGCATACGTTTTTCATTTCGTAAGATAACTTCGGGTGCCTTAATTTCGATAAGTTTGCGCAACCGGTTGTTTCTGATTATAACCCGGCGATAAAGATCATTCAGATCACTTGTCGCAAAACGACCGCCTTCGAGTGGAACTAACGGACGCAACTCTGGCGGAATAACCGGCACAACGTCCAAAACCATCCATTCCGGACGATTCTCAATTTCGGACTCTTTTTGAACAAATGCATCAGCAACCCTGAGCTGCCGCAACGCGTCAGAACGTTTTTGCTGCGACGTACCGGTATCGCGAACAACTTTGCGTAGGTCAATAGACAATGAATCAACTTCCACTCTCTTTAAGAGTTCCTTGACCGCGTCACCGCCAATAAGAGCAATGAATTTATTGGGATCGGTATTAGGCAGGTCATCATTCTCCTTGCCAAGCTCTTCTTTTACTCGGTATAATTCCTCTTCAGGAATGATATCTTTATATTTGAGTCCGCTGTTTCCCGGCTGAATGACCACATAGTTTTCGTAGTAGATAATCTTGTCCAATTGCTTAATGCTTAGCCCAAGAATTGAACCGATTTTAGACGGGAGAGATCGAAAAAACCAAATATGCACGACAGGAACTGCGAGTGATATATGCCCCATTCGTTCCCGTCGAACCGCTTTCAGCGTAACTTCAACTCCGCAACGATCGCAGATAATGCCTTTGTATCGGATACGCTTGTATTTACCGCAATGGCATTCCCAGTCCTTTACTGGGCCAAATATCTTCTCACAAAATAATCCGTCTTTTTCAGGTTTGAAACTGCGATAGTTAATTGTCTCAGCTTTTGTAACTTCGCCGTAAGAACGGCTGAGAATTGCATCCGGTGATGAAATTCCAATCGTAATACTTGAAAAGTTTTTTGCTAAGCTCGTGTTTGATAAGTAAGACACTTTTGAACCTCCTTATTCGGAAGTTAAAGCCATATCTCATGTAATAAGATATAAACTTTAAAATACAATTATTTATGTTGTTGTTATACTATTTTAACTTCTAAACCCAAGCCCTGTAATTCCCTCACGAGCACGTTAAACGACTCTGGAATCCCAGCTTCCGGCAAATTATCGCCTTTTACGATGGACTCATACACTTTAGCGCGACCGCTTACGTCATCTGATTTATACGTAAGTATTTCCTGTAACGTATATGCCGCCCCGTATGCTTCAAGTGCCCAGACTTCCATTTCTCCGAATCGCTGTCCGCCGAATTGCGCTTTCCCGCCTAGTGGCTGTTGCGTAATTAGCGAATAAGGTCCAATTGATCGGGCGTGAATCTTATCGTCGACTAAGTGGTTCAGTTTCATGATATAGATATAGCCGACCATCGTTTCCTGGTCAAAAGATTCACCGGATCGTCCATCTGTGAGTTTGACTTTTCCGTGTTCCGGTAAGCCTGCGGCACGCAATTCATCCTGAACGTCACGGATTTTAGCGCCGTCAAATACATTTGTCTCATAGTGTTTACCCAGAACTTTTCCAGCCCAAGCTAGAGAAGTTTCAAATATCTGACCCAAATTCATACGTGAAGGGACGCCTAATGGATTAAGAATAACATCAACCGGAGTTCCATCGCCTAAGAATGGCATGTCTTCTTCCGGGACAATTTTAGCCACAACGCCTTTGTTTCCATGGCGTCCGGCCATCTTATCGCCAACTGAAATTTTGCGTTTCTTAGCAATTTGAACCTTTGCCAATTGTACAATTCCCGGCGGAAGTTCATCTCCAACTTGAACTTTGAATTTCTCCGAATTGTATTCGCTTTCAACTTCTTCGACATTTCGTTCAAAATTATCAATCAGAAAATTTGCCATTTCATTCGTTTCTTCATCGTCTGTCCAATGGCTTTCTGCCAAATTAAGCTCCGAAGGGTCTAAATTTTTGAATGAATCGTCGGTAAATTTACGCCCTTTCTTGAGAAATTCACTGCCGTCAGTGTATTGTACTCCTGCTGAGACTTTCCCGACCAAAAGTTTCTCCAATTCTTCCCGGAGATTTGCCTTTAAGCGGCGAACTTGTTTTTTGTAGTCTGAATCCAGCTCTTCAATTTTCTTTTTGTCCTCTTTTTTCGATTCAGTATCCTTTTTCTTCCTGCTGAACAACTTCGTCGAGACCACAATCCCTTTCATTCCCGGAGGCGCTTTCAATGAAGCGTCTTTCACATCGCCGGCTTTGTCTCCAAAAATAGCCTTTAGCAGTTTCTCTTCTGGCGTAGGGTCAGTTTCGCCCTTAGGCGTCACTTTGCCAACTAAGATATCGCCCGGTAAGACTTCTGCTCCTACGCGGATAATTCCATTTTCGTCGAGATCTTTTGTAGCTTCTTCGCTGACATTGGGAATTTCGCGAGTGAGTTCTTCCTCGCCGCGTTTGGTATCTCGGACCTGAATCTCATATTCCTCAATGTGAATCGATGTAAAGAGGTCATCTTTCAAGAGTTTTTCACTCAAAATAATAGCGTCCTCGAAATTATAACCTCGCCATGGCATGAATGCCGCAAGGACGTTTCGTCCTAATGCCAAATCGCCCCGATTCGTTGCACATCCATCTGCGATTATCTGTCCTGCTTTAACCTCGTCACCGGTTGCAACAAGCGGTCGCTGATTTATGCACGTATCCTGATTGGTGCGGAAAAATTTCAAAAGCTGATAAGACACTGTATCGGAGACTTCTTGTTTTTGTTTCTTTATATTTCCCTTTTTTCGGATGGTAATTTCATTAGCGGAAACAGATTCGACTATTCCATCAATCTCGGATATTAAAACTGAGCGCGAATCAACAGCGACGACGCGTTCGAGACCGGTTCCGACGATGGGGGCTTCTGGAATCAAAAGAGGCACAGCCTGGCGCTGCATATTCGATCCCATCAAGGCGCGGTTCGCATCATCATGTTCCAAGAATGGGATCAAGGCAGCGGCCGGACTTACTATCTGTGCGGGAGAAACGTCCATGTATGCAATTTCATTCGGCGGAGCCAATGGGAAATCACCCTTGTTTCGCGCTTTCACAAATTCATTTTGGAATATACCTTTCTTATCGATTATCTCGCTGGCTTGAGCGATAGTTCTATTTTCTTCGTCGCTCGCTGTCAAATACTCAATATTTTGCTGAACCCTTCCGTTCGTGACTTTTCGGTATGGAGTTTCGATGAACCCGTATCGATTAATTCGCGCGAACAAACATAATGAAGAAATCAAACCAATATTTGGTCCTTCCGGAGTTTCCACCGGGCATAATCTGCCATAGTGGGTGTAGTGAACGTCACGCACTTCAAAGCCGGCACGCTCTCTCGTTAGACCGCCTGGCCCTAATGCCGAAAGCCGTCGTTTATGAGTAAGCTCAGACAGAGGATTGGTCTGATCCATGAATTGAGACAACTGGCTCGTACCAAAGAATGTATTAATAACGCTGGATATAGTGCGGGCATTGACTAAATCCTGAGGTGTAAGGTTTTCATTATCCCGTAAATTCATCCTCTCGCGTATTGTGCGCGTCATTCGCGAGAAAGCAACACTAAATTGCGAAGCGAGTTGTTCGCCTACAGTTTTGACTCGGCGATTTCCTAAATGGTCAATGTCATCCGTTGAACGGGTTCCATTACGCAATTCAATCAGCGCTTTAATAATCGCGATAATATCATCTTTTGTTAAGACGGTGACGGCTTCGGGGATATTTAGACTCAATTTCTTGTTGATCCGGTTACGTCCTACATCGCCGAGATCGTAACGTTTGGAATTAAAAAACTGTCTTTCCAAAAGACTGCGGGCAGTTTCAAGATCCGGGGCATCGCCGGAACGCAATTGCCGATAGATTTGTTCCAGTGCCTCTGCTTCAGTTTTAGTGACGTCTTTTCGAATCGTATTAGCAATAACCTCCGGAATTTCGTCTTCTGCTTTAATAAGATCTATTTTCTTGATCTTAAATTTCTTGAGTTTTGCAATCAGCTCCTCATCCACTATCGCATCTTTTTCAGCAATAATCTCGCCGGTTTCTTCCTGAATTATATCCACTGCTATCTTACGGCCATTCAATGTGTCGCCGATTCTGGTCAGTTCAACCTCATCGATCACGCCGAAAAGCTTTAGCATATCACGATCGGAAGAATAACCCAGCGCGCGTAAGAAAGTTGTAACAGGAAATTTTTTCTTACGATCAATGAATACGTACATGACGTCGTTGACATCCGTCGTAAACTCAATCCACGACCCTCTAAATGGTATCACGCGCGCCGAAAACATTTTAGTGCCATTTGGATGAATAGATTCGTCAAAAAAGACTCCGGGTGACCGGTGCAACTGACTGACTACAACGCGTTCTGCGCCGTTAATGATAAATGTGCCTTTTTCAGTGATATAAGGCAAATTGCCGAGGTACACATCCTGTTCCATAATCTCAGGATGCTTATCATCCGATGACTTCTTGCTTGAAAGCCGCAACGTCGCTTTCAGCGGTACGGAGTGGGAGACGCCACGTTCCTGGCATTCTCGGACATCGTATTTGGGACGCTCAATAAAATACTTGATAAATTCTAATTTGAAAAGCTCTTTAGCGTCTTCGACAGGAAATGAACTCAAAAACACAGCTTGCAAACCCGTGTTGGTTCTCTTTTCAGACTGCACATCCTGTTGAAGAAACTCTTTATACGAATCAATCTGAATCTCAAGTAAATCCGGCATTTCTGTTACGCTGGGATTCTTGGCAAATGAAACTCGTTCGATGATCTTGTTTTTCAAGGGTAACCTGCCTTTTGTTAAATTAGGTTGTGAGGAACAACTTAATTGCTTTTATTCGGAACTTGGAAGCGCAAGGCATGTGCGCTCGCGGGATAAGAACACCCATATTATCGCCTGGATATTCAAAAAAGAAATTAAAGCGGCCCTTAGTTGCAGGACCGCTATGATAGACTGCTCTGAGTGAATTAAGCTACTTCGACTGTAGCTCCAACTTCAGCAAATTTAGCTTTGATCTTCTCTGCTTCATCTTTCGAAACACCTTCTTTTACAACAGCGGGTGCGCTGTCAACAAGGTCTTTCGCTTCTTTTAATCCAAGGCTGGTCAGTTCACGAAGGACTTTGATCACTTGAATTTTCTTGTCGCCGGCGCCCGTCAATTTTACCGTGAATTCGGTTTGTTCTTCCGCAGCCGCGGCACCGCCGCCCGCAGGACCTGCAACCGCTGCAACTGCAACAGGCGCCGCAATCTCAACTCCGAATTTGCTTTTGATTTCTTTGACGAGTTCCCCGATCTCCATCATGTTGGCATTTGCTAAATAGTCCAACACATCTGCTCTTGAAGTAGCCATTTTCATGTCTCCTAGATATCTTTGCTGTCAGTCAACCGCAACATTTAAACGGATGATAAATTAAGACAGCAAATGGTTAATAATAATTAAAAATAATTTACTTACGCTGCTTTTTTATCTTTCAATGTCTCCAAAATACACACCAAATTTTGCATCGGCGTATTGAGCAGCATGACGACGTTTTGCATCGGCGAATTGAACAGGCCCATTAATTGGCCCAACAGGTCTTTTTTGCTTGGCATCTTCGCGATGTCGCCGATCTTTGACGCTTCAAATAACTGTTTGTCAATCACGCAAATTTTGACTTGAAGTTTGTCATTATCTTTGTCCTTCAGAAAATCAGATATTACTTTAGCCGGTGCTACCGCATCCGAATAACCAAATGCAATCCCGGTAGGCCCCTGCAAATACTTATCAAGATTAACAGTATACCCCGCTTTGTTCAGGGCGAGCTTGGCTAGAGTATTTTTTACCACTTTAAAATCGGAATTAGATTCACGAAACTTAATTCGCAATTGTTCCATTTTTTGAACATTGATTCCGGAAAAATCAGTCAGGTACAAACTGGAAGCATTCTCAAATTTTTCTGCCAGTTCAGCAATCAATTCAGTTTTATTTTCTTTTTTCATATAGGCCTTTTAAAAATGTTTATGATCGAATGTTGATTTAGTGAACGGTTATCGAACCAACTTCCTGATTACTGACCTTGATGCCCGGTCCCATAGATGTGGACACATGCACGCTCTTCAGATATTGCCCTTTTGCAGTTGATGGCCTCATACGGAGAATGGCGGCCATAAAGCTTTTAAAATTATCTTCCAAATTTTTTTGGTCGAAAGACGACTTGCCTATTCCGACATGAACCGTTCCCTGTTTGTCAACGCGAAATTCGACACGGCCCGCTTTTACTTCATTCACCGCCTTCGCAACGTCATTGGTCACTGTGCCGCTTTTTGGATTGGGCATCAAACCTTTCGGGCCCAATATCTTGCCTAATTTTCCAAGTTCAACCATTGCTTCGGGCGTTGCAACAATTACGTCTACATCCGTCCAACCTTCTTTTATCTTCTGAAGGTAATCATCAAAACCAACGAAATCGGCGCCCGCTTCTTTTGCTTCTTTATCTTTCATTTTCGTGATTACCAAAACGCGTACGGATTTGCCGACTCCGTGAGGCATCAAAACAGTTCCACGAATCGCTTGATCCGCGTGTTTAGGATCAACCCCCAAATTCACAGCTACATCAATTGTCTCAACAAATTTGGTGCTTGCAGTTTCTTTGATCAATCTAAAAGCCTCAGTTATGGAATACTCCTTTCCATGTTCAACTTTTTTCTGAGCGGCCTGAAACCGCTTGCTTCTTTTTTTCATATATCTCCTTTTACGAATCTTCTCTCCGTCAAAAACGGATGAATTATTCTCCCACCAAGGGGTGGTAATGGATTAAACGAGTTAATTAATTTAGTCTATAACTTCCACGCCCAAACTTTTTGCTGTGCCTTCAATCATGCGCATGGCGCCGGCAATGTCTTTGGCATTAAGGTCGGGCATCTTTAATTTAGCGATTTCCTGAATCTTTGCCCGGCTGATTTTTCCGACTTTTGTACGATTCGGCTGAGCGGAACCTTTTTCCAATCCTATCGCTTTCTTAATCAGAATTGCAGCCGGCGGGGTTTTCAGGATAAAAGTAAATGATCGGTCTGAAAAAACTGTGATGACGACCGGAATAATCAACCCCTTTTGATCCTGGGTTTTAGCATTAAACGCCTTACAGAACTCCATAATGTTAACGCCGTGCTGACCTAAGGCCGGTCCGACGGGGGGCTGCGGATTCGCAGCTCCTGCCGCGATTTGCAGTTTAATTTGGGCAACTACTTTTTTCATTAGATTCCCTTTTTCATAAATAAATACTGTTAATTACTGTTCTAATTTAACCTGTAAGAAGTCCAATTCAACAGGTGTTGATCGGCCAAAAATACTGACCATAACTTTCAGTTTACTCTTTTCATAATTTATCTCATCGATAAATCCTGTGAACTCCGTGAACGGTCCGTCTGTCACACGAATCGGATCGCCTACTTTGAATGGAACGTCGTACGTCTCCGATGTCTTTTTCTCGTGCATTCTACCAAGCATACGATCGACCTCATCCGGACGGAGCGGTTGAGGCGTGTTCTTCGGACCTACAAAATTCACCACCCCCGGCGTGTTCGCCACGACGTGCTGCACCAACTTATCATCCACCATTTCAATAATCATATAACCCGGTAAAAAAGATCTTGTTTTTTCCTTTTTCTTGCCGTTCTTCATCTCAATCACGGTCTCGGAAGGAATCATGATCCGAAACACTTTATCTTTCAATCCGGCTATTTCCAATTCGCTTTGGATGTGGTCTTTTACCTTTTGCTCCTGCCCCGAATATACGCGCAGCGTAAACCACCTCGTATTTTCAGGTCGAACGACCTCTTCGACAACTTCTTCTTTTTTTTCTGAATCATTTTCAGAATTTTCCATTCTTATCCTTTTCTGCGATAGCCCGATTAGTGCAATTTAAGATTACAAAAGAAACTGTTTAACGATATACTGCAATATATTATCGGTCGTAAAAATATAAATCGACAATAATATCCACACTACCATAACCACGCCGGTCGAACCCATGAGTTCGTCTTTGGTTGGCCACGATACTTTCTTCATTTCTGTCTTAATATTTTCAAAAAATTCTGTTAACTTTCCCATAAGTCTTTCCTATCATTGTTAGTCATGCGCAGGGGAGACAGGACTTGAACCTGCAACCTACGGTTTTGGAGACCGCCGCTCTGCCAATTGAGCCACTCCCCTATTTCCCGTCCCGCATGCGCGGAAACAGCGGGAATTTAATTTATTGGTCAGTCATTTTATTATTTTAGAATCTTCGTAACCACACCGGCTCCAACCGTTCTGCCGCCTTCACGGATAGCAAAACGAAGCCCGTCTTCCATAGCGATAGGCGC
>JAEUSJ010000019.1:24328-26639 GCA_016788215.1 bacterium | reverse complement strand
GCCGGCATCTTCAGTTCTTTGAATACAGATAAAATGGAGATCGTGTCCGTCGGAACGATCAGCGAAGCGAAAAGCAGGGCAGACATCCACGGAATATCCATAACATAATACGCCATAGCGCCCACAACAAGAATGGAAATGATCGTGCCGGGAATGGCCAGCGCAAATATGACTTTCCAATGCTGCTTTAGGTTAGTAATACTCGCATTAAAAGCAGAATCAAAGAGAAGCGCGGGTAGAAAAATGTAAATGATGATCGAAGGATCGATAACCATCGTTGGAAATAACTTCGAGTAGCCGAGCCCGAATCCCGCCAAAACTAATCCGATACTGTAGGGCAATTTGACCCTACGTACAGCGATGGAAACGATGATCGCGATAAAAAGAAGTATCAGTATGGATATAAGGGTGTTGTGGGTTTGCATTGAGACCGTCGGAAAAGAGTTAGAATGCGAAAGTATTATTTTTCGACAGCCAGCACAAAAGCCGTCGTCAGTTTCAGAATATCCTTATTTGCTCTTTTTAGGCGCTCGCTGATAATTTTTGCCAAATTGCGGAAAATAATTGTTCCGATTTCATAATCGGATTCTACGAGCTTCGTAAAATCCAATCTGGAAATGATGGCCAATTCACACTTATTCACGGCCGTTACCGTGGCGGACCGCTCGCTTTTCTCTTCAAACAAAGCCATTTCACCAAAACACGCAAAAAACTTGGAACTCAGGCGAATAAGCGACTTATCTTTTGTGCTGGCTTCGTAATTTTCCATTTTGATCGTCATGAGCTTGGAAATTTCTACTTCACCGTCGAGCAAGATGAACATTTCCTCGCCACGGTCCCCGTCATGGATTATCACGCTTCCGGCCGAATATTCAATTTCCCTCATAATCGATTTAAGTTTGATTAATTTTTCGCCGGTTAGCCCGGCAAAAATGGGAAACTTCTTTAGGAATTCAATTTCAAGCATAGTGAATTTCTCGATTTAATATTTCTCAGCGATAGCAATCGCAACATTATTCTTTTCGATTATATAATCCGGACCCGGATTAATGTTAACGGCCAGGCGTTCCTCTTCGGCAAATTTTTTGCCGGATTCTTGAAGTTTTTTTCGGATGAATTGATCGAGATACGAGTTATCATCAGAAAGCAAATCATTCAGCGCCATGCCTTTGGATTCTCTGGTGACGCCGATGAGAATGGCGCGTTTTTTTTCACTGAAATATGAGCACAGTTGGCCAAAAGTTTTACCAATGAATTCATCCGGAATGTCCATGCGCACAATTTCGTTTCCATAAGAGAAAGTCAGCAGTTCATCGACCACGCGAGGAACGCCGGGGCCGGTTACATGCATGGCGAGTAAGAATCCGCTATATTTGTCACTGATAACAACGTCGTCGGCCTTCGCGCGCCGTAAATGGGACACATTGTCAGGATTGATAATATGCGCGTACAAACGTACTTTCGGATTCATGTTTTTTACGGTCAATGATGTGATGATAGTTTTCTCATCGGTTTTATTGGCGGTGATTTCATTGATGTCCGCGACGATAATCACGGATTCCGCTTGCCGTATGCTCGCTCTTTCTAAGATCGCGTCTTTTGAAAAATCGCCTGCAACGAAGCTGATCTCAGATTCAGTGTGGCGTGAGATAATTTCGCTTACCGGTCCAGGATCGCTGGAATTGACTAAAACGATGGATGGATAGTCCAATTCTTTTTCGAGAGTCAAAATGATGTTTTCTATATTGAAATTCCATCCGCAGATCACAATGTGCCCTTTGAGTTTTACTTTTTCCAATCCTTGTCCCTTTCTAAGTCTTTGTTCAACAAATTTTGAAGAAATCGTTGCGGTCAGTACGGCAATGATGGATATACCAAACAGGCCGATGAAAGTGGCTGTTACCCGACCCGCCGCGGTAACAGGGAAAAAATCACCATATCCTATAGTAAAAACAGTAATGAAAGCCCACCAAATACCTACTCCCCAATCTTGAATAATGTTACCTGCAGTTTTTGACGGATCTGTTTCCAAAATAAAAATGATAAATCCGCCGATATGGACGCAGAATAATAATGCAATAAAAATCTGGAACAACGTATTCTCTTTAAGAGCGAGTAACCTGCGTTTTAGGCGTTTCTTAAAATGTAGCTTTTTGGCCCTCATAGATATTTCTAGCTGATAATTTCTTCCCGTTGTTGCAGCCATTCTACTTGTGTTTTCTTCAGCACCGCGGCATGTTCATGGTCGTTTAACAGATCGCGTATTACGGGAATCAGATGCAATGCGGCAAGCGTACGAGGAAGAAAAACG
>JAEUSJ010000019.1:19155-24229 GCA_016788215.1 bacterium | reverse complement strand
GCATGTTCATGGTCGTTTAACAGATCGCGAATTACGGGAATCAGATGCAATGCGGCAAGCGTACGAGGAAGAAAAACATAGTCCGCGCCTTCAGCGTACATTTTTAATGCGCGGGATGCGCTCTCGGCAGTTACAATTATTTTCGCGTGCGGACAAATAGTCTGAAGTTGTTTGATCATTTTAAGATTATCCGTTCCGACTAATACCGTGTCCGGAATCGTAGAAATCACAATTTTGGCGTCATGAATTCCCGCGTGATGCAGCGTATCCATGTGGCTGATATCGCCGTAAATAGCCTTCACGCCAATGGCGTCTAACTTGGAGTGCACATTAGGATTAAAATCAACCACAACGATTTTTTCAAGTAAATTAGCTTCCTCCGCATTTTCCGCGCTGTTAATTTCCTGGATGTCACGTATCAGCGAACTTGCCACGCGAAAGAACCCAAGAATGGCAATCTCTTTACTTTCTTCTTCGGCCGTTGTTTCAATAACACCGCCGGCATCTTTTAAGCCAATGCGCGACAATACTCCCGATATACCGCTCTGTATTGATTGATTATACTTGATTAGGTAAGGGGCGCATACGGAGGTAATAACAAAGACAAAAATAATGATCGATAAGGTGCTATTTCCGATATGTCCCGAACTGAATCCGATAGCTGCGATGACCAGAGAAAATTCGCTGAGATTGGCGAGATTGATCGACGGCAGGAGGCTGATACGATGCCCTTGTTTTAGGCTGTATAACACCGGAAATACGGAAAGAAACCGGCTGAGAATAAGAAATGCCGCCACAATGAAAGCGACTCCGACAACGCCCAGATCATCAAACGGGTTCGGGACCTGCATACCGAGAGCGACAAAAAATAAAGTAACAAAAAAGTCCCGCAGACTGATAACTTTGGCGATAACGTCGAGATTATAAGGAAACGTCGAAATAGATATACCCGCGATCAGAGCGCCCATTTCTATAGACAGGCCGAGTAATCCGGCAACACCGCATATAAAAAAACACCAGCCGAGAGAGACCACCAGAAGTAATTCAGGGATCTTTGCAATGGATTTGAAAAGTCTCGGCAGGACATACTTGCTGATCAAAAGACTCATGGCGACTAATGCGCCGCCTTTCACGAATGAAAACAGAATTGTTCCAATTTCAGGATTGGCAAGATTAGGCTGGACGCCGAGTATGATAATTGCCCAAAGATCTTGAAAAACCAAAACGCCGAGGGTTATGCGGCCGCCCAGTGTGTCGAGTTCAAATTTGCCGTATAATAATTTGACCACGATCGCCGTGCTGCTGAGCGCGCAACAGGCCGTCAGATACAACAGATCGTAATTTCCGCCGCCCATAGTAAACCCCAGCAGAGGAAAGAATGCCAGGCCGAGCAGGACGCATATTATGAATTGAAAAACGCCCGATAGGATCAGCGCCTTGCCGGACTCCTTCAGTTTTTTCATATCGATCTCGAGCCCGATCATAAACAGTAGGAGAATCAAACCGATCTCCGCGATCACAGCTATATCTTCTTCACTCTTGACAAACGCAAATCCGATCTTGGGACCAATTACGACTCCTGCTGCAATGTACGCCAGTAGTAAAGGTTGTTTCGCGAAATGAGCCAAAAATGCCAACACGGTCGCAGCGAGAATACTAATACCAATGTTCGACACCAGGTGGTGTCCGGAGTTTTCTCCATCTCCGCCCGCCATCAGCACGGGTGGCAGTAACAAGCAGAACATTACAGAAAAAAAGGATAGGTGACTAATACGGTTTGGCCATATTTTCATCAGTTTTTCTCCAACTTATGTAATAAATTAAATAAATAATTTCCAGGTTGTTAAAAAGGATTTGTTGGTCTAGAAAAGGATTGGTGAATGCTGATTAAACTTATGTACAAAATGACTTTGTTGCAATAATAAAATTGAAACTAGTTTGAAAAAATTCGTTTGGCTCTGAGAATTAGACTTGCAATTTAGTGCTCCGCCGTTTACATTTATCCAACCCATCGAAAATCAAGTCATTCGGTTCCAGTCAAATTTTAAATTGAGGTGCTTATGGCAGTTTCCGGCAAGGCCAAGCCATTTTCAAAAAAAACTTCACCCAAAACTATGATATTCGGGATTGAAGAATTGAAAAAAGCAATCGGCCAAAGTGATGAAAAATCTCTAAATGCGGAACAAACGCGAATGAAGGAATTCACGCCCGGAGTTCCACCCTGGCGGCGATGGGGGCCCTTTGTGGCCGAGCGGTCATGGGGAACCGTTCGTGAAGACTACAGCGCGGGCGGCGATGCGTGGAATTATCTGACGCACGATATGGCGCGCAGTAAGGCGTACCGCTGGGGCGAGGACGGGATTGCGGGATTTTGCGACCGATATCAGGTACTGACTTTTGCGCCTGCGTTCTGGAACGGAAATGATCCTATACTGAAAGAGCGGCTGTTCGGCCTTACTTCCAGCGAAGGTAATCATGGCGAAGATGTCAAAGAGTACTATTTCTACCTCGACGGCGTTCCCTCGCATGCTTACAACAAATATTTATACAAATACCCGCAATCCGAATATCCGTACCGGCAGTTGATCGAAGAAAATAGAAAACGCAACGGACAGGGCGATGAATTTGAATTACTCGATACGGGTGTCTTTGATCAGGACAAATACTTCGACGTTTTCATTGAATACGCAAAAGCCACCGGCGAAGATATTTATATACGAATCGAAGTATGTAACCGCGGCAATGAAGCCGCGCCGTTTCATTTTGTGCCCAATCTGTGGTTTCGTAACCGCTGGAGCTGGACCAATCCCCGAACGGGTGAGCCGAGCATTCAGCCCGGACCGAAAGGAAAAAATTTTGTCAGCATTATGAGCGACGATTCCACGATGGAGCAGTTCAAGAATCTTCCTTTCCAATACCAATTGGGCAAACGCTATCTCTATGCAGAAGGCCGGCCTGATTTTTATTTTACCGACAACGAAAGTAATGTAGAGAAATTGTATAATGTGCCGAATTCAAAAGCCTTCGTCAAAGATGCGTTTCACAGGCATATCGTTAATAAAGAAAATTGCGTTAATCCGGAGAAGATCGGAACTAAATCCTGTTTTCATTTTAACGACATGATTCCGGCTAAACAGTCGAAGGTTTATCGCTTGCGCATGACTGCGGAGACGCTGAGCGCGCCGTTCGAAGATTTTGATAAGCTGGTCAATCAACGGGTGAAGGAGGCGGACGAATTTTATGAAACGGTATATCCACCCCGGGCCAGCAAGGAAGAAAAACGTATCTTGCGCCAGGCGTATGCGGGTTTGTTATGGACTAAACAAATTTATTTATATGACGTCAATCACTGGCTTCTCGGGGACGATCCAAGTGCGCCGCCGCCGGATTCTCGCTGGTCAATCCGAAATCATCACTGGCGTCATTTGAATTCTATGCGCATTATTTCCATGCCGGATAAATGGGAATACCCTTGGTTCGCCGCGTGGGATCTTGCATTTCACACGATCGCCTTTGCCGACCTTGACATCGAATATTCTAAGGAAATGCTGTGGATCATGTTGTTCGAACAGTTTCAGCATCCTAACGGGCAAATTCCGGCGTACGAATGGGAATTCTCCGATCTCAATCCGCCGGTGCATGCGTGGGCAGTGTGGAAGGTGTACACGATGGACCGGGATAGAACGGGAAAGCCCGATCTCGTTTTTCTCGAAAAATGTTTCCATAAACTGTTGATGAATTTTGCGTGGTGGATCAACAAAGTTGACGCGTCGGGAAACAATGTTTTTGAAGGCGGTTTTCTAGGGCTGGACAATATTACAGTCGTGGACCGCAGTGAAAAACTTCCTGACGGAGCGGTACTGGAGCAGTCCGATGCGACAGGCTGGATGGGCATGTTCTGTCTAAACCTGATGCGCATTTGTCTGGAATTATCCAAACATAATAAAGTTTACGAAGGGCTTGCGACGAAATTTGTTCAGCACTACATCTACGTTGGTTCCGCTATGAAAAACATGGGCGGGCAGGGCATTGAATTGTGGGACGAAGAGGACGGTTTTTTTTATGACGTGCTGGTTTACCCCAACGGAGGAGGCCATGAAAAATTTCGTGTACGTTCGTTGGTCGGACTGATCGCGATGTATGCCATCGACACATTGAAGGACACCGATGTGGAACAGAACAAGGAGTTCGTCTCCAATCTCGACTGGTTCATACGTAACCGCCCGGATATTGTCCGGCGATGCGTTTATAGCGATGAAGTGGACGGCCAGCGCAGGCACGTCCTGTCGATAGTCGATTCGCATCAGCTCAAACGCATTATGGAACGTATGTGGGATGAGGATGAATTTCTATCACCTGCAGGACTACGCAGTTTATCGAAGCACCATGCTAAAGATCCGTATTTTTTCGGGCAGAAAAAAGTAGAATACGAACCCGGCGAAGCGATAAGCAAGATCAAAGGCGGCAACTCCAACTGGCGCGGACCGATCTGGTTTCCAACAAGCTACCTGATGATCAATTCGCTTGTAAAATTCGGCGAGGCATTCGGAAAAGATTTCGGCATCACGGTTGAGGGTGAATTCATAACGCCTCATAAAATTGCGGAGGAATTAGCGGAGCGTATGATCAAAATTTATATTCCGGACAAAAGCGGCAAACGTCCTGTCTACGGCAATATCAGAAAATTTCAGGAAGATCCGCATTGGAAAGATTATCTGCAATTTTTCGAATATTTTCATGGCGAGACCGGCCAGGGCCTCGGTGCGTCACATCAAACCGGCTGGACGGGACTGATTGCAACGCTGATTCAAGAGTGGAGGAGATAGGGATATTGTCATAGCTCTTGTTTTTATATTCATGGATTGGGACATCTTTGGAGACAACACGCCTATGCCAGTTGACCTATGAATAAATCAAAAGAACACAGGTAAGAGAAGATTAATTATCTTCGAGGTTACTTTGGATATACATCCGTGGAACATTATATTTTTGAGCTGTTTCATAATTTACGTAGCCATTCGTGGTGTATATGAAAAACGAACTAGAAATTATAAAAAAATAGTTATTAAGAGCA
>JAEUSJ010000019.1:0-19056 GCA_016788215.1 bacterium | reverse complement strand
CTATTTACACCTGTACTTTCATTTGCCGATTATATTATGCCGCCCGTTGTCTCATGGTTTGGGATTATACTGATGCCGATTGCGCTTTGGCTTTTCTGGCGATCCCATGCCGACTTGGGTTCTAACTGGTCGGTCACTTTGGAAATT
This sequence comes from bacterium, assembly GCA_016788215.1. Classification (GTDB taxonomy): domain Bacteria; phylum CLD3; class CLD3; order SB21; family SB21; genus SB21. Next base: position 18,909 of record JAEUSJ010000019.1, on the reverse strand, counting down.
CGACAGGGACATGAATTGGTGACGGACGGCGTCTACAAGTATATCCGGCATCCAATGTATGCTGCAATCTGGCTTTTTGGACTTGGGCAGGGTTTGTTGCTGCAAAACTGGCTCGCGGGATGGTCCGCGCTTTTAGGGTTTGCAATAATGTACTTTATTCGTACGCCTCAGGAAGAAAAAATGATGTGCGATTTTTTTGGTCAGGCTTACCTTCAGTATATGCAGCGAACCAAACGAATTTTTCCGCTTTTCAATTTAGGAAAGCAACAATGAAAAAGATCGTCTGATCCGATCGGCATTTGAACTAAAAGAAAAAAATATGTGGTGGGTTCGCTTTATGTCGCGGTTTGCTTACCGAATTTCGATAGGATGGGATGTATTTGTCATATCGGCTGTAACCATGTTGTTGATCGCGTTTGTTACGATCGGCTTTCATACGATCAAAGCGGCTCTGAACAATCCGGTACAATTTCTAAGGTACGAATGAGGTTTCGTAGGAAAAAATAAAAAAACCCGCTGCATAAGCGGGTTTTTTTATGATAGAACTGTAAAGGACTAACTAACGTTCTTTGACACGAGTTTGGCAAGATCGAACATGGATACCTGATTCTTGCCGCCAAACAACGCGCGAAGATTGGTGTCGGCGTTGATCATGCGCCGGTTCGTCTTGTCCTGCAGGCCGTTCTTTTTGATGTAATCCCAGATCTTCTTGATCATCTCGGTCCTCGGCCTCGGCTGGCTGCCGATAACCGCTGCAAGCGTCGCGCTGGGCGTCAGCTTGGCCATGAATGCGGCATTGGGTTTACGCGCCGATTTCTTTTTTGCCGGTTTTTTCTTCACGGCCTTTTTTACGGTTTTCTTTGCAGCTTTTTTAGCCGCCTTTTTTTTGACTGGTTTCTTTTTTGCCATGGTTTGTTTCACTCAAGTTAAGTTAAAGTATGTGTGTAGGTATACATAACAATGAAAAATGAAACTTTCAAAGGAAATATTCTTTTTTTTTACATATCGGCTAGAACCCAAAATTTGAATTCTTTTGCCAAATTGATTTTTTTTCTATAAAATCTGTAAAACCTAACCAACAAAATTTTTTTATATGTTCATGTATCTAAAAATTAGTTTGGTTTTATTATTTTTTTTTAAAAGCTGCGAACGGTCTTCTTCATCAACCGCTTCACATGTTCCCATTGAACATGACATACTGTGGGAATCTGCCGGCGACATCAATGATCGGGTATATTGTTTACTGCATGTCGGGACGACGTTATTTGCAGGAACGTATCATGGTTTGTTCGTCTCGACGGATAGCGGACAAACTTGGGTGATCTCCAATGATGGAATGACCATGACAACGATCCGCGCTATGGTAGAAAAAGACGGAAATATTTTTTTAGGCGGCGGAATTCTGGAAGGCGGCGTTGCCGTGTCGCGTGACGGCGGGAAAAATTGGAGTGATGTAAAAAACGGATTACCGAATACTTCGGTGAGTTCACTCGCCGTTAGCGGCCAAAGGCTATATGCAGGGACATTTGGGTATGGCGTCTTTGTTTCAGAGGATAACGGACTAAACTGGCGCGCGGCTAACAAAGGACTGCCGGCGACGATGGGCGACGTTACGGCGTTAGCGACGGACGGGGAACAAGTTTTTGCCTGTATCAACAGCGACACCGGCGGCGTCTTTATGACCAATGATAATGGTTCCGTTTGGTTCAACATCAGCCGAGGCCTTCCGCCCGATCACGCGGATTTCACGTCGGTCGTTATTCGCGACAATGTTGTTTTGGTCAGCGCGGATGGCGACAGCGGCGGAGTCTTTGTCACGACCAACTATGGCGACATCTGGCGACGTATGAACCTCAACGATCGTTCCGTTACCTGTATTGCCGTAAGCGGCCCCGTAATGATTGCCGGAGGGTTTGGCGGCGTGCAGTCTTCTACGGACAACGGTGACACGTGGTTTGTTTCTGACAACGGCCTTTATCCACAAGGTCTGCCGGATGTCAATTCCATTATACTATTGCCTGATCGCGTTTTCGCCGGGTTAAATTTTGGCGGTGTTTATTTTCTGATCCCCCCTAAAAAAATGCCTTATCTAAAGTAGCTTTCCGATCCGCTTTCCGAAATATTTTTATTCTCTCGGGAATAAACCACACGATCAACAGTTGTTATCCCTTGTTATGCACGAGACGATGTAAAAAGGGATATGAATGATTGAATATATATTGACGGCCGATAGGTTGAATGAAGCGGCTACCGTTTCTATGAAGGCTACTGAATTGGAAAAAGATCTCAATTCCTACATACGGCAAGAAAAAATTTTGCGGCATGTATTGGAAACGACCTCGCGCGTGACAGGTGCGGAATTTCTGAAGTTATTAGTCTGCCGTCTTGCCGATGCGCTGAACATGCGCTATGCCTATATTACCGAGTGTGATGAAAAGAATTTGAGTCGCGTCAAAACTCTTGCCGTGTGGACCGGATCGGAATTCGGTCAAAATTTCGAATACGACGTTATGGACACACCGTGCGAAGAGGTCATCAACGGAAACGTTTGTTATATTCCCGATAATATACAAAAAAAATATCCTCGTGACTTGATTCTGGCCGAATGGAAAGCGGAGAGTTACATCGGCATTCCAATCAGAGATAAGGACGACAAAGTTAAAGGACATTTGGCCGTTTTGGATGAAAACGTAGCCCACGATGAAGCGTTCATTCTGAACGTCCTGCATATTTTTGCGTTGCGCGCTGAAAGTGAATTACGGCGCATTCAGGATGATCGAAAAATAGCGGAACAGATAGACCGTTATAAAGAATCGGAAGCTGAACTGAAAAAGAAGAAAGAGGAGCTGGAGAAAGTTAATGCGATCGTATCGGCCATCAATTCTGAACTGAATGCAAAAGATTTGCTTCAGTCGGTTTTGGAGCATACTAAATTTATTCAAGGCGTAGATAAAACGACCGCGATCCTGTACGATAAGAACTCAGGTGCGTTCCGACTGACGGCAAGCACCGACCCGGAGATCAACAAAGAGCTTCACATTGAGTTGACGCCCGCAGAAGCGCACGCGAGATATGTGGAAGGTAATGAGGAAGTTTATGATGATATTTATATTATTTCACACGTCAAGGGACGATGCGCGGAACACAAGGTTGCTCATCTCGGATTGCCGGCAAGCATACTTGCGATGCGAATTAGAATTCAGGAAACCGTAACGGGCTATCTTATTTTTAACAACATGAACGATCAATGCGCATTCAACTATCAGGACATAAGGCTTCTCGCATTGTTGAAGTCCCATATTCTTTCTGCTCTGATTAAAATTCGTATGTTGGAGGAATTAACCGATCTGAACGGAAAGAAAAACGAATTCCTCGGTATGGCTGCACATGATCTGAGGAATCCGCTGCAGTGTCTTGCTGGATATATCAACATGATGATCACAGATATCCGGCAGGATAAATTAGATCCCGATTCAACCCTCACGGACCTTGAATGCATGCGCAAGTCCACTGTCAGGATGGGCCGAATGCTCGACGAATTATTAGACATATCAGCTATTGAATCCGGCCAAATCCGCTTGCAAATGGAATACGGTAACCTGCAATCTATTCTTTATGAGTGCGTCGAATTGCATCAAAGGCATGCACAACAGAAAAATATTCAATTAAGCATTGACAGAACGGCACATGTTCCAGACATGTACCTTGACCGCACGCGCATGATTGACGTTGTGGATAATTTACTGAGTAACGCTGTCAAATATACGGCTTCCGGCGGCTCGGTGGATGTGTCGTTTCGAGTTGGGCAAGAAAGTATCGTAATGCAGGTATCCGATACCGGCTTGGGCTTGGATGAAACGGATCTTAAAGAAATATTTCGTAGTTTTAAGAAGCTTAGCGCAAAGCCCACCGGCGGTGAAACGAGTACTGGTTTAGGGTTACTGATAGTGAAAAAGATTTTGGATAAGCACGGCGGGTCCATCCAGGTTGAAAGCCGCAAGGGCGTTGGGTCAACCTTCAGTATCTCATTGCCTCTCACTCGTCATGAGAAAGATGTTGTATTGTAACAAAAAGAGGCTTAGAACGTAATAACTTGGGTTGAATCTGCGGATGAAGAAGATTCTTATTGCAAAATTCCGCTAATGTATTAAATTAGGCGGCTTTTAAATTTACTAATAGTGAGGTTCTGGAATGTTTAAGTACTTTGTAATGGTTTTCCTATTAATTTCTACCCCGGCGATTGCCGGCACGATGTCTGACGGCGATCAGGAATTTGTCCGGATGAATTATCCCGTCGCTGAAGACATTTATCTTTCCATCTTAACGCAGTCCCCGAAAAACGCCGATATCTTGTGGCGATTATCGCGGGTGTATGTGTGTATTGGCGATGTTACGCAGGACCATCAGCGCGAAACCTACTATCGAAAGGCCGTGGAATACGCCAGGAAAAGCATTGAAGCAAATTATGAAAAGTCAGAAGGTCATTCATGGCTGGCTGCGAGCCTGGGAAGTATTGCCATGTTTGAAGGAAGCCGAAGAAAGGTCGAATTATGCCGTGAAATCAAGAGCGAACTCGACCTGGCGGTAAGACTGAATCCAAAGGATGATGTGGCTTACACGATTATGGGTTCCTTTTATCGCGCATTGGGAGGCATCAGTTGGGTCGAACATCAATTAGCTAATCTTTTGCTCGGCGGTTTACCGGACGGCGGTTATAAAGACGGCGAGGCGGCATTCAAAAACGCTATACAAATTTCTCCCAATGTTTTACGCCATCATTTTGAACTTGGTATGTTGTATTACGAATCGGGAAGAAAAGAAGAAGCAAAAAAAGAATTACAAATTGCCAACTCCATGCCGATCCAATTAGCGAGTGATGCCCGGCGTAAACAGGTTACTCAAAAAATATTGGCAGAGCTTTGATCATCGATTACATGATTTTCAACTCTGCCCTTTGTATCAAAAAATTCTAAGCCGGCTTTTTGCCAAACACCGTGATGCTAATGATCGACGCTCCGGATTTTTTGAATTCCTCCAGTTCTTTTTCATTCAGATACTCACTCAAAATACTGTCTGGAACATGGATCCGTTTTTGTTTTTGAATTTTTGCTTCTGTAAACCCAGTTCTGTCAATTATCCCCATATAATCTTTTTTCTGTAAGGCGCCCGAGATACAGCCTGCATACATCACTGCGGCTGATTCTATAGCCGGCGGCAGTGTTCCTTCCAGAACGACATCCGATATGCTGAAATGCGCGCCCGGTTTGAGAATACGGAATATTTCAGAGAATGCCTTGTTCTTGTCCGGAACCAGATTGAGGACGCAGTTGCTGATCACCACATCGGTCGTATTATCTTCGACGGGCATGTTCTCAATATCGCCGAGACGGAAATCCATATTGGTAAAACCCAGTTTTTTGGTATTTATATTTGCTTTCTCGATCATAGCTTCGGTCATGTCAATGCCGATCACTCTGCCCTGAGGCCCAGCCAGTTTGCGCGCGACAAAAGCGTCGTTGCCTGCTCCCGACCCGAGATCTACTACCGTATGGCCTTCGCGAATTTGTGCGAATTCCGTCGGGATGCCGCACCCCAGCGCCAGATCGGCGTCCGGATTATATCCGTCTAATTTGGAATAATCGTCGCTGAAGACCGTATAGTCCACTGTGCCGCACCCGCCCGCTCCGCAACAGGATCCGGCATTTTCTGAAAAAGATTGCAGGGCAATCTGGCCGTATTTTTCTTTGACCATTTTTTTGACGTTATCTGAAGTTTCCATATTTCCATTCCTTTCGGTTTATGTTACGTTAACAGCATTTATCCAGTTTCTTAAAAAGTTTAGTCAGCAGTTTATCAAATCCTTCAACTGCTTTGGTATTAATACAGTAGCAGGAGGTGACGCCTTCGATCGTTCCCTGAATCAAACCCGCATTTTTTAATTCTTTCAGGTGCTGGGATACGGTGGCCTGCGCTAGCGGGATCACGTTGACGATTTCGCCGCAAATGCATACGTTCTGTTCCGCCAACTTTTTCATGATGGCAATACGGGCCGGGTGGGCAAGGGCTTTGGCAAATGCCGCCAGCTTTATGTCTTCGGTATCAAATCCATCTTTTTTCTGCGCCGCCATAGCAAGCCTTTCTTTATTGTATATCGTAAATATACGATATTATAATTGATAAGTTTCATTTTGTCAAGAATTATTTCAAAAAACATTTATTCTTACAAAAAATCGTGTATTTTGTTGTTGGTTAGCTAATTTTATATCTCAAATTTGAAAGGAGGGGTCATGGCAAACGGAGCCGTAACACAATTTATAGACCATCATTACCGGCATTTTAATGCGGCAGCATTGGTTGATGCCGCGAAAGGATACAAACGCCATTTAGATAATGGCGGTAAATTTTTTATGACGTTGGCCGGAGCGATGAGTACGGCGGAACTTGGATTATCCCTTGCTGAAATGATCAGACAGGATAAAGTTCATGCTATCACTTGCACAGGCGCTAACCTTGAGGAAGACATATTTAATTTAGTGGCGCACGATTACTATGAACGGGTTCCGCATTACCGCGACCTGACTCCGCAGGATGAAGCCGGTCTGTTATCGCGGCATATGAACCGGGTAACGGACACGTGTATTCCGGAGATGGAAGCTATGCGACGTATCGAGGTTGCCGTTCTGGAGGAGTGGGTTACCGCAGAAAAAAAGGGGCAAAGATACTTCCCGCATGAATTTATGTACAAGATACTTCAAAGCGGTAAATTGAAACCGCATTATCAAATTGATCCTAAAGATAGTTGGATGGCGGCCGCGGCGGAAAAAAATCTGCCGATGTTCGTTCCGGGATGGGAGGACGCAACGCTTGGTAATATGTATGCCGGACACTGCATCAGCGGAGACGTAAAGAACGTTCATACCGTTCGCACCGGTATTGAATACATGATGTCATTGGCGGAATATTATACCGAAACCACTAAAAAATCTTCGTTAGGGTTTTTTCAGATTGGCGGAGGCATCGCGGGCGATTTTCCGATTTGCGTCGTTCCGATGCTGCATCAGGATCTTCAGAGGGAAGAAGTGCCGCTCTGGGCGTATTTTTGTCAGATCAGCGATTCGACGACGAGTTACGGTTCCTACTCCGGCGCCGTGCCCAATGAAAAAATAACATGGGGAAAACTCGGCGTGGACACGCCAAAATTTATCATTGAATCCGATGCGACGATCGTTGCGCCGCTTATTTTTGCATACGTGTTAGGCTGGTAGAGAGAAGGTGGATTAACCCAAAATAGCGAGCAAAATACCTGCGGCGATTGCCGTTCCGATCACGCCCGCAACATTGGGGCCCATGGCATGCATAAGAAGGTAATTATGCGGATTACTTTCCTGGCCGACGTTGTGTGACACGCGCGCCGCCATGGGAACGGCGGATACGCCGGCTGACCCGATCAAAGGATTTACTTTACCGCCGGTGAGACGGTACATTAATTTTCCGAACAGGAGGCCGCCGATAGTTGAAAAACTAAAAGCAATGATACCAAGAGATAATATCTTTAACGTGTCCATCCGCAGAAATACTTCCGCGCTCATGGTGATTCCAACGCAGGTTCCAAGAAAAAAGGTAATAATATTGATCAGTTCATTTTGAGCCATATTGGTTAATCGCTCCACGACGCCGCTTTCCCGCAATAAATTTCCGCCCATTAACATAGCAAGCAGCGGCGCGGCTGGAGGAACAATCAAAACTCCGACGATAGTTACGGCCAATGGAAATATGACGCGGATCTTTTTGGATACCGGCCGCGGCGTTTCCATCACAACAAGCCGCTCTTTCTCCGTTGTCATGTAACGCATGATCGGAGGTTGTATCAGCGGTACGAGCGCCATATAAGAGTATGCAGACACGGCGATTGGCCCGAGCAGATGCGGAGCCAGTTTTAAAGAGAGATAGATAGCCGTGGGCCCATCCGCGCCGCCGATAATGCCAATGGCTGCGGCTTCTTTCAAATCAAAACCGAGTATTACGGCCATCATCAATGCCATAAAAACGCCGAATTGAGCGGCGGCGCCCAGAACAAATGTTTTCGGATTTGCAAGCAAAGGACCAAAATCCGTCATAGCGCCGATTCCAAGAAATATTAGCGGCGGAAAAATCTCTAACTCGATGCCTTTGGATAAATAATAGTATAGTCCGCCAATCTCAGAACCTGTCGGTTCATTCATTAATCCGCTTCCCGGAAGGTTGGCTAAAAAGGCGCCAAGCCCGATGGGCAGCAGCAGCAGCGGTTCAAATCCGCGTTTGATGGCGAGATAGATCAGCAGAACGGCGATGGCGAGCATAACCACATTGCCCCAGGTTAGCGACCAGAAACCCATGCCGTGAATAAATTTTTCCAGATTGTCTAACATTGTTTATTCGAAGGTGATCAAAATTTGCCCGGCCGTGATGGTCTCGGAAACTTTGACGTGAATGGTTTTTATTTTACCGTCCTGAGGAGAGGCAATGTTGGTCTTCATCTTCATGGCCTCGACCGTGAATAGAACGTCATTGGCCTTCACTGCATCGTTCTCTTTTACCGGAATACTCAGTATTACGCCGTTAATCGGAGACGTCAGCGTTTTTTTTGTTGCAGCGGATGTTTTCGTTTTTTTTGGCAGCGGCGTATTCACCGGCGAAACATAACTATTGATAGTCGGAACAGGGGAACGATAAATTTGCGGGTTATCGATCGCATCGTCGTCATGAACCACTTCCACTTCCACTTCATAACGTTTGCCGTTAACGGTGATCATCAGTCGTTTCATATTTATTTCCTTTTTCGTATGGGGCGGGAGGCCATAATATTGAGCCGTCCGGTGACAGCCCAGGCGTCCTCGCCTCTATTGTCAAGAAAGCGGATTTTTCGAATTGTAACGGGTTTCCTCAGGATAGTGAAAACGGCTGCGGAGATAACCGCCGCCAGTTCATCGTGAACTTCTTCCGGCTGAACTTCTACTTTTTTTGCATACCATCGAATGCGCAGTGCATTGATTTTTTCATCAACCGATTTTATAAGCCAGATCATGAACGCCAGTCCGCTCAATGAGACAAAAACAGCAGTCATGCCGGCGACGAGTAATAAGGAAGCTTCTAATAATTTTTCGGTCATAAACGTTTTAGGTTATGCCGGATCACAATGGAATTAATCCGTGCTTTTTCTGCGGGCGCAGGTCGCGTTTATTGCGCAGCGATTCCAGCGCCACGGATAAATATCCGCGGGTTTGTTTCGGTTCGATCACGGAATCTACCAATCCTTTTGAAGCCGCGGCGTACGGCGTACTAAATTCTTCTCTGTATTCTTTGATCAATTCTTTTCTTTTTTCTTTCGGATCGGCAGCCGCTTTAATTTCATTTTTATATAGAACGCCGACCGCTCCTTCTGCGCCCATGACGGCAATTTCCGCCGTAGGCCATGCCACGACACGGTCTGCGCCGAGACTCTTGGCGCACATCGCAAGATACGCTCCGCCGTAGGCTTTGCGAACGACGATTGAGATTTTCGGAACCGTCGCGGCGGAAAATGAGAATAACATTTTTGCGCCGTGGCGTATAATACCGCCGAATTCCTGCTCCACACCGGGCAAGAATCCCGGAACGTCTACGAAAGACACGAGCGGAATATTAAATGCGTTGCAGAAACGGACAAACCTGGAGGATTTGTCCGATGCGTCAATATCAATAGCCCCGAATTTCTCAATCGGCTGGTTTGCGACAATTCCCACCACACGGCCGTTGATTCGAGCAAACGAACAGATAATGTTTTTCGCATAATGACTGTGCACTTCAAACAGCGATCCTGAATCAAACACGCGCCGCAAAATATCGTACATATCATACGGTTCACGCGAGTCGTCCGGCACAATATAATTCAATGCTTCATCTTCGATCATGAGAAGGCTGTCGGTTGGCAATGACGGCGGGTCTTCCGTATTATTGGTCGGCAAATAACTTAAAAGCGTATGGGCAATGTGAATAGCTTCCTGATCATTAGCGGCGATAAAATGAACGTTACCGCTTTGAGACGCTTGCGCCGCCGCGCCGCCGAGTTCCTCGGCGGAAATAATCTCACCCGTTGCCGCCTTGATAACTTCCGGGCCGGCGATGAACATCTGCCCGGTATCTTTGACCATAATGATAAAATCCATCAACGCCGGCGAATACGCCGCACCGCCTGCGCAGGGTCCGGCAATGATAGCAATCTGAGGCACAACGCCCGAGAGCAGGGTATTATAGTAAAAAATTCTGCCGTATCCGCGCAGAGAATCCACGCCTTCCTGAATTCGCGCACCGCCGCTGTCATTGATGGAAATATACGGCGCGCCGGCTTTCAGAGCCATGTCCATGATTTCGCATATTTTCCACGCATGCGTGCCTCCGACGCTCCCGCCCATGACCATAAAATCCTGCGATGAAGCATACACCAGTCTCCCGCCAATGGCGCCTAATCCAGTAACCACGCCGTCGGCAGGCAGATCTCTTTTATCCAGGCCGAATGCATGGGACTGATGCTCCGCAAAACGGTACAGTTCATCGTAAAACCCCTGATCATATAAAAGTTGCAGGCGTTCGCGTGCGGTAAGCTTACCAAGACTATGCTGGGTATCAATCCGGTCGATTCCGCCGCTCAGTTGTATATGTTCGTTTTTTGATTTTAAAAGCGCTAATTTCTTCTTGACGGTTGGCATTTTTAATATTCCTTTTTATCACGAATGGCGGAATCAAGGTAATCATCTTCCGATTCAAAAAAAATGACATAAATCAGGTTTAAATAATTTGTAAACCTCATTATATTAAGTAGTTATGACATTTTGAGCTAAATCAATTTAGAAAAAGTTTGTTGCGGCTCCGACAAAAGCGATTAAGTTAGCTATTACTCATGATGAATTTTTTGTACAATAAATGTGTAAACGTAGGCAGGAATAAGGAAATTCTTGATTCAAATCCTTAGGCTTTATACATTCTTTTTACAAAGACAAAGCGGATTGTTTAAATGGATTCCACTCAAGAGACGATTGATTTTTTGAAAGCGATTGGGCCTTTTCTTGCGGTTCTCGCCCCCCTCATTGTCATATGGATTCAAAAAAAAGATAAACTGCAAAAGACCAAATACTTTGTAGAACTGGTCAAATCATGGGAAGAATTGAAGCAGATTAAAATTAAGCTGGAATCGGAGCATGCATCTCCTATTGTTTTAGAAAAAGTAAATTCCCTTCTCAGAGAAGTGGACAGTGAGATCAATAGCACATCGGAGCGGTCCAATATTACGGTTTTTATGAGCATTGTTTTTGTTGAGTCGGTGATACTCGGAATTTTATTTTCATCATTGTCCGATTATTTTAATGCGGTTTTTGTTGGGTCGTCCCGGGATTCGGGCCTGTTATTTCTCGAGGGCATATTCAGATCGACGACGGCGCGGTTTGCATTACTTATGGTTTTTGTAAGCATTTCGATTTTCCTGACGATTATCAGCACTAAGAAGATGGTGAATAGAATTCAAAAAACGCATATTCGAAATTTGACTTTATTGGCTGTGTTTAATGTTGTACTGATTTCCGTTACGATAGTTATCAGTTTAATGCTAACACTGCTCGATCCTATTAGTCCCTACTGGTAAATTAAGGAGATTGTATGAAATTTGCGGCGCTCACTTGTATTTTCATTTTATTGAGTTCGTGCACTAATTCAGATAAAAAAGATTCAAATCTGGCTGAAGTTAAAACGGCCGTCAGCGAGGGGAATGCCGCCTACATCCGCGCCAATGAAAAGGGCGACGCCGCGATGTTTGCAAAACTATTTACGGACGACGGTATGATCGTTCACCCCAACGTGGAGCCGATCCGCGGTAAAGAACATATAAAAGCCGAAGTCGCGCGTATCATGAGTAAGTCGAAGTTTACAGATTGGGAGCTCAACAGCCTTACTTTCTCGGTGAGCGGAAATCAGGCGTACGAATTAATTCAGTACGGATTCACTCTTCATCCGGAGGGCAAAAACCCAATTGCTTTGTCCGGAAAATATCTGATGATTTGGAAACAACAATCGGACGGAAGCTGGAAAATCCAAATGCAAATGGCACAACCCAACGATTGAAGCTTACTTATACTTCCCGGTTTTTGTTACTAAAAAAACGTGCTTATCGGGTTGGCTCACAAATGGAAGAGAACACTTCAGTCTGAGCGAAGTCGAAGACTGATTTTACTAAACTTGGTCATTGTTCGACAAGCCTGTCCTGAGCCCTGTCGAAGGGCTCACCATGACGTATGTGAGCAAACCCGATAAGCACATAAAAAAATGAAACAAAACTCGCTTCTCTACAGTAAACAGCCTCAACCCATTCCCGAATCTGCTCGTAAATAAATTCTTATATCAAATTGCTGCTCAGTTTTTGCCGTCAAAAGAAAGGATGTTATATGATTTCATTTATTTCAAAATGTGGGGTTCTACTTGTCGGTTTATCGGCATTATATTCAAATGCTGCTGCTCAGGCCAACGTGAAGCCATGTTCCACCTCCGAAGCACGCCAGTTTGATTTTTGGCTTGGCGAGTGGGAACTGACTTGGAGCGACGGGAAAGGCGGGTTGACCGTTGGTTCTAATTCCATCACGCAACTTTTTGACGGCTGCGCGATTCAGGAAAATTTCAAAGATACAACGCAGTCTTTTTTTGGCATGAGTGTGTCCATGTACAGTACGCTATTGAATAAGTGGCAGCAAACATGGGTCGATAATCAAGGTGCCTACCTTGATTTCGTTGGCGAGTTCAAAGACGGAAAGATGGCTCTGGAACGAAGTTTTACTACGACCAAAGGAAAGAAGATTTCCCAGCGGATGATATTTTACAATATTACAGAAAATGAAATGGACTGGAATTGGGAGAAATCGGATGACGAAGGTAAAACCTGGACGGTCGCCTGGAAAATTCATTATAAGAGAAAAAATGGCTAAATTTCTGCGGCGTATTAGGGCAGAACTTCAAATGACAACTCATCTACAAATGTTTTTTGATTAAATTTTCCTTCTGCCCGTATCCGGTATGTGCCGGGCGACAGATTCCACATGACGCTGAAGGGTTTTGAGGCGGCCTGATAATAGCTATTGTTCACATACCATCGTATTTCATGTACTTGTTCGGGCGCCCATGCTTCAAAATAAATGGACTGATAGGATCGTTTTAAATTCGGATCGATTTTGAAAATGGCTTTATTTTTAGGATAAATTATTCTTATTCCCATTTGCTCTTGTTGTATGTCCGCGGATGGCTTTTTCTCTTCGGATGAAGTCAGATTATAGCCGGAATATTGGGCCAACCACTTTTGGTAAACCGGCGAGAGAAGAGCGTAATTCAGAATTCCATTCGATTGATGAAAGGAACACTTTGTTTTCGGCTCGGTTCCTTCAATGAAAAATTCCTCAATCCCTGCGCGGCATCCGATGTGCGGTAAATCTCCCGACATAGAACATACGTTTTTTTTCACTACTCTTGCAGGCACCGTCATCATGGTTGGATTGCGATCCTTGTATAAATGCATCATGATATCATGAAAGATCGGCCCTGCCCCGGTAACTCCCGATATCTGGCGCATAGGCGTATTGTCAAAATTTCCAACCCAAATTCCAACCGTATAATCCGCGGTATATCCCACGGTCATATTATCTTTGAAATCGGAAGACGTTCCGGTTTTTGCAGCGCAGGGAAAAGGCAGGGATAAAGGGGAATCATAACCGAAGGCAGGCGTCCGCGCATTATGATCGGATAAAATATCGGTGATTAAAAAGCTGATCTGCGGTGAGAAAATATTATCGCGTACGGTATGAACCGGTTGTTCCAGTATGAACCGAGGCTCGATCCATTGTCCTCGGTTTGCAAGTATAGAATATGCGCGCGCCAATTCAAACAAAGTTACTTCGCCATTTCCCAGCGTCAATCCGTGTCCGTAATATTCCGGCGTTTCAGTAAGGGAGTTTACCCCGCATGCATGCAAAGTCGAGAGCAGAGATTCGACGCCGATATTTTGCAGAACGCGAACGGCGGACACGTTGTAGGAACAAGCCAGCGCAATTCGCGCGCGAACGGGTCCGTGAAACTGATTGTCATAATTGTGCGGCGTGAAGTTAGCTTTTTCCGACGGGATCACCGTTTCAATGTCCGGAACGATCGTCGAGGCTGTCAGTCCTTTATTCATCGCGGCGGCATACGTGAACGGCTTCAATGCCGAACCGGGCTGGCGTTTTGCAAAAACAGCATTGTACTGTCCGTCATGCCGGTCATCAAAATAGTCGGACGAACCTGCCAGCGCCAAAACGTCGCCCGTTTTATTGTTTAAAATGATCACGGCGGCGTTGGTCACATTTTCGGGCTGGAGATTGGTGATGTGGCCCTGAATGATTTTTTCAACTTCTGTTTGCAACGCCAGATCGAGAGTTGAGTGAATGCTGCTGCCGCTTCCATAGCCGTTTTGAATAAGATGATCACAAAAGTGCGGCGCAAAAAATGGGGAAGATTTAGGGAACAAGAAGACGGGCTCGTTCCGTGCGCGATCCCATTCGTCTTTGGAAATTATTTTATTTTCAAAGAGCTTTGTCAAAATGAAAGCTTGTCTCTGTTTTGATGCGGAGACATCTTTATACGGATTATAATGCGTTGGGGACTTCGGTAACGCTATTAAAAAAGAGGCTTCCGCCCAGGTGAGGTCTTTGGCTTTTTTGCCGAGGTAGAGTTGCGAAGCCGCTTCGATTCCAAACGTTTGATTGCCGAAAGGAATACGATTAAAATAGTGTTCCATAATTTTGTTTTTTGAAAGCGTATGTTCGAGTCTTACGGCATACCACATTTCAATCGTCTTATAAAAAATATTTCTTGGAAAGCGGAACATGTTACGAATCACTTGCTGGGTAATCGTTGAGCCGCCGCTGACAATTTTGCCGGATGACAGATTCTGCCAGAAGGCGCGTGCGAGGGCCAGCGGGTCAACGCCTCCATGGGCGTAAAACCTCTTATCTTCAGCTGCTATCGCGGCCTCGACGGCGCGTGAACTGATCTCCGCCAGCGGCGTCCAGTGGCCTTTACCCTGTTGGATGGACAGGACTTCTCTTAGCAAGTATCCGTTACGGTCCAGGATTTTAATTGAAGCCACTTCATCGAATGAGAGGTCTCTTCCGGAAATCGGATAGAAAAAGGATAATAATCCAAGTAAGCAGGCAAAAACTAAATCAATTTTCTGAATTTTTTTCATTTCATAT
The DNA here is from genome assembly GCA_016788215.1 of bacterium. GTDB lineage: Bacteria > CLD3 > CLD3 > SB21 > SB21 > SB21. Next base: position 3,631 of record JAEUSJ010000019.1, on the reverse strand, counting down.
CGGGCGAAGATTTGCATAAATTACACGAGATTGATCTAAAAAGCAAAAAACCATAAATTATCACCCGCAGATTTTGCTGATATACGCGGTAAACTTACTCTGCGAAGATTTGCATCATCTGCGGGAATACTATAGACGTTGCGTCGTTCTAACATCTTCATTATTTGAGAGGAAGAAACATGAAATCATGGTTTGGCGCTTTTTTTATTTTAATTAATACAGCTCATCTACCGGCCCAGAATGAGGCGAAACCCGTATCGATGAATTTTTTGAGCGACCTAGAAAAACAGGTTTACTATGAACTGAACCGGGTTCGCTCAAACCCGAAAGAGTATGCGAAGCATGTCAAGAAAGTCATGGGATTATTTGACGGTAATCTCATGAAATATCCCGGAGAAACGGCAATCATGACAACAGAAGGCGAGAGTGCGGCGGCAGAATGCTATGATTTTTTGATGGCGGCCGAACCTGTTGATACATTGCGTGTATCACGCGGCTTGTCGCTTGCAGCGCGGGATCATGCCGATGATCAGGGTGAGACAACAGAAACAGGACACACCGGCCGTGACGGGAGCTCGCCGTTTGACCGGATCGAACGCTATGGGCAATGGCTGTCAACAGCCGGTGAGAACGTGGACTATGGAAATAATATCGCGCGTCGAATCGTTTTATCGCTAATTATAGACGACGGCGTACCGTCGCGCGGCCATCGAAAAAACATTTTTAATCCGCAATTCAAAGTGGTTGGCATTGCGTGCGGGCCGCATCAGCAGTATCGTTATATGTGTGTTATGGATCTGGCGGGAGGATTTAAAGCTAAGAAGACCGGCGCGACAGTGCGTGGTGAAGATTAAAAGCTGCTTCCGATGTCATGACCCTTATGGGTTAAAGCGGTTATACAGTGATGGTAAATACTTTGAAACCTTTTGGAATAATTTTTCGTAGAAGTAGTTAGATTTATTGAAGACTTCAAATTTCTCCTCTCCTCCTCATAAGAAAGTCCCGCGGCGTTAAAACCGTGGGGCTTTCTATTTTACATCATTTTTTGCCAATCTTCGTAGAGTTTGGATATCTTTTCAGTAACCACATGGTATTGATTCTGCAAATGTTGCGATTTCTCAGCTTTTTTATAAACCTCGGGATCCGACAATTCCGTTTCAATTTCTAATTTTAGTTTCTCCTGCTCCTGAATGGCCCGTTCAATATCGGCAATTTTCTTTTGATGTTTTTTTTCTTCCGCCGCTAATTTCTTTTTTTCATCGCGTTTTGCGGCTCTTTTTACTTTGTCTTCCGGGATAACGGGCTTGGATATCTTGGCGTTTTCAACGGCCGTTTCAGCTTCTTTTAATTTGCAGTCGTGATAGTAATCAAAGTTCCCGAGATACGTTTTGATCTTACCGTCCCTTATCTCGATCACTTTGTTGACCAGGTTATTCATAAAATGCCGGTCGTGGGAAACGATCAGCAAGGTTCCCTGAAACTCCGTTAACGCACCCTGCAGAATTTCTTTGGATTGCGCGTCGATATGATTGGTCGGTTCGTCCAGAATGATGAAGTTAGCCGGATTCAAAAGCATTTTTGCAAAAGCCAGGCGCGATTTTTCACCGCCGCTCAATACGCCGACCTTTTTATAAATATCATCGCCTGAAAATAAAAATGCGCCAAGAATAGTTCGTAATACCAGCGGGGGCTGATTGGAACCCGACGACGCCACTTCTTCATAAGCGGTCTTAGTTGCATCCAATTTATCCGACTGCTGCTGTGCGAAATATTCCAGCGTGACGTTATGTCCAAGTGAAACCGATCCGCTGTCAGGCGTTTCAAAACCGGAGATGATGCGCAGCAGTGTAGATTTTCCCGCGCCGTTGGCCCCGATGAGCGCAACTTTCTCGCCGCGTTCCAGCGTCAAGTTGAGTGGTTTCAAAATAGTCCGGCCGTCGTAACTTTTGGAAATGTCCTGAACATCCAGTACTACGCGGCCGCTTTTTTGAGGCTGCGGGAAGCGGAACTGGATCGCTTTTTTTTCGTCATCGGGAAGCTGGATCTTGTCCATGTGATCGAGGAACTTTATTTTGCTTTGTGCCTGCCGGGCTTTAGATGCTTTGTAACGAAAACGGTCGATGAATAACTGAATTCGCTGAATCTCGCTCTGCTGGCGCTCGTATGAACTGAGCAGTTGTTCCTCGGCCATCGCTTTTTGTTCTTCAAACGATTCGTAATCGCCGTAATAGTCTGTCAGAACAAGGCGATCCAACTCGGTAATACGATTGCATACTTTGTCAATGAAGTAGCGGTCATGGGAAACAAGCAGGATAGCGCCTTCATAATTATTCAGATAATTTTCAAGCCATTCGATCGATTCGATATCAAGGTGATTCGTGGGTTCGTCCAGCAGAAGCAGATCGGGATTTTGCAGTAACAATTTGGCGAGCGCAATCCGCATCTGCCAGCCGCCGCTGAAGAGTTCGCACATTTTTGTAAAATCGGGTTCTTTAAAACCGAGGCCGACCAGAACCTTTGCCGCTTTGGACTCGATTGAAAAGCCGTCGAGATCTTCGAAACGGTGCTGGAGATTTCCATACGTATCGATCATTTTATGAAATTCGTCCGATTCATGGTCGATCGTGGTCATCGCGATTTCGATCTTTTTCATTCTTTCATGAACGTCGATCACTTCCTCAAATGCGGTCATTACCTCATGGATCAACTCCTTGCCGTGTGCATGGAGTCCGTCCTGCGGCAAATAGCCGATCTGCAGATTTTTATTATGCGCCGCGACTCCGGAAGTAGGCTGAAATTGTTTATTGATGATCTTGAGCAGCGTGGATTTTCCCACACCGTTGGCGCCGATGAGAGCCACGCGGTCTTTACGGTTGATCTGCCAGCTTAGATCGCGGAAGAGCGCGCGTCCGCCGAAGTCGACGGTGATGTTAACGAGTTGAAGCATATATTATTGCCACAGATTCACGGATTAAGAGAAAATTTGTTATTAAAAACCAAATTGCCACAGATTCACAGATTAAGAGAAAATTTGTTATTAAAAACCAAATTGCCACAGATTCACAGATTAAGAGAAAGTTTTTTATTAAAAACAAAATTCGAAACTAACCTTACAGATTATAAGATAACTCTTTTTGTAACTAACGAATTTTCACCAAAGTTGACAATTAGACCCAAGGGACACTTCGATATGGCGAGATAGTTTATCACCCAAGCGTAATGTTCGTCTACTATTCCTTTTTGAGCCTTGACTTCTAATATGATTTTATTAAACACTACAAAATCAGCATAGAAAAAATGGGGCAGGATCACTCCTTTATATTCAACCTTGAATTGTTTTTCACGGGCATACGGGATGTTGTTTTGATTGAACTCATGTTCTATGGCATCCTTATAAACTATTTCGAGTAACCCTTTGCCTAAAGTGCGGTGAACTTCCATGCATAGACCAATGATCTGATAGCTTTGTTCCTGTAACGGGTATTTATCTTCGGTGTATTTCATATTTTCTGATCTGTGAATCTGTGGCCTCCTACAATACAAAAGCTTCTGCGGCGCGAACACGTTTTGATATCGCCGGATGAGAATAGAACAAAAATTCCACCACGGGATGCGGCGCGTCGTCTGCCAG
>JAEUSJ010000199.1 GCA_016788215.1 bacterium | reverse complement strand
ATTCTCCGCTCATACGTATTTTGTTTTTTCTTCGGGGCCTACCTGTTATCTTCAGATCAAAAAAAAATGTTTTAAAAAGAAATAAACTGACTGTCTCTGACATTTCCAGCTCCGGTTTTATATTGCTGTATGAAAAACGCAGCGATGAATTGGTTATTGGTGTTGTCGGCAAGTTTTGGAAATTGTCGGGAGATATTGTACGCATGTCGCCGGAACAATTCCGATCGTTCAACAAAACAGGTTTTGCCAAAGCCGTATGGAATTTTTCATTACGTCCGATCGATCAAGCAAACACCGAGCTATCCACGGAAACGCGTGTTCAGTGCACGGATGAATCAAGTCGTAAAAAATTTATCCGCTACTGGAATGTGATCGGCCTTTTTAGCGGGGTGATTCGGAAAGTAATGCTCCGGATCATAAAACGTGATGCAGAAAAATAATATATAACGAAATTCTGTTTCCTCTAAATATTAAAAACCTTAAGTTGTCCTAAGAATAATATTCAACTCCATTAATCTTGAGCAGCTAATATTCTTCACAAATCAATTCTACATGAATGAAGCCCTTGAAATAGTCAGGGAACTCGTTTCTGATTTCAGAACGCATGAATCTAAGTATCTTGCCGCCGAATATCAGGAGTCTCAAGTCCGTCAGGATTTCATTAATAAATTGTTTGATGCTTTAGGATGGGATGTAAACCATGTTCGGCAAAAAAATCCCTACGAACAGGAGGTTCAGATCGAGGAGCCGGTAAAGACCGGTGGTTCCCAAAGACGCGCGGACTATGCGTTTTATATTGCACCAAATTTCAGAGAGTCGGATGTCAGGTTTTTTGTTGAAGCCAAAAAACCTTCACGGTCACTCAATAATGCAGACGATTACCATCAGATCATACGCTACGGCTGGCACAAGAATCATCCGATAGGCGTTTTAACCGATTTTGAAGAATTTCATATCATTGATTGCCGCTATAAACCCGATATCCATACGGCCCTTAACCGTAAAATAAAGTCCTTTCATTATTCGGAATACACAGACGAAAAGAAATTTTCTGAAATTTTCTATCTTTTTGGACGTGAAGCCGTTGCCGCCGGTTCCATTCAAAAATTTGCGCTCGAACTGCCAAAGCCCAAAGGCCGAAGCGTGCAGACGGCTTTATTCAGGATGGCTATTCAGACGGTGGATGAGGCATTTCTTGAAGATTTGGACGGCTATCGTGAGCGATTAGCGAAAGCGTTTAAGAAAGAAAACCAGGAATTGGACGGTGAAACGCTGACGGAAGTGGTGCAGCGTACGATTGACCGGTTGGTATTTATCCGGTTTCTCGAGGATAAAGGCATCGAGGAAGAAACTGTTAAAACGTTTGCCGGGGCGCAAGGCGCATGGAAGTCGTTCATTAAACTAGGCCAGATACTTGCTCCTAAATACAACGGACTTGTTTTCAAATCGCACGAACTGCTGGACAGCCCTAAATTCCGCATGGCCGACGATTCGGATTTTTCCGAAATATGTTTTGAACTCTCCGGCCCTCAGTGCAATTATCATTTTGATCAGATTCCGGTCTTTATTCTCGGCAGTATTTACGAACGGTTTCTCGGTAAAGTCGTACGCGCCACGGAGAAAAGGGTCAAGGTCGAAGAAAAACCTGAAGTGCGTAAAGCGGGCGGCGTTTATTATACTCCCGAATACATCGTGCGGTATATTGTCCAAAACACGGTAGGGAAAATGATCGAAGGCAAAACGCCGGAGGAAATATCCGAAATGGCGTTTGCGGACATTGCCTGCGGATCGGGTTCTTTTCTCATCGAAGTCTATACGGAATTGCTCGAATATCACCGTCGCTATTACGCGGAAAACTCTGACAAAATTACCCCGGGCGACACGCAGATGCGTGACGGCAAGATCATGCTGACGCTGAAAAAGAAACACGATATTTTGCTGAAGAACATCTACGGTGTGGACATTGATTTTCAGGCCACTGAAGTGACACAGCTTTCCCTGTATCTAAAACTTCTTGAAGACGTCACCATGAACGACGCTCACCAGTTTAATTTACTCAAAGAAAAAATTCTTCCCGATCTGAAACTCAATATAGTCTGCGGAAATTCATTGATAGGTACGGATATATTCGAAGGAACTCTCTTTGGTGATGCAGATACGAAGCATCTGAGGCCTATGAATTTTAAGGATTATTTTCCTGAAATTATGAAACGCGGTGGCTTTGATGCAATAGTTGGAAATCCGCCGTATGTTAGAATACAAAATCTTCCAACTGAACAGATTTCTTACTTGGCAAAAGCGTTCACCTCAGTAAAGGGGAACTGTGATTTATATGTCGGGTTCGTTGAGCAGGGTTTTAAACTTTTGCAAAAAAACGGTTTTCTCGGATACATTCTTCCAAACAAATTTTTTACAACAGACTATGGTGAAGGGCTTCGAAGCTTTATTGCGGAACAAAAAGCCTTGTCAAAAATTGTTAACTTTGGAAACGATCAGGTTTTTTCTGCTACAACATATTCATGTTTACTATTTCTTGCTAAGCAGCAGAATAATTATCTTCAATACTCTGAATCTAAGGCAGATCAGTTGTCGCTTAATTCTTTGAACTTTCGAACCATAGATAGGGTAAAATTAGATGAGGCCACATGGCTGTTTGATGGCAAAAGTATTTCAGAAATCACAAAAAAAATGTTCTTAAATGCAGTAAGACTTTTGGATTTGCCTGCAGAAATGAGTCGAGGAAGTAGTACCGGAGATGATGAGGTTTTTATTATTGAAAATGGAGCAAAAACAGTAGAATCAGAGATTTTACGTGAGCCGATTTTTGCAAGTGATTTCAATCGTTATGTTTTTAACACATCTCAAAGATGGAAAATTATATTTCCCTATTTTTTGTCAAATGAACGTTATCGGCTCTACAATGAAAAAGATTTAAAAAGGAATTTTCCTAAAGCTTACGCCTATTTACACTCCAATATTTCAAGTTTAAAAAAACGTAAACAGTTCAGAGAATGGTTTGGGTTTAGTGCACCTCGAAATTTAGAGTTGCATGATCATGCTCAAATTATTGTACCGTTACTCGCGGACAAAGGGATATTTGCATTGATACCTTCTGAAAAAGGTCAAATTTGTCCTATGGCAAGCGGAGGATTCACAATTACAATATCTGATGATTGTAAACTAAGACCAGAATATGTATTGGGGTTATTGAATTCCAAATTACTTTTTTGGCTTTTAAGAAGAACAAGTAACGTATTCAGAGGTGGGTGGATAACATGTACAAAACAATATTTTGGTGAGTTACCTATTTACAAAATCGACTTTAAGAATTCTCAAGATAAATCTCAGTACGATCACATTGTTGAGCTTGTAGAAAGAATGTTAGCCGCAAAGCAAACCTTGAGTGTAGCCAAAGTCGATGCTGAGCGGACACGTCTTGAGGTGTTGTGTGAAAGCCTTGATCGTCAGATTGACGAGGCTGTTTATAAATTGTACGGTCTTAACGAAGAAGAAATAGCCGTGGTAGAGGATAAGTAAAACGACTTAGAAAAACCTAAATACATCTCCGCAAATTTCGCATATGCACGCAGCAATTTAATCTGCGTAAATTTGCGATATCTGCGGGAAACAAATAAGCTGAATGGTTACATTTTTTTAAAAAATTATTATGCCCGTTGATATAGTATTGTATTTTCGTTCTTCCTTGAGCCAGGATAAGCTGGTAGAAGTACTGAGAGATGAAGCTAATATTTCCTTTGAAAAAACCGATGACGAAGAGGATTGGTATGATGCCAAATTTCTGACTTTTCTTTTCACGTTTCGCAACGAAAAGGAAGAAGAAGAAATTAAAAATCCCGATGAAATGTGGCAACTCATTTCCAGGTGCAATTACAGTATAGGCTCTCGCGATCAAAGAAAACAATTCGGCGATATACAGGCGCAGACGCTTGCACTTATTGGTTATTTTCTGATGGATATGGAATATATTGAGGAAGGCGGGCTGGTTCATGATTGGAATTATTTACTCTCGCATTATGTCAAAAAACAAATCCCCAATAGCGATGGAATACGATGGTATGATCTGGTATCAGACACGTTTCTTTCTATGCCTGAGCATTTGCTGGACATTGCCGCTTATCCTTACATGGTGCAATCTGAACGCCGTCAAGAGCAACACACGGCGGCGATACTGGACCGGCTCGCTTACAGGGTCACTTTCAAACAGCGATTTAAGTACGACGAAAAAACGATGTACGTTTCTTCAGATGGTAAAGAATTCCAAGCCTACGTTTTTTACGTGAGTAAAAAAGATAATGGTTATATAGACATAAATCCTCGCCTAGGAAGCTACACCTTTTACCCTTTTGAAGAAAATGACCGGCTAGTCATTCTATACTTGAAAAATAACGTCAGCGACGAGGAACTTGCCTGGGAACTTTTGTCTTGGAATTACGAGGGATTTAAAAGATATAACCCGGTTTTGATTATTCGAGAGAAGCCGGAAGGCCCCCAAGCCTATCGTTTGAAAGTATGGGAAGATGAAGCGCTTCTTAAACAGCTTCTTTATAATTATACTTTTAATCATGGACCTCGAGCGCAAGAAACGCGCGTGGTTGCCGCAGCGTTGTACAAAGCCGATATTGAATATAGGCTGGATATTCGAAGGCCTTTTGAACCGCCTGACCCGGAGGAAATTACTCATGAGCGTTTATCAGTTGATTTTGGTTCCGGGCTTGAGCGCGTCAATATTTTTACTCCTATTTGGTATCATGACGAAAAAGAGTTGGAGTTGGAAGATATCATGGGTTGGTTTGATCATGAAAAATCAGTTTTGCAGGAACGTCCGACTGTTCTCTATTTGGGAAATGTAAAACTCAAAACGGAATTACTAGAACAAACCATCTTAAAATGGCTGGAGAGAGAAAATATTTATGATATTGACCTGCTTTTATTACGCGACTATTATGAATATAAATATAACAAATATAGCTCTGATGCAAGTTTTCCGTATCGAGTCGAAACACATTGGATTACCCGAAAAAATAAGTCTGGAAAATAATTTATGCTTAAAATCGATATTCACACGCACATCCTGCCGGAAAATTGGCCCAACCTGAAAGAAAAATACGGTTACGGCGGATTTGTTCAGCTGGATCATT
>JAEUSJ010000198.1:3746-5206 GCA_016788215.1 bacterium | reverse complement strand
GTTTTTAAAAAAGGAATTTGAGAACGGCGAAACACGCGATTGGAAGAAAATTGAGAAAATATATGATGAGTTTGTTCATGCCGGCTGGGTCAAAAAAATATCTGCAGAAACTCGGACAAAAATAGAAAAAGAAGCGCCGACTTTTCGGGAGTTTGTTGTGCCGGGAAACTGGCGGGTATTTGTTGGCCAAAACGATACTAAAAACGACCAACTGACTTTCAAATTTGCCAAAAGCGACGATTACTGGTTTCATGCGCGAGGCGTGCCCGGTTCACACGTTGTGTTAAAGCGGGATGGACGTAAGGATAATCCGGGCAAGCAGGCAATTGAAACGACGGCTTCCATTGCGGCTTTTTTCAGCAAAGCCAAATCCTCCTCGCTCGTTCCCGTCGCTTACACCTTAAGAAAATATGTTCGCAAACGTAAAGGTTCCAGGCCCGGGCAGGTTATAATTGAACGGGAGGAAGTGGTGATTGTGCCTCCCAAGGACTTTACATGAAACTTTTTTATTTTCTGGAGGTAAATAACAATTGAAATAGAACGCCGCATTAGCTATTTTACCGCGTCTAACTACTACTACGGAGGATATACTTTTGAAGCCGGGACCAAAATCAAAACTATCTGAGATACTTTTGCCTTCCACCATCTATCTGGATCTGAAGGGCTTGACCAAACAAGAAATCATCGATGAATTAATTACCATACTTGACCGGGCGGGATTTCTTCTAGACAAGACCGCCGTTCGGGAAGCGGTTATTGAACGTGAATCCAAACTAAGCACGGGCTTGGGAGCAGGCGTTGCTGTGCCGCACGGAAAGACGTCCGGCGTGAATCGTCTGGTTGGCGCATTCGGAATTAAACGGGAGGGTATTCATTTTGACGCCGCCGACGGCCAGCCCGTAAAATTATTTTTTATGCTCGTTTCCCCGCCTTCCGTCTCCGGGCCCCACGTAAAAGCATTGGCGCAGATCGCGAAATTTCTGCGAACAGACAAGAATAAGGAAAAGCTTTTGAACGCAAAGACGCCTGAAGAGGTTCATAAAATTTTTGCCTTGGAATAATTTATTCATTTTATTATTTACTTTTTTTTTGCGACGTAAGATACAGTTTCTCACCGTAAAAGAAATAAAAAACATATAACAAGAAATGAATAGTGAGTGATGAATAAATGGCTCAATGACTTATCTCCATTCCTTAGACGTAATCTTGTACATCTTTGCCTGTTGATCGCGGCGCTAAGTTTTTCTCTTCCCGTCTCCGCTCAGAAAATGCTGATTCCCATGGATCTTAAACAGAACGACCATCTTAAGGCGTATGGTATTGCATTTAAAGCTTTGGAAAAAGAAGTAAACGTCGAATGGCTTCTTAACTATCGGGGCGGTTCTTTCATGATGAACTATTCCTCAGACATTGAGAACGACTGCCTGGTACGCGGCGTGACCGCGCTCTTGCTCAGCGCT
>JAEUSJ010000198.1:0-3649 GCA_016788215.1 bacterium | reverse complement strand
GCTCTTTCATGATGAACTATTCCTCAGACATTGAGAACGACTGCCTGGTACGCGGCGTGACCGCGCTCTTGCTCAGCGCTTCGGACGTCGTCAAAGCATACCAGACGATTGCAGAGGAAAACATGGAGGCCATATTGCTTGAGAAGGCGCCCAGGATTGCCGTCTATACGCCGCCGGATAAGAAACCCTGGGACGATGCCGTCACGATGGCGTTAGAATATGCGGAAATTCCGTACGATAAAATATTCGATCTGGAAGTGCTGCAGGGCAGGCTGTCCGATTATGACTGGCTGCATCTGCATCACGAAGACTTCACCGGACAATACGGAAAATTTTTTTCAATTTATTCGCAGGCGCCCTGGTACCTACAACAGCAAAATGACTATGAAGCTTTTGCCCGTCAGATGGGATTCGCTAAGGTGTCGAAAGAAAAATTAGCCGTAGTCAGAATGATGAAAGACTACATTGCGAAGGGCGGGTTTTTGTTCGCCATGTGCGGCGCAACGGACAGCTTTGATATCGCACTGGCGGCCCAAAACACAGATATCTGCGAGTCCATGTATGACGGGGATCCGGCCGATCCGCAATCCAATTCCAAACTCCAGTATGCACAGTCGCTCGCTTTTACCGGATTCAGAGTTGAGATGAATCCGTATGTATATGAATTTTCCGATATCGATCATCCATCCAATTTAACAGGGCGTTTGAAAACGCCCGAAGAAGATTATTTCACGCTTTTCGATTTTTCAGCAAAGTACGATCCCGTTCCGGCCATGCTGACGCAAAACCATGTTTCAACAGTAAAGGGCTTCATGGGGCAAACGACCGGTTATAAAAGGTCATTGATCAAAGATAACATAGTCATCATGGGCGAAGATGCGTCGATCTTATCTGCAAAATACATACACGGTAATTTCGGGAAAGGTATGTTCACATTTTACGGCGGCCATGACCCGGAAGATTATGCGCACGCCGTCGGCGATCCGCCGACCGATTTGGCTCTGCATAAAAATTCACCGGGTTACCGGTTGATTCTGAATAATATTCTGTTTCCCGCGGCTAAGAAGAAGCCTCAAAAAACGTAATGGAGGAATTCAAAACGAAAAAACCGGTAATTACTATTATCACCTAACCTATGAAAATAAAATCCAAAAACATAGTGATCATCGGCGGCGTTGCGGCGGGCCCGGCGGCGGCGGCCAAAGCAAAGCGAATCAATCCGAATCTGAATATCACGCTATTTGAGCAGGGCGAATTCATTTCATACGGGACGTGCTCTATGCCGTACTATATCGGAGGCGTGATTCCGAATTATCAAAGTATTATTACATTTACTCCGGAAGAATTCCAAAAGGAAAAAAAATGCACAGTTAAAACTTTACATCGGGTTGAGGAAATCCTGCCGCACAGAAAAAAAATCATCGTTACGGATATCAAAAAAAACAAATCGTCCGAATATCCTTATGACCAACTCCTCGTAGCAACCGGCGCCCGCGCTCGCATACCAAACCCGGCATGGATAATGGCAAAAAATGTATTTTCAATTAAATACCTTCGGGACAGCATTGCATTAAAGGAACATATCGCGCTGCATCGCCCGCAGAAAGCATTGATTCTGGGCGGAGGTTTTATCGGCATGGAAATGGCGGAGGCTTTATCACCACACTGCCCGGATATTACCGTATTACACAAATCGCCTTTGCCGATGAACACCATGGAGAAAGAGTCGCAGAAAATCATCCTGGACGAATTAAGAAGACAACGGATTAATTTCATCGGGAATGCATCGGTGACGGATATTCATATTGAAAACGGACTCGCAACAAAAGTTGTTACGACTAACGGGACATTCGAAGCCGATCTGATTTTATTAGCGCTGGGATTTGAGCCGAACACGGCCATTGCCAAAAATGCCCGTATCCGATGCGGCGCTTCTGGAGGAATTGTAGTTGATTCGCATATGAGGACGAACGTGGATAATATTTATGCGGCAGGCGCTTGTACAGAAATAAGAAACATAATATCTAATAAAGCAATCTTTCTTCCCCTTGGAAATATAGCTAATAAAACGGGATGGATAGCAGGTGAAAACCTAGCGGGTGAGATGTCAGAGTTTCCGGGTGTGGTACGGACCACAGCTGTAAAAATATTTGACCTGGAAGCTGCCGGCGTTGGCTTGCGGTCAGCTGAAGCTGAATTACTTGGATTTCGAGCAGTAACGGAATCGGTAATAGCCTACTCGAGATCTAAATCGTATCCCGGCACCACGCCCATATTCATCAAGTTCATTATGGATAAACTCACTAAACAGCTGATAGGTGCCGATCTGATCGCAGAGGAAGGCGCTGCATCGCGGGCTAATATTTTATCTGTGGCCATTCAAAATCAAATGACCGTAAGCGACATTTCACGCCTGGATCTTTTATATTCGCCGCCGTTTTCCCCTGTGTGGGATCCCATACTGGTCGCGGCTAACCGGTCTCTGAAAAAATTATCTTAGGCAATCTTTTCTTTGTATCTTATAACTTTTTTTGACATATTGCCGCCACAAATTAAAGGAACGAAATGAATCTGAAAGACTTTCCGATTGGGGCGCGCTTTCCAAAAGTGGTTAATGCGATCATAGAAATCCCGGAAGGAAGCCGAAATAAATATGAATACGATGCTGATCTGGAGATTTTTAAACTGGACAGGGTTCTGTATTCAGCCGTTCACTACCCGACGGCGTACGGGTTTATACCCGGCACGCATTACGACGACGGGGATCCGGTGGATATTCTGGTGTTAACCAGCCAGCCGTTGGCGATTGGTATTCTCGTGGAAGTTCGGCCGCTGGGCGTTTTGCGGATGAGGGACGATAAAGGGCCGGACGATAAAATCATTTCCGTGGCGATCGGAGATGAGCATTACAAGGATGTTTCCCGCGTAGAGCAGCTGCCGCACCATTTGCTGGTTGAAATCGAGCATTTTTTTTCCACCTATAAACATCTTGAAGGAAAAGAAGTTAAAAGTTTCGGATGGGAACCCACGGCATTTGCGGACGCGGCTATTCGGCTGGGTAGAAAAAAATATCTTGCCCTGAAAAAGAAGAAACGATAGTTCTACTTAATCATTTGCAATTTACCCGTATGTCTTATACCCACCGTTTAGCCGTTATTGCTTATGTATTCCGCGATAACAAATTTCTCCTGCTCAAAAGGAATAATGAACCCAAGGTGTGGGGCCCGCCGGGTGGGCGGTTAACAACCGATGAAGATCCCAATACGGGTATCCTTCGAGAAATCAAAGAGGAAACGGGATTAAACATTACAATTCTTTCTCCGGCAGATGTCTGGCACGGTGAGTACAACGGCCGAATACTCGTTTCCATTGATTACTTAGCCGAAACGGATTCAGAGGAAGTGAAATTGTCGAGCGAGCATTCTGAGTTTTGCTGGGCTTCAATCGAAGATTTAAGAAACAAAAATCCGTTGTTGGGAGAGACGAAAAAAAGTTTTTTGTTAAAAGATTTTGAAAAAGCTTGGATGATATATCAAAAAATAAAATAACAAGTTCTGTATTCTACATTGAGATTTAAACCGTGCAGCACTCAGAGACGATCATCATTCTCGATTTTGGTTCACAATTCACCCAGCTGATTGCCCGAAGG
>JAEUSJ010000197.1 GCA_016788215.1 bacterium | reverse complement strand
GGCTATGCGAAAGTATACTATTCGACGGATCGCGGGCAGTCATGGATTGAATCCACCAACGCGCCTGCAAAAGCTTTTGGAGCTTCGGTAAGTATCGGTAATACGATATTTTTCAGCACGGCCTGGAACGGGGTCATGATCACACGCAATAAAGGTATGACCTGGACATGCACTTATGATCCTAAAACCGGTAAGGCTGAGGGTGAAGTTTATGCAACCTGGATAGAATCCATAGCCGGCAACGGCAAAGATGTCTTTATAGTTGGAAATGCATATACGTATTATACAATGAATCTCGGATACTCCTGGATTCTCGTTGGTGGCGCTCAATATACTACACCCGGAGGCAATCATGCCGTCATGAAAGACAGCACGCTCATGGTCGATTATTTTGTGTCTCATAATTACGGTAGAACGTGGTCTGAAGTAAACAATTGACTGCCATGGCCCGGCCATTTAAATGCCCTTGCCATACTTGGTGATAAAGTGTATTTAGGACTCGGCGAGAGCGGTGTGTGGGTGAATACATCCATTCTAAAACAAGAAAATTAAGCTGAAGAAATAAAAGGGAATACCGCCGGAAGCTGAAGCAGGTTATGTGATATTTAGTCAAGTAAATACGAAGGGCTGCTCATGAAACTCAAAAACATCAAGTTCGGCATCTTTTGTGCCTTAGTAATACTATTCCAAATCATCTCTTGCGAAAAATCGGATGAGGAGGGAGAAGGCTGGACGGAAATTCCCGGGTTTAAAGGGCGAGACATTCGAATAATACATGCATTTGAGTCTTCTATCTATGTGGCCGCCGATAGTATCTATGTTTCATCAGACGATGCAAAGACTTGGAAATCTATTAGTACAGGGTTACCGAACTTACCCTACTGGTGGGTGCGATCGTTTGGGTCGCTCTCTGTGAATGATACTACGTATCTGTTCGTTGGAACTTTTGTTGACGGAATCTATCGCTCAGCCGATAAAGGGCTATCATGGCAGACTGTTTATGACAAGGACTCTACATTTATTACCGCTCTTGGTTCGTGCGAAGGTGTTATATATGCGGCCGTTTCACAACATTTAAACTGGTACACGAAGCTGTGCTATTCGACGGATCGTGGGCAGAACTGGATTGAATCGGCTCATATACAGCAAACCGTAGCGACCGATTTTGTAAGCTTAGGTCATACGGTCTTTATCAGCACGGAGCATCGCGGGGTTATGATCTCAAGGGATAATGGACAGACCTGGACGTCCACATGGAACTCAGAAACCCAAACGTCCGATGTGGGCTTATTTACAGAAAGGATAGATGCCTTAACGACCAACGGGAAGGACATTTTTGCGATAGGCCTGAATAACATCTACTATTCTACGGACGGCGGTTACCAGTGGGTTACGGTTGTTCCCGAATCCTTTTCACCGACCGGGAACGACGCGGCGATGAAAGACAGCACGATTATCGTGTATCGTTATGTATCTCATAATTATGGCAGGACGTGGTTAGATGTAAGCGAAGGATTACCGCACCCAAATTTACTATACCCGTATGTCAGCGCTTTAACAATATTCGGTAATAAGGTGTATTTTGGACTTGGCACTGACGGGTTATGGGTAAATACATCCATAATAAAACACTGAGAGTAAGAATGCCGAGGAGGTGATAAAAGAAGACCGTTGATGATCGTTCCTTGGCGGAGTCTCATCAACGGCCTTATAGAGTAAGATAATCAAAAAAGGTTTTATTCCTTAGAGGGAATAATGTGCCTTTTCTGTTACCGCCTTATTTTATGAAAAAGTTTGTCTAATTGCAAGCCGCCCAACTTAATGAGGAGTTCATTTATGAAAACGTTTACACGCATCTCGTCCGTTATCGCCATTGCATTGTTTCTTGTTGTTCCGGTATTTGCGCAAAGAAATATTAAGAATGATTCTTTGCAAAGAGCCTATTTTGACAGTGTATTTAATAAAGACAATGAATGGAATATCTCGTGGTCTGATAAAAGCCGCACGCCGAGCTTCTTATGGGGGAGCGAATTGAAATTGAATAACACGAACGGATTGCACAAAAAAGATCTAGCAAAACAGGCGCTAAGACAACATAAAAAGTTATTCAAAATCGAAAATCCGGAAGATGAATTAAAATTGAAACGATCAACTTCAACGACATTGGGGACAGAACATTTTGATTTTGATCAAAACTATAAAGGCGTGCGGGTGCTGGACGGGGAATATGCCGTTCATTTTAATAAAAACGGAGCTATTTTTTGCCTCAATGGGAATTTTTATGACGATATCAGTTTAAATAATGTGACGCCTTCGGTGTCAGGTGAGCAAGCTACTCAAATTGCGAAGAATCATTTAGGAATAAATGACACTAATGTAGTGAATACCGTAATTCCGGAATTGGTGATTTGTCCCAAAGACTCTTCATACTATTTGGCCTATCTCTGCTATATTCGAACTATGATCCCTCATGCAGAATTTAGCGTAGCAGTTAGCGCTGACAATGGAAATATCCTGTTTGCGACCAATATGATCTGCCGTCTGACAGACGGATTGGGAAAAGTGTATAAGATCGATCCGAGAACGCCTGCCGAGGATGTGACTTTGCCCAGGCTCACGGGCAATGGATATGTTGAAGGCCAATGGGCAAAATCATACACTTATGAACAATCCGGCGGCCATGGCCGGGCCTATAACAGCCAGAATGATTTCCGGTTTGACCCTTCCGTTGGTTCATTTGACGAGGTTAACACCTATTATCATGTCGACCGGTTTCGAAACGATTTCCTGCCGTCCATTAATTTCAATACGTTTGGGTACACTACACCTCAGGCAAAAATATATACGCATTACTATACAAGAACAGAGGTACCAAACCCAAACCCAAAGGATCGAGAAAACCCTTTGATCACTGAAGTCCGGGATGACGCCCACACTTTTATACAAACATCGGAGATATTTCTAGGCGACGCCGCAGGATCATCCGGCTACAATAATTTTGCAAGAAAAAATGACGTAATGTATCATGAATACATGCACACCATTGCTTATCAATTTGGCTTGGCCTATGGACAGGGTTCGGATTCCATTAATGGAAGATCCCTTCACGAGGGCTATGCCGACTATTTTGCAGCTTCGGCGGCCTATAGCTTTGGGGCTATTCCAAATTTGAATACAGTACTTATCGGCGAATGGCTGAATCGTATAAGCCCCGGTCATGAGAGAAGTTTGGTGATTCCCGCGTCGTCACTTAATTACAATAACTACGCCCAATTCGGCTATTTTGATCATAGTCCCGCGGGCATCCCACACACCATGGGTATGTTGTTAAGCAATACCTTATGGGATATGAAGAGAAATCAAACAGCATTTAGCGGTTATCCTTTGGATTATCTTATTCTGTGGGGACTTTATTATTCCCATAATTCAATTCAATTTGTGGATCAAGTTAAGACCGGTCTATTTGTCGCTAACAGTACCTTAATGGGTTATGGTTGGCCGGACAAACATGATGAAATACAAAATGCATTTGCCTTACGTGCCATCGGCACGGGAGTGACGATCTCAGGTCCTTCGACAGCGTATATCACCGGCAACTACACATGGACGGCGTCTCCCATCAATGGCGGAAGTAATCCTGCCTATCGTTGGTCTACCAGCACTAATTCAGGCTCGACCTGGCAATTTGTAAATCCCGGCGGGACTTCTTCCACTTTGAATAGAACCATTTCCTGCGGAACGGAATTGCAAATCAAATGTGAAGTGACTAATCAAAGCACAAATGTTACGGGCTATTTTACCAAGACCGTTTCGGTCAGTAATCCCCCGCCACTTACGGTATCCATCTCTGGTCCCGATTGTTTCCCTAAATTTTCCGGTTCACACACATGGCATGCGCAACCGTCTGGCGGAAATGGATCATACAGCTATCAATGGACATCATCTAACGAAAGCGGTATTTTGGGAACCGGCCCGTCACTCACCAAGTCTTATGGGCCGGGCTTTTGGCTGTATCTGACTGTGACCAGCGGAACACAGACGGCTTCTACATCTTTAGGTGTGGGCGAATGCAGCGGCGGCGGCGGTGGCTTAGAAAAGAGAAACGGTGAAGCGTCTGTAATTCCCGATCAATTCGAGCTATCACAGAATTATCCGAATCCGTTTAATCCTTCGACGACCATTTCATTCGGCATTCCGGAACCTTCGAATGTAACTTTAATGATCTACAACATTCAGGGACAAGAAGTAAGAACGGTGTTTGGAAATTTCTTAGACGCAGGTTATTATGACGCAGTCTGGGATGGTAAAGATGATGCCGGCAGTCAGGTATCCAGTGGAATTTATATCTATAGGCTTCAAGCCGGTAAATTCACTGAGTCGAAGAAGATGACGCTTGTTAAATAGGCAGACGTAAAACGTGAAACGGCACCCTTCGATACGCCACGCTGCTAAACGCGGGGCTACTCAGGGTGCCCTGTTTCTAGGCATTTTACGTCTGCCAAGATTGTCACACCTGCAATACCCCAAAATTCGGCGGCGGGACGTTGGGATTATTCATCGCGGTATCGAAACATCGGATGAGAACTTCGCGTGTTTCTTTAGGATAAATGATCGCGTCCACCCACAGGCGCGCGGCGGCGTATCGCGGATTGCCTTGCGCTTCGTAATTGGATTTGATCTCTTCATACACTCTGTTTTTTTCTTCCTCGCTCACCTGTTTTCCCGATAGACGGATTTCCGTGATCGTCGAAGCCGCCTGACTGCCGCCCATGACGGAAATATTCGCCGTCGGCCATGCAAAGATGAACCGCGGATCGTACGCTTTCCCGCACATCGCGTAATTTCCCGCTCCGTAACTTCCGCCGATCACGATGGTAATTTTCGGTACGACGGAATTAGCAACCGCATTCACCATCTTCGCGCCGTCTTTGGCAATGCCGGCATGTTCCGCGTCGCGGCCGACCATAAATCCATTGACATCGTGCAAAAATAATATCGGAATGCCGTCCTGGTTACAATTCATCACGAACCGCGCCGCTTTGTCGGCAGCTTCGTTGTACATCACGCCGCCCATCTGCATCTCCCCTTTGGCCGTGCGCTGCACCGTTTTCTGATTGGCTACAATCCCTATCGCGTAGCCGCCGATACGCGCCGTGCCGGTCAATATCGTTTTTCCGTACGTCGCTTTGTATTCATCGAATTCCGACCGGTCGACGATGCGCGCGATGATCTCACGCATG
>JAEUSJ010000196.1:3752-5330 GCA_016788215.1 bacterium | reverse complement strand
AGATGCTGCATATATTAAACAAAAAAATAAACTCCATCCGATAATCCATATTATGTTTTTATTTCTGATATAACCGTAATGAGTAAAAGCACGCAATGAACAAAAAGCCAGAACTCCATAAACGACGGCATGAACTAATTTATCCAGTGACCAGACATTTAGAGGTGGCAACGACGGGCCTTCAATCGACGAAGAAATAAAAATAACGACCATCCAAACAATTAAAGGATAAAAATATTTTGTTTTAAGCGGCAGATTGAAAGACATATCTGAATTCACAATTCTATTTCCATTAGAATGGCTGACCCAACGTAATCTGGAAAGCGAGCGGAGAAATGAGCTTAGCGCCTTTGGAGCTGATCGTCCGCACATCGTCTGTGACGACGTCGCGAACTTTGAGCTTATTGATATTCACTAATTTATATCCAACGTCTATACGTACCGGTCCAATCAAGGTTCTTATGCGCGTTCCGATACCGGCAGCCCCGACAGGTTGAATGGGTAATTTCTTATCGAAGTTCTTAAAATCATATTCCGTCCATACATTGCCGTAATCGAAAAACACGGCCATATCCATACCGCTTATCACGTCATTTGGATTTCGGGAAACATATAAATTGTATCGAAATTCGATACTGGCCTCCATAATACTGTTGCCGCCCAAGTATGTCAGTCTGCTCGATACTTTTCCCGAACTATCGGTAGTGAGCCTTTCTTCAATAACGCCCAATTCTTTGATACCCCAGCCGCGGATACTGTTCGGACCGCCGCCGTAAAATTGCTCGCTGACAGGAATGATGGTCTTATCCCCGCCAACGTAATAGGGAATATCTGAACCTATGCGTGCACGCAGCGCCAACGATAGTTTTTTTGATAATCCAAAATATTTTCTATTATCAAAACTCAATTTCACATATTTAAGATCCGACGGCAAGATGAAACCCGCAAAATCACTGTTTGCATAGATGAGAAAACCCGTATTAGGATAGAAAAAGTCATTGCTGCTGTTAAATGTGAAGCCCAATCTTGAGTTCGTAGTAAAAAAGTTTTTATCCGTTTTGTCGCTGGCTTCCGTTCTGAGAAGCAGTTTCCGTGTAAAGGACAGCGGCGTAAAGTTCATACTTAACTGCCTGTTAAATTGACGAATAAACGTAGGCGAAACTTCGTAGCTGAGTTCATCGAATGCCTTCGTGTTGTTACGTTCGGCGGAAACAGAGAGCAGGAGATCGTTTTCAGCGTCGCGAATAAAAGGAAGTATAAATGACGGCTGACGAAACGTTACTTTTCCCTGCATATAATTTGCAAACAATATATCGTTTACAAATCCTTTGCTCACCTGGCTTGAAACTTCGAGTTTTCTCGCTCCGCCGAAAAAATTTCTGCTTTGCCATGATACCTGTAAACCCAGAAACGGGAGATTACTCAAACCGCGGCGTTCACTGGCCGGCAAATCTCTGAAATCGGTCGTAATACCAAATCCGGGTTTAATGATCTTCTCTTTTCTCTCGCTCACCGACATCGTTATATTTAATGTGTCCACAGGGATGCCGAGTTCATCCAAATTCATATCTTTCCCAT
>JAEUSJ010000196.1:0-3653 GCA_016788215.1 bacterium | reverse complement strand
TATCAGCGCAGAGTCAATCTGGCCGCGTTTTCTAGACAAAATAGGTTTTACGGATCGAAATACGCTGAGGCCGTTAATCTGGCCTACGCTCAGTCCTAATTTATCCGGATCAAACGGCCTCCCTTCTTTATAACGTACTTTGAGCAGAATCACTTCGTCGTTCACTATTTTCTTTGTCGTATCTGCAATCGCATCGGTATTCGTTTTTTTGTAGTAATTACCCGCTACATCGGTTTTACCGAACACCGTATATCGTCCAGGCAGAACTGAGTAAATTAAATTTACTTTGCGTTCTTCGGTAGATATTGTATCGATAGATTCCGATACTTCCGCTGAATAATAACCGTATTGGCCGTATATCTTTTGAATGGTCGCCTTGTCAAGGTCGATATTTTCTCTGACAAAAACGTTGCCTTTTTGCACAATAAGTTGAGAAATGATTTTTTTCGGATCGAGATTGCCCTTGGGGTCAATCAGCGGAAGCGAGGAAGTTACCTTGATTTTAGGATCGTCGGCAAGTACTGTCGGCTTGCCTTCGTGGATATAGATTTTAACAGAAATTTTTCTGCGGTCTTTCGACAACGTTGCTTTGTATTTCACTATCCGGGCGTCAAAATATCCTTGTTCCTCATATAACGAGCGGATCAACCGGAGGTCTTCCGTTAATATCTCATTGACAAAGAAATAACGATTAGTGCCTATTCCTGGATCCCAGAATGTCAGCGTTACAATGCGAGTCAGGTTATTGACAAACCACGAGCCGGCTTTGGTAAAAAATCCAAGTTCGCGATCTTCTTCTTCTCCAACTTTTAATGATAAGTTCAACGTCGCTTCATCAAAAACTTTTAGACCGGTTGATTCACCCTTATCGTCCAGTCCCGTGAACTCATATTCTTTACCGGATACAAAAACACTATCCTCAAAAACCGGCAAGGAATCTATCAAAGCTCCGGATGAATCCACGTACACGGAACGAAATCGTGTCCGGGTTTCTTCGAATTGTCCTACGGCATTTGAATTGAAATTCAAAAAGAGCATCGCCGCAAAAGATAACCCGGTAGCCCAATGTTGAATAGTAAAACGCATGGATGGGAATAGATTACTATGATTTCTTTTCAGGAGGATAGTTGTGTTGTAGTTTTTCAACAGACAAACCGCTTAATAGTTTTTCATCAACTTCAATCTCATCAACAATTCCGATTACAGCCGCCTCAATGGATAACTCGTTCGGTTCATCGGTGATCGCGCGCCTCGCCGCATGCCCGTATGAACAAATAACTAATTCACCGATACCGGCTCCCAATGTGTCGGCAACGACTACCACATTGGTATTAGGCGCTTTGTCAATATTGACCGGATGAACCATAAGAAACCGGAGCGACTTGACGTTATCTACCTTCTTAGTTGCCCAAACCGTTCCGACCACGCGTCCTATAAACATACGTCGTTTCCAGAAAATTAATGATTAGTAAAAAATCAAATACAAAGCCAAACCTCCGCTCAAACCGCAGATCAAATTGACACGGTCGTTATGAAAAAATTCCCATCCGCGGATTAACGTTGAACGCGCGTCGCAATGCAGCTTACGTTCGGTCACTTTTTTGCAGCGCTCGCAGAGATATTGCGATTGAAATGTAGCTCCAAGAATGCTGTCTACCGTGCTTCCGATTAATCCTGCTAAGATAATCCAAAAAAAGCTAAACTCCAACGAACTTTTCAGAAATAAGTCCCGGTTGACCGCATATCCACTAACGGCGATACACAGAGCTCCGAGTGCTCCGCCTGTAGTTCCTGCAAGCGTAACGCCGCCGGAAGTTCCTGCTTCCACTTTCTTGAAATTCAGAATGTTGCGAGGCGTGGCCGTGAACCAAACTCCAATTTCCGTAGCCCAAGTGTCGCTCGTAACTGCAGCTAATACTCCCAGAAAAACAAAATACCAATTCTGATTCGGATAATAAAACGATAGAATAATAATAATACCTGCAACGCCGCCATTTGCAATAACCTGACCGACGTCGCGGGTGCTGCTCTTTTCAAACACGAGATCATATTGCTGTTTGCGGTTTTTGCCAAGCCTTGAGAGAATGCTGGAGGTTAAAAAAAACACCAGGATCGGGGCAGCCCATGTCCAGCCGCCCAGCCCAAACACGATCGTTCCTAAAATAAAAGCCGCCGCAGCCCCTCCGGCATTTAGAAAACGCGCATAGTATGAGAGTAACGAAACGGCGAGTGATAAGAACGTTGCAAATAAAAATTGTAAAACAAAACCTTCAGATGAATTTGTCATGACCTGAACTACCAATGCAACGCTGAGCGGAATAGTCATATTATCCGAGCCTTTGGCGGCAACTGCTTCCGAAGCGGTTGCAAGCATAGAGCCTGTCAGAGCCGTTACAAGGGCAAGTTGCCATGACCATGGAAGAAAATTCCACCGGTCGAGACAATAGAACGAAATAACCATAACCCAAAAAGACACGACAAACATGCCGGCAGAGCCTTCGATACTTTTGGCGTCGCCTGTCAAATTGTAGATGTGCGGTTTCTTCCAGTGTCCGCCAATCAACGCGGCGGATGCATCGCCTATCGCCAAAACCAGCATGGCGGTCATAAGCGCAGGCTTATTATTTTCCCAGCATAAAAATGTAAGTAGCGAGAAGGCTAAAGGATACCATGCCGTTCCGTAGGTCGTTCGATCCGTGCCGTGTATACCTTTGAGCCAATGAAAACGAATGGCGAGGTAATTAAACGCAGTAAAAAAAAGGCCGAGCGCTACGGCGGGCGTTTTGGAAGTCAAAAATAATGGTGATATAAAAACAAGCAGGCCGGTTCCGATGTGGGTAATCTTCCGCGTGACCTCGCCTGACCAATGAAAACGGCGGCGGATCATTTCGACAATTAAAAGCAAAAAACCAAGTAATAGAAATGCAGCAAGGCCGTAAAACCAGTCTTGATTCGAGGTGGACTCGTTCATCATTTACGTTGCGGAATGAATCGATGGTTTTCTGCGCTCGGATGCGCGAGGTTTGAGCGGTACGCCGTCATTGGTCAGCACTTCGAACGGGCATATCTCTACGCAAAAATCACATTCGGTGCAATTGGCATGGATCACGCTGAGGCGAACTTCAGTGAGTTCCATCGCATCGAACGGGCATACGCCCACACAGGCTCCGCAAAGATCGCATTTATCGTAGTTAATCTGAATCACACCTATGGGCTTTCCGTTTCTAAACTCTTTCTAATGCGGCTTTAATATCGGCAATCAAGTCTTCAGAATCTTCACACCCTACGGATAACCTTACCAAACCGTCCGTCAGATGTAGTTTTATTCTATCCTCGAGCGGGATGGAACCGTGCGTCATACTTGCCGGGTGACAAATGAGACTTTCGACGCCGCCCAAACTTTCCGCTAAAGCAAAAATTTTGACGTTACGTAATAAATTTTTCCCGTTTTCCAGTGATCCCAATTCGATTGAGATCATTCCTCCGAATCCGCTCATTTGTTCTTTTGCCAATTCATGCTGCGGATGCGACGACAATCCGGGATAATACACTTTTTTGACTTTGGGATGTGTACTCAGGAACTTCGCCATCTGAATCGCATTTTCATTATGCTGACGCATGCGTAGTGCCAGCGTCTTAGTGGAGCGCATCAC
>JAEUSJ010000195.1 GCA_016788215.1 bacterium | reverse complement strand
GTATCACCGAATTAGGATATCTTGTGGTAGGACTCATTTTAGGAAGCATTTTGCTTGGCTTTCACGGAACCATAGCGCTATCTATCGTGATACTTTCTGGGTTACTTTTGTTACCTATACTTGCACCGGTTGCCGTTCCTTCTTTCAGATCTCTCGTTGCTCCATTGATGGTTAGTTTTCTGTCTAGTGTTTTGCTTCTATATTTCATTTATCTTCGTAATCGTATTGAAAACGTCAGGCAAAAAGAAATTCTTGAATCGATATCTGCATTGAAGGATGCGGAAAACAATATCCGCAAACAGGAACTTTTTCAGAATCGTCTTTTGCACACATCGCCCCTTTTGATATACCTGTACGATATTCCGGAGCGTAAGGTTATTTACACGACGCGTACCTGGAGTGAATTTGTAGGTTACAGCGAAACCGATTCCCACAACGACCGGTTTCTTGATACAAATCTTCATCCTGACGACGGGGCTGCATTTGACATTGCGCCTGAACGATGGAAGGGAGCAGCCGATTCAGATTTGCAACATAGTTATTATCGCATTAAAGGAGCTAAAGGAACCTGGCGAAGTTTTCATGCGACGCAGGCTGTTTTTCAGCGCGATGAACGGGGACAAGTACAGCAAATCATCAGTGCCGCGCAGGATGTGACCGAGAATATAGAACTTGAAGAAAAGCTGCAACATTTACAGAAGATGGAAACATTAGGACAATTGGCTGGAGGAGTTGCCCATGATTTTGCCAACATGCTGACACCCATTATTGGATATTCGGAAATGCTGCTTCTCGACATGAAAGAGACCGATGCGAATTATCGTGCTGTAAAGTCGGTCAACGAAGCGGGTATTAAAGCAAAATACCTGACTCAACAACTATTAACCTTTGGTAGAAAACAGGTCCTTGAATTCAAAGAAATGAACTTGAATGACATGATTCGCGCTTTTGAGAAGATACTTCGCAGAACCATCAGGGAAAATGTGGATATTAAATACAGACTGTTTGATAATCTCGCGCCGATAGTCGCGGACGTATTTCAGATGGAGCAGATCATCATGAATTTATCCATCAATGCTCAAGATGCGATGATGAATGGCGGAGTACTGGCAATTGAAACGGATAACGTGATGATTGACGAACACTATGTTTTAAGTAATCCTGAGGCAACGCCGGGGATGTATTCCTGTCTGACTATTAGCGATACAGGAACCGGAATAGATCCTGCTGCACTTGCGCATATTTTTGAACCCTTTTTCACGACGAAGGAAGTTGGAAAAGGTACCGGGCTTGGCTTGGCTACAGTATATGGTATCGTCAAACAGCACGGAGGACATATAACTGTTTACAGTGAAGTTGGGAAAGGAACGACATTCCGTCTTTATTTTCCGCAGGGTGGAATTTCTCAGCATGGTTTGCGGGGGAAGGAAATTGTTTCGCAACAGAAAAGCGGTCAAGACAAGATTGTTCTGGTTGTCGAAGACGACGAAATGGTTCGACAAATGGTTTGTCGAATTCTCGAACAGAACGGGTATAAGACCGTAGCATTTAGCAGTCCGGAACGTTGTCTCCAAGCATTCGACCCGTCAACAAATAAAGTAGATCTTCTTTTGACGGATATTATTATGCCCGGTATGAACGGCAAGGAGCTTTTTCAAAAATTACTTAGAAAACTACCAACGCTGAAAGTGGCTTATATGTCAGGCTATTCCAACAGCATCATTTCCCATCACGGCATTCTCGATAGCGGTACGATTTTAATTCCAAAACCTTTTGCTGTAAAGACCCTTTTATCAAAAGTGGAAGAAGCTCTGACCATAGAACATGGAAAGACCGGATAAACTAATACACGAATTTTGACAAAAATTGTTAAGTTACACGTTGATCCGTGACAGCATCTATTGGGCTACTTTGTTTCCTCATCTTTAGCAAAGACTGTCCAACCTCGGACTTTGCCGATTAATTCTTTTTGAAGAACCCGCCTTTTATGGAATTAGGATAATAGGATTCTATTATTTTAGAATGTAATATTCTTGTAAAATAAGCTAAAACATGGTGTGGTATCATTGACAAGATTTTGATTTTACCATAGATTGACGGTGAAATTGCGTAATACTTTACCGTTAATTATTATGAATTTACTCGTCGTCGGAATCAATCACAAATCGGCACCGTTGGAATTACGAGAACGCGTTTGCATCTCAAAAGATGAGAGAGACGCTTTCATCCCTATTTTGCAGGAAAAATATTTCAATGAATGCCTGATCGTCACGACTTGCAATCGTACGGAAATTTACGGAATTACAAAAAAAGCCGATACGGCCCCCGATGAAATCATTTCAGAATTACTCCAATTCAAAAACGCTTCGGATATAGACAGGAAATATTTTTTCTATTACCGTAACGAAAAGGCCGTTCGCCACTTATTTTCTGTAGCATCCGGCGCCGATTCGATGGTAACCGGCGACATACAAATTCTGTGTCAGATTAAGGACGCCTTTCATGCCTCAATGTCACTCTGCGCCGAAGGCCCATTTCTGAAACGTCTGAAACAATCTACTTGCCGAATCGGTAAACGTTCCCGAAGAGAAACGTCGATCTCCGAAGGAACGGTTTCCGTCAGCTATGCCGCCGTGGAACTGCTGCACCGCAGTCTTGGTTCTCTCGAAAATAAAACGGCCTTGTTGATCGGCGCCGGAAAAACGGGCCGCCTGACGGCTAAACATCTGACGGCTAAAGGCATCGGCCAATTGTATCTTGCCAACCGGACCGCTTCTAAAGTAGATTCCATCATTGAAGAAACCGGCGGGACGTATGTTCCTTTCGACGAGATACTCACGGCAATGGAGCAAGCCGATATAGTGTTGACGGCGGTGGACTGTGTATCGCCGATCATTACGAGATTCATGCTCGAAAAAATAATGATGCAGCGATCCGATCGAACTTTGTATATAGTCGATATCGGACTGCCTCGGAACATTGCCCCCGACGCCACCGGCGTTGCCAATATCCGGTTATGGGATATGGATGCCTTATCAGAGATTGTAGAGAACAATCGCCTTCAGCGCCTTGCCGAAGTAAAGAAAGTAGAACGCATCATCGACGAGGAATGGACAGAATTTGACGCATGGGAAAATGTTCATCAGGTGGGCCCAACTATTTTTGACCTCAACACACTTTTTGAAGATATTCGCCAGAATGAAGTTACGAAATACCGGCACCGGTTTGATGAGCCGGAAAGAGAATTAGTTGAACTCATCACGCGCCGTATCGTTAACAAACTACTCCATAAGCCGATGGTTAATCTTAAACACGATGCGGGATCGGAACTTCAGCATCAGCATGAAAACTCGCTGCGTAAGCTGTTCGAGTTGAACCGGTCGGGCAGGAACTAACCGATGGCGAATAAAAATCATATCCGTATTGGCACGCGCGGCAGTGCCCTGGCTTTATGGCAAACTGATTTCATCAGTAGTGAACTCCTTCGTATTAATCCCGGCCTTCGGATTGAAAAAATTATTATCAAGACAACCGGCGACATCATTTTAGATTCACCGTTGTCCACCATTGGCGACAAAGGTCTTTTCACCAAGGAAATTGAAAAAGCCATGCTGGACAACAAAATTGATCTGGCCGTTCACAGCATGAAAGACCTTCCCACCGTGTTAGCCGATGGACTTACTATCGGCCTAGTTACGCAGAGGGAGGATGTTCGCGATGTATTTATAAGTCATCCCGGCAAATCGTATAAAACTTTGGATGAGGTAAAAAACGGTGGCAGGATTGCGACCGGAAGCCTGCGCCGCAAAAGCCAGTTACTGCATTACCGGCCGGATATAAAGACAGCGGACATTCGCGGAAATCTGAATACTCGTCGAAAAAAATTAGAAGAATCGGACTGGGACGGTATGCTGCTCGCGCGAGCCGGCGTGACTCGATTGGGTTGGGATGAATTGGTCACGGAAATTCTTGATCTGGAAATAATGCTCCCGGCCGTCGGCCAAGGTGCATTAGCTGTGGAAATTCGGGAGGACGATCATATTTTGGCATCGCTCATTCAGCCGCTTGAAGATGCGGCAACGCGCCGGGCTGTAACTGCGGAACGGGCATTGTTACGGAAACTCGAAGGAGGTTGTCAGGTCCCGATTGGCGCTTATGCACGCCAGGACAAAGATATACTCCGCATGGATGCCGTGGTAGGTTCACTCGACGGCCAAAGAATGATTCGCGACCGGATCGAAGGCGCGCCGTCGAATGCGCAGGCTCTTGGAGAAAAACTGGCCGACATGCTTCGGAAGCAAGGAGCCGATACTATTTTAGCCGAAATCAGGGCATCCGATGAAAACGATGCCCAATCATAAGCCACACTCTGGATTAACCGGTAAACGCATACTGGTTACACGCCCCGCTGACCAGGCGTCTGAATTCGTTTCCAATTTACAATCTGCAGGCGCTGAAGTTGTTATATTTCCAACTATAACAATCTACCCGGCAGATGATTGGTCTGCCTGCGATGAAGCTTTGGACAATCTTGATTTATGGGATGCTTTAATATTCACCAGCGCTAACGGCGTTCGTTATTTTGTTAAACGTGCCCAAGAGATTTTTCCCCACCTGATTCAAAAACTGCAAAAATGCACGACCTATGCTGTCGGTGAAAGAACGATGGCCGTTGCGGATTCGCTTGGTTTGCCGGCTGTATGTTTTAATAAGGCGCAGAACGCGGAACTATTAGCAGAGGAACTCGCGCGGCGAGTCAAAGGAAAAATTCTTTTCCCGTGCGGTAACTTGACGGGAGATATGGTGCAGGTCAGGTTATCAGACGAAGGCGTCGGTGTGACGCAAGTTGTGGTATACCAAACGCTGCCGTTTAAACCCGAGAACACGGATCGAGTGATGATGGAATTGAAAAATAAGCAGATTGACGCTATCGCTTTTTTCAGTCCTTCCAGTATAAAACATTTTCTCGATCTGATTCCGCAGTCTTATTTAGATCAATGCGCCATTGCGGCCATTGGATCGACAACGGCAGCGGCGGCACGCAGCCATGGATTATTTCCGGATATAATTGCTGAAACAACCGATTCAAAAAATCTGATTAAAACGATGGAGAATTATTATCGTGATCGATCATAAAAAAAATAATAACGGAACGGACCACCTTTTTTTGAAAGCATGCCGCCGCGAACCGGTGAGCCGCACGCCGGTATGGTTCATGCGCCAGGCAGGTAGGTATTTACCGGAATATCGCGCGGTACGCTCGAAGGTAGATTTTTTGACATTGTGTAAAACACCGGAACTTGCCGCAGAAGTGACCGTGCAGCCGGTGGATATCAT
>JAEUSJ010000194.1:4625-5476 GCA_016788215.1 bacterium | reverse complement strand
TAAACTTCAGGATGATGCAAAGCCAAACGCCATTCAAACTCTGTTCCGATTTTGTTCTGAAAGGTGATCAAAAAGCCGCTGTGGAACAACTACTTGAAGGCATTCGCCGCGGAACAAAATTTCAAACTTTGCTCGGCGTCACGGGTTCCGGCAAAACTTTCACTATGGCCAATGTTATCGAGCAAATCGGAAAACCTACGTTACTTCTGTCTCACAACAAAACGCTGGCAGCACAGTTGTACGGCGAACTTAAACAGTTCTTCCCCGAAAATGCGGTCGAATATTTTATCAGTTACTACGATTATTATCAGCCCGAAGCCTATGTTCCATCCAGCGATACCTTTATCGAAAAAGACATGTCGATCAATGATGAGATCGAAAAATTGCGTTTGCGCGCTACGAGTTCTCTCCTTGAGCGGCAGGATGTGATCATCGTCGCATCGGTCAGTTGCATCTACGGTATCGGCTCTCCTCAGGATTATAAGGATCTGTATGTGTTTGTCGAAAAAGGCCAGCAGATTGAACGTAATACGATTCTCGAACGTCTCGTTGCTATGCAGTACAACCGCAACGATATGGATTTTAAACGAAGCACCTTTCGCGTGCGCGGGGATGTGATCGATGTTTATCCGGCGTATGAAGATTATTTTGTTCGTATTGAAATGTTCGGCAATGAGATCGATCACATCACCTATCTCGAACCTATTTCCAACAAGGTCATCCGCAAACCCCAGACGGCGGTCATTTTTCCGGCTACGCATTTTGTTACAACTGAAGCCAAAATGCATCAAGGCATCCTGCGAATTCAAAAAGAACTGGAAGAACGTTTGGCGCTGTTCCGTTCTCAGGGC
>JAEUSJ010000194.1:0-4616 GCA_016788215.1 bacterium | reverse complement strand
GAAGCCAAAATGCATCAAGGCATCCTGCGAATTCAAAAAGAACTGGAAGAACGTTTGGCGCTGTTCCGTTCTCAGGGAAAGTTGCTCGAAGCGCAGCGCATTGAGCAGCGAACAAAATACGATATCGAAATGATGCTGGAATTGGGCTATTGTTCCGGCATCGAAAATTATTCACGCCACATCGACGGCAGAAGCGAAGGCGAGCGCCCGCATTGCCTTATGGATTATTTCCCGAAAGATTTCCTGATGATCATTGACGAATCGCATGTCACGCTTCCGCAAGTTCGTGCGATGTACAACGGCGACCGCGCACGTAAAACAACGCTGGTGGAATACGGATTTCGCCTCCCGTCGGCCCTGGATAATCGTCCGTTGAAATTCGAAGAATTCGAAAAAATGCTGAGTCAGGTTGTTTTTGTCAGCGCGACACCTTCGGCATACGAACTCGAAAAAAGTGAAGGTGTTATTATCGAACAAATTATTCGCCCGACCGGTTTGCTCGATCCAATCATCGAAGTTCGCCCGGTCAAAAATCAAATTGACGATCTGATCCATGAGATCCGCGAATGCACTGTGAAATCAGAACGTGTACTCGTGACTACTTTAACCAAACGCATGGCGGAAGACTTGACGGAATATCTTTCGAATTTGAAAATCCGTGTCCGCTATATGCACTCGGAAATTGATTCTCTGGAACGCGTAAATATTCTACGTGATCTCCGCTTGCATGCGTTTGACGTGCTGGTTGGAATTAATCTCCTGCGCGAAGGATTGGACCTTCCGGAAGTGTCGCTCGTAGCCATAATCGATGCCGACAAAGAAGGTTTTTTGCGAAGCGAACGATCGCTGATGCAGACCGCCGGGCGCGCAGCACGGCACGTTAACGGCAAAGTCATATTCTATGCAGACAAAATTACCGATTCGATGAAAGCGGTCATCGACGAAACCAACCGGCGCCGTGAACTTCAGATCGGACATAATATCGAACATAATATTACGCCGACCGGTATTTCCAAGACCCGGGAGGAGATCATGCGGGCGACATCCGTTGCCGACTACTTTCTTTATAATGAAGAGCAGGAGCAGAACAGATTGGCCGCAGAACAATTGCCCGATTATGACGCTATGATGTCCGGAGAAGACAAAAAAACACTGATTCAGAAACTAAAAGCAGAAATGCTCGATGCGGTAAAAAAACTGGAGTTCGAACGCGCCGCCAATTTGCGCGATCAGATTGTAAGGATAGAATCTTAGAGCTTTTTGATACCGCCATTTTTCTTGCGATTATATAATGTGTTGGCTATATTTTCAACCGTATGGCAATAATAAATATCTCGAAAACTTTGTTCTTTCTCAGTTTTGTATTGTGGGCCGGTTGCGGCGGATGCGGTAAAAACGAAAAGCTTGAAAAGGCAGAGCCATTGTTCCAAAAAGGTTTGTCGCTTGAGCGCGACGGGCAATATTCCTCCGCTGCGGAACAGTATCAACTAGCCATTGCAGCCTATCCTGAGTATCGCGATGCTTTTTTTCAAATGGGAAATTTATACGAAAAAATGGGGCTTGCGGAGAAAGCGCGCGTAGAATATACGAAAGTGATTGAACTGGATCCCGGCTTCGCGCAGGTTTATAATAATCTCGGCAATGTCGCCGGACAACTCGGTGAACTGGATGCCGCCATTACCGCCTACGAAAAAGCCGTTGAACTGGACAGATCATTGGCGAGCGCGCATTATAATTTAGGCCAGGCGTACGTCTTGAAACGTGATTTTTCGAAAGCGGAAATGGAATTGAAATATGCCTATGAACTTGTTCCGCACGACTCGAAATACGCTCTCGCTCTTGGAATGCTCTATGCCACGCAGCAGAAATTGAGCGATGCCATGGTCTATCTGCAACGATCCGTTACTAATGACAGCACCAATGCGCAGGCTTATTATCAACTGGCAATGGCTTATAAAAATAATAAACAATACGACGAGGCCGCTAAGTTTCTTGAAAAATATTTGACGTTGATAACTGATTTTCAGGAACAAAACATCATACGCGGAAAAATTAGAGAAATTAATCTGCTCAAAGCGCGTGAGAAACTGGCCAATTCTCAAAAACGGAGCACTATTATACCGTAATAATGATTATTTTTCATTTACTTGTTAACAAAAAAAGCATGTATAACTAATTTGATATGGATTCATGAAACCTGCAACGCCTTCTTACGAAAACGCAACTGTAGAATCGGATCAAAGGATCATTGAACGCATCCGCCTGGGAGATGAAAAAGCGTTGGCTGACCTTTATCGAAACAACATCGTGATGGTTCGGAAATATGTCATGGACAACAGCGGACGCGACGACGACGCGAAGGATATGCTTCAGGATGCCCTGGTTGTTCTTTGGGAAAATGTAATGCACGGCGACTTTGACCTGACTTCAAAGATCAGCACCTATATTTATTCAGTAGTTAGGAATAAATGGCTGCGCGAGATCAATAAGCGGAAAGTCGGCAAAGTCACTTCACTTGACAATTACGAAGTGGTGGAGGAACGTATCGATGCCCTGCGAAATATAATCCATAAGGAGGAATACCGGGTTATCCTCAAATGCATAGATCAAATGGGCGCCACCTGTAAGAAAGTTCTGACGATGTTTTATCTTGAAGAAAAAGGAATGGAAGAGATTGCCCGCGTTTTACACTTCAACAATACCGACGTTGCAAAAGCAAAAAAATGGCAGTGTAAGAAAGAACTCGAAAAAATTGTAAAAAAGCAATTCAAATAAGAACCAATTACCCTAAATAAGAATTTATAACGAAAAGATTTTCATGTTAACTGTAGAAGAAAGAAAATGGATTGAAGAAAATGATATCTTAGACCGATATGTTTTTGGCCGCCTCACGGAAGAGGAAGCTGCAAGATTCCAATTTCTGCTTGATCGCGATCCGTCATTTCTGGAAGAAATGGAATTCAATACCGCGATAATTGCCGCCATTCGTCAGCAAGGCCGTTTGGACATGAAACAGCGACTGCAAGAGGCTTTGAAAGAAGAAAGCGGCATGGAACTCCATGTATCCCAACATACCCCTGAATCACGACGAACTTTGCCTCTCTTACTGAAGATCGCGGCTGCTCTTATTGCGCTGGTCGGCGGCTCCGTGATTACTTATCAACTTTTTTTCAATAAACCGGTCGAAGTTCCAATGGCTGAAAAAGAAATAAATGTTAAGCGTGCGCCGGAGAAGATCGAAACACCGAAAGATGAACTGAAACAACAAATCGCGCCGGACCAATCAAAAAAAGTCGCCGCCAAGAAAAGCACTTCCAAACAAAAGAGTGAAGAAAAACCGATGATCGCCGCAACTCCGCCGGAAAATCTGATGCAGAAACATAATCAAAAGTTCCGTGTGGAATCTTACATGATGCCGAAACCGAACGAGGTCAAAGCGACTTTGGTGAATGCGGACTTAAAAACAGAACAGGAAACCATTATTTTGTTCAAGAATCCAACCGATCTCGTAGCCGTCAATATCAAGGAAACTCATTCGGAAGAGAATGGCAAATTACTATGGTTCTTTGTTCTTTACGATAATCAGATTTTGAACGTGTATGTGGACAATTCCAAGTATCTGGCCTTATTCAAGAACGCTAAACTGACCGCAACCGCTTCATCACTTCAAATCGAAACAAAAGATGCATCCTATCTCGTTGATCTTAAATCGGCTGACAAATTTAGAAAAGCAGTTATCAAACCTTAATGAAAAACATAAAGAAGCCGGGAGGAATCATACTTCTCGGCGGCAAGTCAAAAAGAATGGGAACAGACAAGTATCTGCTCCCATTTTTTAATTTAACTTTGGTCGAAAGACTCATCGCGGAACTTGAGAAAGCGGTACAAGAAGTAATTCTCATTACCAATGAACCGGAGAAATTAAATTTTCTGCCTCATAAAAAGTATCCGGATCACTATGCAATTCCATGCGCTTTAAGCGGTTTGCATGCGGGACTTAAGAATTCAAAATGTGATTTAAATTTCGTTCTGGCATGTGATCTCCCGTTATTTGACTCGAGAATGATTCCTTATCTAGCCGAGCAGTTGAACAATACCGATGTTGCCGTCCCAAAAACGTCAAAGGGATTTGAAGCGCTTTGTGCCTTGTATTCCAAAAAGAATCTGGCGGAAATTGAAAAGATGTTTTACGAAAAAAACTACGCTATTCATGATCTGTTTAACAGGATTCCCACAGCAGTTATTGCGGCTGATAAAATCGAAACGCTTACACACCGGCATGTGTTTTTCAACATGAATACGCCTGCAGAATATGAAGAAGCTCAGAAAATATATGGGACATTAAACAATAAGAGCTGACCCTTTCGCGGTATCAGCTCATTCTGATTTCAAATAGATACAATTACTACCCTATTTTGAATCCAACGCCTACATAGCTCAAAAGGCGTGCTGTTAGCAAATTACAGATCACGCGTGTTTTTATTGCTTGAATGCAATAGCCTCGCGGTGCGATCCACTGAACTTCGTAGGCGTTTTGACTACGACAATTGATCCAATGTCTCCATTTCTTCTTCAAGTAATTGGCGCTGGTACATATCGGCATATACCCCGCCAAG
>JAEUSJ010000193.1 GCA_016788215.1 bacterium | reverse complement strand
TGATGTCTCTATAAATTCCATAAACGCCGATCTGACTGCCTTCGACATGGACCGGAGTTCCCAGAATTGAAACATACACCGGCGAACCGTTTTTGTGACGACGAACCGATTCAAGGCTCGCCCTATTGCCCTCTGCAACATTTTGACTAATTCCTCTCGCATTTCCCGCTAATTCTTCCGGTACGATAAGGCTGTTTATGTCCCGGCCTATTGCCTCATCTGCTTCGTAACCAAACATACGCGTAAATTCACTATTAATTTTTAAAACCCGGTCTTCATTATCAACTATGACTATCGCTTCAGGCGCATTTTCAATAAGTTCTTCGAGATACGCTTTTTGAACTTTGTAATCATCCACGGCCTGGATGCGTTCCGCAATTTGTTGATTGAGCGGGTGGAATGAGAAGTAATATAATAGACTTGATACGATGAGCGAAGTTAACGTTGCGTCAACCATCGCCCGGATTTGAATTCCCAAATGCGGATAGGCTTCTATCCAATACATTACAAGGAACTCGGTTGCAAATATGACAAGTCCCGCAATGACCCAAAGTTGCTTGGAAGACGTATAGTGTGCGGTTTTATTTTCCATTACCTACTCCGATTAAAGATGTCCAACTGATTATTTGTGTTTGTATTTTCATAACACCATTAAGGATTGATATGATTTCACAGAGTATATATCAAAAAGCGTGCTAAATTTATTATAAAGTATAACTCTTTAAATTATAAATGCTTAAAATACTGATATGGAGAGTAAATTAAGGAAATATGCAGATGCATAGGTAATTTTACCATAGATTTGAGGTTATCAGTTTCTTTCGACTGCCCACAGTAAGTAGGTGAAGAGTTAATCCTCCCTTGCAGGACAATGTCATTCTTCAAGAATCTTTTTTAATTAAAGGAGAGATACAGCAGGTAAGAAAAATGGCTACACGGATTTAAACGATTCATACTGATAGAAATTGAACTACCTTAAAAAAAATTCAGGAAAATTATTCACGAACGAAAAAAAAGCATCAAATCCTCTTACATCCGTCCGCTCCCGTGCCATCTGTGTTCTATTTTCCCACCATCTGCTAAGTAGACACTTTTTCTCAGGATCAAAAAAGATTCTTTCAAAATGACATACCGGCATACCGTTCCAAACTAACATGGAACCAAACCGTTATACAACAGTTCAAAGTATTTTCAAAAAAAAGTTGCTATCGCACCCCTCTAAACGTACATTTAAACGTTGTCTTCTTGGGAGAGAAAGACGGTTCTCATGGTTATATCTATTCCTCTATCGAAAAAGCATTATTAAATTTTGGATCTGACATTTTCAGCAGATATCATCGGTAACAGTCTGTGATTTTCCCGAAAGCCTAATAAAGATAATTTCGTTTTCCAGTCGTAAAGCGAAAATAAAAAAATTCTTCTCATTTTCATTCAGGGGAGTTTAATATGGCTCAGATCCGTCA
This sequence comes from bacterium, assembly GCA_016788215.1. Lineage (GTDB taxonomy): Bacteria > CLD3 > CLD3 > SB21 > SB21 > SB21. Next base: position 4,179 of record JAEUSJ010000193.1, on the reverse strand, counting down.
AAAGGAAAACCGATTTACATATGCGTTGACATTTATTTTTGTTGTTACATGTTTAGGAATTGTCGCAGGAAGTATCCTACTTTACCGGTTCGAAAATGCTAGATTGATTACCGATAACAGCATCGAGCTGACGGCTATCGTCAAACTGAAGGCCAAACAAATTTCCGATTATAGAAGTGAAAGATTTTCCGAAGCAAATTTTGTCTTCGAGAATGCTTCGTTTATGTCGGATGTCACGACATATCGCTCGAACCCCCGGTCGCTTCAAAATCAAGCACAATTAGACAATTGGTTGCTCCCCATTCTCAAAAATCACAATTATGAAGCAATTTCAATTATTGATACCAATGGCGTTATTTTTTATGGTATCGGAAATTACGATACTAAGCGAATTAAAGAAACTTTCCGTTTTGGAAAGCAAAGCCTGATGGAAAATAAAATCAACATTGGAAATTTAATTCTATATCATGCCGACAGCACTTATCATTTAGAAATATTTGTACCCCTCATTCGCACCACTTCATCGTCTTCAGAAAAAATCGGCGTGGTAAACTTCACTATTGATCCGACAATAGAATTATTCGAATTAATGCAGTCCTGGCCCATCGAAAGCCGAACGGCTGAAGTGCTTGTGATTCGAAAAGAAGGAGATCAGGTTATATATCAAAATGAGCTGAGGTTTAAAAAAAATACTGCACTAAAATTAGCATTTTCCTTTGACACCAATAATCTTATCGCGGTGCGTGCGGTGCAAGGAGAAACTGGTGTACAAACCGGTACTGATTACAGAGGACATGAAGTTTTATTCACGGCAAAACGAGTTCCGAATTCAGATTGGTTTGTCGTAGCCAAAATAGACACGAACGAAGTTTTTGAAGTCCTAACTACGGTTGCTTCGCTCATATTTAGCTTGATGACGGCTTTACTCTTAGCTACCGGAACAGCTTTTTTTATAGTCTTGCGCGGACACCGAATGAAACAACTTAAAATCGAAATTCAATCCGTGGACGCGGTGAAAAGACTCAACCGAGTGTATCAGGTATTAAGTAATGTCAATCAAGCGATAGTTCGAATAAACGATCGCGGTGAACTTCTAAATGAAATTTGCCGCATTGCCAACGATGACGGCGGGTTTCGCCTGTGTTGGGTAGGTTTTGTTAATGAAGAGACAGGGCTTATCGAGCCTTTTTCAAAAGCAGGAGCCGCAAGCAGCTATCTTAAGTATATTACGGTCTCCACCAACGGGAGTATACCTGCAGGCCAAGGGCCGGTTGGCAAAGCTTTTCAAACCGGTAAACCCGTTGTCTTCAATAATATTTGGACCCAATTTCAATTGGCTCCCTGGAAAGAAAATGCGATAAAGTATCGTCTTAGATCGGCAGCTGCCTTTCCATTGAAAGGATCATCCGGGCCTATCGGGGCTATCGGTTTTTATTCTGACCAGTTTAATTTCTTTACAATCGAGGAGGTCAAACTTCTAGAAGAACTTTCTGCGGATCTTTCCTACGCACTTTTAAATATTGAACGTGAAGAAAGCAGTAAAATTGCAGAACAAGCCCTGCTGGAAAGCGAAGACCGGTACCGGGATTTGGTGGAGAACAGCCTCGACATCATATGTACGCATGATATGAACGGGAAAATCTTATCGCTGAATAAACGCGGGGCTCAATTACTGGATTATGCACAAGACGACCTGCTCCAAAAGAATTTGCGGGACATCCTTGCCCCGGAAATACGTAAAGAATTTGACGTATACCTTTCGGAAATCAAACAACATGGATCGGCGCGCGGCAATATGCTGGTGCAAACTTCCTCCGGAAAAAAACGAGTGTGGGAATATTACAATACGCTTCGCACGGAAGGGGTTTCTTCCCCGATCGTTCGCGGCACGGCGCAGGACATAACGGAACGAAAAAGGGCTGAGACGGCCTTGCGTGAAAGTGAGAACATTTTCAAAAAATTATTTGAAGAGTCAACCGATCCTATTCTGCTGTTGGATGATACTGGGTTTATAGATTTTAATAACTCTGCCGTCTCGATACTGGGATACAACTCAAAAGAAGAATTATTTAATAAAAAGCCGTGGGAACTTTCGCCCGAAAAACAGCCGGACGGACGGCTTTCATCCGAAAAAGCAGAAGCAATGATAAAAAAGGCGCTGGACCAAGGCTATAATCGATTTGAATGGATACATTCCAAATCCGATGGAACTGTATTTCCCGTTGAAGTTATGTTGACATCTATTATGATTAAAGGAAAACAGTCATATTATACCGTCTGGCGCGACATCAGCGAACGGAAACGGATAGAGGTGGAACTGCGTGAAAGCGAAATGCGATACCGCTCCGTTTCACAATCGGCAAATGATGCAATTATTACAATCAACAGTCATGGGAAAGTATTGAACTGGAACAGTGGAGCCGAAAAAATATTCGGTTATACGGAGGCGGAAATAATCGAAGCAGGATTGGCCAAAATAATTCCGCAACGCTACGGTGATCAGCACATAAAAGGTATGAAGCGTGTCGCGCAAGGCGGCGAAAGCCGTATATTGGGCAAGACGGTAGAATTATTTGGAATTCATAAAAATGGAAAAGAATTTCCTATAGAATTATCTATAGCTGGATGGGAAACTCCATCCGGAAAATGTTACACTGGAATTATTCGGGATATCACCGCCCGTCGTCATGCGGAACAGACTTTACTTTTACAAAGTTCTGCACTCAATGCGGCAGCAAATGGCATTGTTATTACCAATTCGGATGGCGTAATTGAATGGGTAAATCCGGCATTTTCTTCTCTTACAGGATATTCGATCGAGGAGGCTATCGGTAAAAATCCGCGTGATCTAGTTAAGTCCGGCGTCCATGACCAGGCCTATTACAAGCATATGTGGGATACTATACTTGAAGGAAAAATCTGGCACGGTGAGATTACTAATCGACGAAAAAACGGTACTTTCTATATCGAAGAACAGATCATTACGCCGTTGAAAAACGAACAAGGGAAAATCACGCATTTCATCGCGGTCAAACAGGACATCACCGAACGAAAAAAGGCGGAGGAAGCTTTACGGGATAGCATTGAACGATTCCAACTGATCTCCCGGGCCACCAATGACGCCGTGTGGGATTGGGATATCACGACGGACAAGACCTGGTGGAATGATCGCTTTTATTCATTGTTTGGTTTTGCGCACGACGACGAACATACAAGTCTTAAAAACTGGGCTGCGAAAATTCATCCCGATGACCGCGAGAGAGTGTTAGAACATTTTCGGGACGCATTAAACGGTATTAGTCAGGGATGGGCCGATGAATTTCGCTATCAGTTTGCCGACGGTTCTTACGGTTTTATCTACGATCGCGCATTTATTATCAGAGATGACAGCGGCAAAGCGTTGCGCATGATCGGTTCCATGATCGATATGACTTTGTTCAAAAAGGCTGAACAGAAATTACAGCAAAGCGAAAACCGGCTACGTACTATCGTCGAGGCGGAACCGGAATGCGTCAAAACCCTTGCATCGAACGGAACTTTACTAAGCATGAATGCTGCAGGGCTTCGAATGATCGAGGCTGAAAACGCAGATCAGGTTATCGGAAAATCCGTGTATGGATTAATTGATCCTACAGACCGCGATGCATTCAAACAACTATTAAAAAACGTTTTTGACGGTCTCTCCGGAAGTCTGCAATTTCAAATCATCGGTCTGAAAGGAAATCGCCGATGGTTGGATACGCATGCTGTGCCCTTACGGGATGAGAATGGAAACATTAATTCCATGTTGGGTGTTACACGCGATGTTACCGAACGCAGAAATGCAGAGGAAAATCTAAAAGAGAATGAAGCAAAATTAAAAGTCATATTAGAATCAACCGCGGATGGAATTCTTGCTGTAGATCTTGAAGGCGCTGTGATCATGGCCAATCCGCGCTTTTTTGAGATGTGGCAAATCCCTGATTCAATTCAGGAATCCAAAGATGACCGTGTTCTTTTAGATTTTGTATTGGAACAGTTGGTTGACCCGGAGGCGTTTCTCACAAAAGTTAAAATGCTGTATGGTTCTAATGATCATAGCATGGATACTCTGAATTTTAAGGACGGTCGAGTTTTTGAAAGGCTCAGCGCTCCTCTTCTGTCAGGCACCACCAGCCTTGGACGACTTTGGTCATTCCG
>JAEUSJ010000192.1 GCA_016788215.1 bacterium | reverse complement strand
GAAATGAAATATCAAACGGCTTTAATATCTTCTGATGTTCGTAGATAAGCCCGTTGTATTGATAGAATAAGTTTGCAAGTAAGCGGTGGTGTTCGCTGCGAAATTTAACTTGTTTGATTTTATCTTCAATGGGCATGGAACATAATAAATAATCAATGTGTTCCGGTCAAGTAAGAATTAATTAAGTCCGTCCGGAAGACATTGTGAATATAAGCTACGCACAATGTCTTCCTGGTAATAATGGACGGATTAAATTTATGATTTCTTCTTTGTGAATTCTGCATTGATCGTAATTTCAACCGTTTTACCGACCACGAATCCGCCGGCTTCAATGGCTTTATTCCAATTAACGCCATATTCGGTGCGGTCTACAGAGCCGGTGACTTTCCAGCCTGACTTGACGTTTCCCCAGGGGTCATTGATCTCGCCCTTAAACTTGGCATTGAGCTCTATCGTCTTTGTCACACCGCGCATGGTGAAGTCGCCTGTGATTTTATAAGTGTTGTCGCCGGTTTTAGTGAACGACTTGCTTTTAAAAGTTATAACAGGGAATTTTTCTACTGCAAAAAAGTCTTCCGATTTCAAATGCCCGTCTCTTTTTTCGTTATCGGTACTTATGCTGGCTACTTTGATGGTCATTTCAGCCTGCGCATCAGAATAATCCGACTTCGTGGCGGTAATCGTCGCGTTGAAATCAGTAAAATTGCCTGTAACTTCAGCGACAACCATGTGTGAAACATTAAAAATAACATTGGTATGAACTTGATCAACTTCCCAAGTTGTCTGCGCGAAAGCAGTACTAGCGGAAAACAGCAATGCAACGATAAGTGCATTCATTTTTTTCATAATAGAGTCTCCTTTTAAAATATGGGGTTAAATGAATTAAATTACTTGTTTAAACATATAACGGTTAAACATGTAATTTATTCCCGCACGGCAATTTATAAATTAAAATTATAAATTACAGATGTTTAACAGCAGTGCGGAAGGCGTTTTTTGTGGGATAGAACAACTTTGATCATTGATTTACAAACTATTCTTCGGTAGGTGACACCGCTTCGCGGCCTAACCGTTCATCCTACTCCAGATCTTCTTCCCAGGATGGCTGTGAAGGCATGTAGAATTGTTTCATTTTATGTTTTTTGGTGCGGAATTCAAAAACTTTCTCCCGCATTTTCATCTGAAAATTCTGTTCAAATACAACAACGCGGGCTATCTGTGCGGGCGTGAGCTTTTTCTCCATATCTTTTATGAACGACGCGTGATTAGACACGATCTTCATGTCGATCTCGTTAACCTGGTCCAGCGTCTTCATGATACTGTTGTCCGGCATCTCGTCACCCAATGCCGACATGTGAACGAGCCGTTTAAAAACATCACGTTTTTCCTTGTGAAGGTTTCTTTCTTGTTCCATAAATGCATCATATATCTTTATAAAAACCTCGCTTTTTTCATAAGATAAATTGAGGTCTTCAAGCAGTTTCTTTTTTCTGATGTCGTCAACTTTTTCTCGAAAACTGCCTTCTTCCTGCGCTACGCTTATGTGAAACGCAGTAATCACTAAAACGATGTAAACGGTAAACATTTTGATTTTCATAAAACGACGCCTTTATGATTTAGAAAGTTGATATCTTTTCAAGGTTGTCCAATAATTCATTCTGCTCTTCAGAGGAGAGAGCGCTGTAGTCCAGAACAGATTCTGTCGGATTAAAAGTTTCTTCCCAATACGTTAATGCGGCATTATCTGCTTCGTCATTATCCAATACATCGCTGATGAATTCATCGGCGGCGGACTCATTCTGGCCAATGTAATGGTCAATGATCCTTGTTGAATTTAAACTGCTGACCCAGTCGTATTGATCCAGCATATAATCGATCTTTTGATTAGTGATCAAAACGCTATTCAGGAAAAACAGGATCACCAGCGCAAGGCCGAAGGAAGGAACGGCATGAATAAATCGTTCACGGAAAATATTACGCCGCCCGGCTTTTGTGTCAATCCGATCACGTACCCGCGGAAGAAATGTGCTCCAATAACGATCAGGGATGTCATCATATTTGGTAACATATTGTTTTTCGTCATTAATATTTTGAATGACGGATGACCATTTATCAAATTCAGCTTTCCAATCTTCGTCCTGCTGAACAAGATGGTTGATCTCTTGCTGCCGAGCTGCAGGCAGCTCGCGTAAGATGAATTCAATGATTTCCTTTTGATTGATTTTCATATGGGTCGTTTCATTTTCTGGACATGGCCGTATCGTTTTTCAATAAACTGCTTAACCTTGTGGATCGCATGAAAAAAATTTGCTTTGATAGTTCCGATGGAGTTTCCCGTGATCTGCGCAATTTCCGCGTGACTCAATTCATCATAAAAGCGTAAATTAAAAACGATTTTTTGTTTTTCAGATAATTGGTCCACGGCCTCACGAATCATATTCTTGAGTTCGGTTTCCTGGAGTATCCCTTCCGGGTCTTGCTGACGCGATCTAAGCGGAATAGATAAATTTTCCAATGAAACTAAATTTTTCAACTTTTTTTTCCTCTGAAAAGAGATCGATTGGTTAATTGCGATACGGCATAACCAGGTATAGAGAGAACTCTCACCCCGGAATTTATGTAAATGTTCAAATGCTTTCACAAAGGTTTCCTGTAAAAGATCGTCCGTATCGTCATGATCATTTGTGAAACCGCGGATAACGGCATATAAACGTTCCCGGTATAACGATACGATCCGGTTAAAGGCCTTGTCCTTTTCGTAGGTCGAACCATGTTTAAATGATTCTACGAGTTCTTTATCATCCATTCCGGTTCATTGGCAGCAATAGTTAGTCCAATTTCAATCAAAGGTAATTATTAGACGAAGCAATTGCAAAAGGGTTTATTAGAAAACTTGATTTAACTATCAAGAAAAGAAGGAAAAAATGACCATTTGTAAGTAGACCGTCAGAAATTTGTAACAAAAACGTAAAATATGATAAGTGTCATATTATCCAATAGTTTTGGTATTATATTAGAGGCGTAAATAATTTTTTTATTAACCTTACGAGGGAAAAAATGAAAGCAAAAAACACCTTTCTGTCTATTGTAATGGGGACAGCACTGGCGATATTCGCCTTTACAGGCTGTGATGATAGCAAGCCAAATACCGCAACCATTCACGGAACGATCACATTCAAAAATTTATACACATGGACTCAAAGCGGCACCGTCTCGTCTGCGGATAGCGGCGTGGTCGAAGTCGTTATATTCGGAGATTCAGTGTGGGCAGCAAGTCCTGGCGGAACATTTGCTCAAGGAGCGCCATATAATGCGAATGAGCCGGTTATCTTGACTATCGATCCGGCAGACTCAACTTATGAATATTCTATTGAAGTAGAACCCGGTACTTATTCTGCTGTGGCAGTAGGCTATCGCACCAACCGCAGTTATTCATCCGCTTCAGGAAAGAAAACAGCAACTTTGGGCGTACATTGGGATCATCCGGACAGCGTGAGTTATGGTTTTACTTTTACTGGCGTTCCAGGATATCCGGCGCCGGCTCCGATCACGGTTCTCAAAGGCGACGATGTTGAAATTAATTTCAGGGCTGATTATAAATTTGCGGCGACCTGGTTTAACGTGTGGGTTAATATGTTTTAAATTAGACGGAGGTAACCCGATATGACGGGTTACCTCTTTTTTTTATATTTGAAGCGAGATGAAATGAATTACAGAAGCAACATAGTTTACCTTTTTTTGTTAACGGTTTGTGCCGCTTTAAATTGCGGATGGGATCTGTATCCGCAGGCGGCGGAACTAGTTGCTTTTGCAACGTATTCTGATGACGAGATCGATGGAAACAAGAAAATCTTCGGAGAGATAACCGGAAAAATATACGATTCTAAAACAAGTGAGCCATTATCTTATGTGAACGTTATGGTGGTTGGGACCGTACTCGGCGATGTCTCGGACGAGAATGGAATATTTAAAATCACCAAAGTTCCTATCGGCCTGCACAAACTTCGGGCGACGTTCATCGGATACGACATGAAGTTGGTAGAGAGTGTCCCGGTCACGTACAATCGCGCTACTTCTGTTGAGATTCCGATGGCCGAAGCGGCTATTATTTCTGAAGACATCGTGATCACGGCATCCCGAAGAGAGCAGACGGCCAATTTGGCGCCCGCTAGTGTCGGAGTTATCACGGCAGATGAGATCAAGAATAAAGGAATCGCTACATTCGATCAGGTCATCGAAGCCGCGCCAAGCGTGCAAATGACGCGTTCCAGCGGCTCCAATGTACAAGCTGTTTCGATTCGAGGATCATCCGAGGTTGCCGGAGCCGGTGTAGGTAATCGTGTTCTTCTCCTGATCGACGGCCGGCCGGCGCTCAGTCCGGAATCGGGCGGAGCTCTATGGAATCTTGTTCCGACCAATTCCATCGAACGCGTGGAAGTTGTCAAAGGAGCGTATTCTTCATTGTACGGCTCCAATGCCATGGGCGGTGTGATCAATGTAATAACGAAAAAACCGGTATTGAAGCCTTATACCAAAGTTCATGCGGAATACGGTTTTTACAATCCCGCTCCGTCCTATACGGGCTACAACAAAGTTGGTGACTACAATACGTTGGAATTCTCTCACAGCAGAAAAATTGATAATTTTTCATTCCTCGTCGATGCCGGGCGCAAGTCGAATGACGGGCACAGAGAATCTACCGGATTTGAAATGTATAATATTTACGGCAAAGGGATTTATAATTTTTCAAACAACCGGAATATCCAGCTGTCGGCTAACTACAATTGGATACACAACGAATATCCTGCGACATGGCTTAACTTTATAAAGGCCTATTCTGTGGCTCCCTGGAGGCAAGACGATCGTCAAAACCGGCATGAATTCAGCAGCGATCTCTATTATTATGCCATTCCAAGCACTTCCGTCAAGTATTCAAGCCGGTTTTATTATTACAACAACGGTTCAGAATATTTATTTGATGAGAACCCGGGAAACGACAGTACCAATGTGAACACCGGGTACCAGGATATTCCTAAAACGACAATCAATACATTCCGTGTCGGAAATGTTTCCCAGCTGGATTATTACTTAGGTGACAGCCATTATTTGATCGCCGGTACGGATTTCCAGTATGATTTTACGGATGCCCGACCGGATACCATTTTGTACGGTAAACACAAGGCTGTCAATGTGGCCGGGTACGTGCAGGATGAGATCCGACTGAATCGAAAATTTACTACGACGGTCGGGCTTCGGTATGATTACAATACAATCTTTGGCGATTATTCCGAAGGTAATTTCAGTCCAAAAATATCGATGGTGTATTCTATTACTGAAGATTGGTCAGTCAGAACCCTCTTGGCGCAGGCGTACCGAAATCCTTCCGTGGCCGAACGGTATATCAAATATGAATCCGGCGGAGGGATCAATTTCATTCAGGATCCTAACTTAAAGTCGGAAAAGCTGTTTGTTTCGTTTGAACTTGGCACAAAATTCCGCTTCACAGAATATACGGCATATGACATTTCCTATTTCTACAATGAGTACAAGAATCTCATTGCCTATAAACTGGTTTCAGGCAACTTGTATAAGGTTCTTAATCTCAATCGCGCAAGGATGCAGGGGATCGAATTTAATTTCAATCTA
>JAEUSJ010000191.1 GCA_016788215.1 bacterium | reverse complement strand
GTGATCTTGCCGGTTACCACATCTTCCGAGTACAAATTGTTTTCGCGCACATAGGCAACTTTATTTCCGTCGGGGGAGAACTTTGCAAACATGAGCGTGGAAGGTTTGGCATCGCCGCCAAGTTGACGCAGTTTGCCGCTCGCAAGATCGAGCGTCCAATAATCGCCGCGTGTATGGAGCCGCCAAACTTTTTGCGTATTTGTAAAGATCAGGATACGTTTATCGTCCGGCGACCACAAGTAATTGTAGATCGACAGTGCTGTAGACTGCCCTTCGGGTATGAGCCGGGACGAACTGAGCAGAATATCCCGCGTGCCTTTTTCGGCATCGTAGGTCACGATGTCTCTCCCGCCCGCGGAGGATGCCGAAGGTTCAAGGGTTGCATAACCGCTCCCGTCCTTAAGCCATTTGGAATGGCCGAAGAACTTCGGTTTGAATTCATCCGAACCGTAAATGCGTTCCAGCGTCAGCATGGATTTATCCTGCGCCGTCAGGCTGGAAATGCAAAAGAGGAATACAATGCAAAGGTGTTTCATGGAAGATCCTTTAAATAATGTTTGGTGCAGGAACACAGTACGATGGAAAGGAAAAAAAGGAATACGTCATAAATCCGTAACCAAAACCTAAGCGATTTTAATGTTTTTTCCAATGGTTTTTTTGAAATGCGAACCACGGAGCCACAGAGCGCACAGAGAATATTAACTCAGCGATTTTCTGTAATCTTCGTGTCTCCGTGGTAATTCATTCTGTCGGCAGAGGAAGTTTATGCTGACGCAGGAAGGACAGTTGATCCCAATATCCTCTTTGAAAAACGATCATATCGTTGACAATGTGAAAAAACCCGCAGCCGCGCAGACCCAGCGGATCTTTCCATTCCAGTATCGCCCATTCGCCATCTTCGAAGATCTGTTCCACGATGCAGACCATTTTGGCTTTGGAAAATTCACCCGCGAACATCTTCCGGATAGTTTCTTTTCCACGCAGCGGGTCGAAGACGACTTGATGATTGACTGCATCGTCGGCGTATAATTCCATTAGCGCATCAAGGTCGACGCGATTGAATGCGTCAACCCATTTTTGAACGGTTTGTTTGGGCGTCATGAGAGTTTTTTTATTTGATGAATATGATTATTGCTTTTGTATAACGGTTCGCATGTTAACTAAATTGTTTGTCTCCAAATGCTTCCGCTGTGCGGAAGTGAGTGTCTTAGCACAGTGCAACTCATTCGATCTTTATTTCTCCGGCGCTGCGTTGAGCGGTACACGTCCCATTCGCTTTCCTAAAAAAACCAGTCTGACACTTAAGCCAATGATATATAAACCTACTGCGGGGCCTACATCAATCAGACCTTTCGTATCCGGCGGCCAAGGGAATGTTGCAAAATTAAGGATCATAAGTACCAAACCGAGCAATGCGGCAGGGATTGTCCACCTTAGTCCAAAATCACGATGTCCCTTTAACGCAATTGAAAGAAAAATAAGCGACGCGCCAATGAACAGATCCCAAGCAACGTCCATGCCCATGTCAACCAGCCTGATCACCCGCCGCATCAGTTTGAGCAACTCCTGTTCACTTGCCGTCGAGCTTTCAATGTATTCCAGAACACCGGCTTTCACTGCAAGTTGCGAAGACATCATTACAGCGACAATCACAAAGGCAAGACAAGAGAATACAAAGGCTAATTGGTTTGCCGCACTTTGACTGTCAAGTGCAATATACCGAAAAAGAGAAAATACAAAAACAATGGATAAAATAGGCCAGCTCATGGCAAAAATATAAGTGCCAACATGGCTCATGGGTATTGCTATGGCGATCACGTAGCATAGCGTTCCCACTATTCCGCTGATTCCGCCGAGAATGAAAAAACGGGAACCTTGATTAGAATTCATAGCTATTTCCTCCAATAAGGTTGAGATTAATGCTTTCGCTGGCGTGTAAGCGGCATGTTATGCGAAGCGCCCAAAGCCATGGTTCTATCATTTACTCGATTTTCTTTCGATTGCCATGTCTGCACAGTATTTTCTTATTGAGTAACGAGATAATCTAGCGTTTCGGGTTTCCAGCTGTACATCATTATTTTAGCAACATCATTAGCCACTTCCATATTAAACATTTTAGACAGAAGATATAAAGAGCCATCAATCCCAGCAGAAACTCCTTCTGTAGTAATAATTCTGCCATTATCAACAAAACGTTTACCAGTAACTATATTAATTTTTGGGTAGTTTTTAATGAGGTTTTCAATCGCACCATAATGACTGGTTACCGTCATTCCGTCTAAATCACCTGTTTTGGCAAGTAGGTTTAGTCCATTACAAACCGATAAAACGTATTCTGCCTTACGATTTACTTTTGATATCCATGCAATTATTCTTTCGTTGCTTACAAGTGATAAATTATTGCCACCAGGGATAATTAATATATCCGGAAGGGGGCAATCATCAATTATATATTGCGTGGTAATATGTAGGAAATTTTGACTGATAATTTTGTTTGAATCTACACCAACAGTAAAAACATTAAATGCTTCCCTGTTATTAAAGTCAGCTTGTTGAAATACCTCTCCCGGTCCGGCAAAATCTAAAAGTTCAACCCCATCATATAACAAAATTGCGACATTAAATGGTTTATAAGTACTGTCTGCTTTAAATTGTCCAAAAGCATTAATGGAGACTGTAAGGAATAAAAAAAACAATGTTTTGTTCATAAAATGGTCCGAATTAAGTTATTGAATGTTTTAGTTTTTAATTAAGGATTCGATTTCCAAATTTTGTCGGAAAATGGTAAATATTCGGGAAGTGCGGCCGAACCGTACCAAGTGAAAATCTCATAATCTAATAATCCGTTTTTTACGGCAAGGTCGGTTTGCAATAATTCTTTTGCTTCTTCTATTGATTTGATATTGTTCAGAATGAAAATTCCTCTGTAACTGCTGTCATTTTTCTCAAAAGGTCCGGCTACAATAAGCTTTCCTTTTTTAATCAATCGGTTAATGTTATCCATATGTCCTCTGAAACTCTCGCTTATCAGTTCCTTGTCCGTTGTTTTATTTGTCCCTGTTTTCAGTATTACAAAAAAGTAGCTTTTCATTCCGTAATCATCACCACCTAAGCTGTCTGCTAATGCTTTTTCGTAATTGGGATTTGAGTTCAAAGGGTCTTTCTCTAACTTATTTGATTGTCCCAAAGTCAGGTTTGTTAATAATGTCGCTAAGATTAAAAAAGTATATTTCATTATTGTTTTGATTTTCATGGCCGGTTGATTAGTGCTATTTCAATGCAACACAATTATTATGAATTGTCATGTTATTAAAATGAATTTAAGAACGCGCCGTATTTATTTAGCTCCTTCGTACGCTTCTTTCAGCCAGGCCAATAGTTCACTATCCACTTCTTTTACGGATATTAGCTGTACTCTATGTGAACACATGGAACCAAAAGGTCCGGAATTTTCAAGCCTTCCTTTGGCTGCTTTATCTTTTATTTTTAAGCCAAGATCGACTCGGGTTATTGTTGCCGGCTTTATCAGGGCAAACTGTTTTTTCCTGATAATACTTACGCTGTCTTTTTTGGGGGTGATTGTGATATCGTTTCCGAATTTTGCAATTACAGAAATGAGTTTATCGTAGATCGGCTTTAGATCTTCCTTTCCTTTGTATTGGGCGCTAAGAAGGTCCTCCTGCGCGACAGAACCGGCGTCGGATTTTCTTGCCTTTAAGGCAACAAAATTGGCGAACCCATAAGTCATACCGTGTCCGATCTTTAAGAAGTTTATGATCTCCTTATGCTTTTCGATATTGGATTTCTTAACCACTTTGATCCAGTGTTCAAGATCCTTGCCGGTTGCTTTTAATAATCCCTTTTCCATGCTGGCCTCGTTTATTTCCAGGCGCCAATAATGGCCCCCATGAGTGTGAATGATACGATTATATAGCCTCCGTTGATCAATACATACATCAGAGGCCTGTTCTCAAAAAGAGAGATGATACCTATTGCAAGTGTGATCCAACCGAATCCGGTTACGAACCCTGCGGTAGCGCCGAAAGCGGCGTCTTGTTTGCCGATGAACAGAGCAAGGTTGAGAGCCATAACAAAAGCCAGGAAAAGGGACATCCCGAATACCATCGGCATATTCCTTTTTTTCAGGTCCTCAGTTGTAAAATTATTCGCATCCATCCAGCTTTTTTCAAAAACCGAGTACCACAATCCACCGACCAGGAAGGTCGATAAAGCTGCGCCAAGGACGGCAAGCCAATTGAGGTTTTGTAGGGCCGCTGCAAAATCCATAGTTTCTCCTTTGTTAAGTTAATCTATGAATGTAATGCTTATTTGTGCGCCGGGATTGTAAAAAATTAACCTTTTCTGACCAGCGGAAAAAAATTTTTTTCGTCTTTAGGGAACGCTTTTTTGACAAATTCCCGGGGATTGAAGCCTGAGAAAAGGCAGAATTCCTTGATAAAATGAGATTGGTCGGAATAGCCGCAGCTGTAAGCTAGATCAGCTCCTGAAACCGCATCTTGGGTGTGGATATTGTGCAGTATTTCATTGAATCTCACGATCCGATGATAATATTTGGGGGTCAGACCAACATGTTTTTTGAAATGCTGGATCAATTGTTTTTGGGTGTACGGGTAGGTCTTAATGATAGTTTTGAGATTGGATACCGGGTCCTTTTGAAGACGGTCTATAAGATTAACGAGAGCTTTTGACGGAATTTTTTTCGGATCCAGCCTATTCATCAGCCATTTCTCGATCTTGCCAAACTTCGTTTTGGAATTCTTTGCCCTAAGAAGGTCATTTCTGAGATCAAGTATTTCCTGCCCGAGAATTTTTTCTGCTGCGACGATCTTTTCATTGAGGTCCTGAACGGGAACATGCAAAAAAGGATATGATCCGGCAGGTTTGAACTGGATAACAAGCATTTCCGATAACTCATGGACAGAAATTGAAATGAAATTACGATGCATGCCCGAGATCCAAACCTTTGAATAGTGTTTCAGCGGTTTCAATGAAGCGTTATCAAAAGTCATTCGGGTTATGTTATCAAATTCAAAAATAAGAAAAATATGGCCGGTGGGAACAACGCGCTCAATGGTGTGTTCGGGGATGAAGTCTTTGAAATAGATTATAGCTTCTATATGTTCGCCGAGACTGGCCGGAAGATCGTGATGTTCAAATATCATGTCAGGTTATGCTTGAGAGCGATTCAGTATCTATAGCGAATCGCAGTCGTGAATAATACAAGTTTAATTGTTCTTATAGCTTATTAATTCGCAGATGTCCTTCAGTGCCTTTTTGGTTTTAACTTCGACGGTCAGAGGTTTCAATTTCCCAATAGGTTTATGAACAAAATAATCATCCTTCAGACGTTGGTTAATTTTTAAACCTTTAATGTCCTTGTCGTTCTTTTCTGTGAATCAATGATGGTACAAATCGCCGTTAAGATATTTTAATCCGGAATCGACAATAACGGTCACAATTTTTTTTCCTGTTCCTAAAATCCGCGCTCTTTGAATAGCGGCCCACACATTGGCGCCGGAGGTGGTTCCACCGAATATGCCTTCCAGTCTTGCCAGTTTTCGCGCCGTTTCCATGGCGTCTTCATCGGAAACGGACATTATTTCATCCGCCAGATCCAGCCGGCATATGGCCGGAATGAATCCTGCGCCAATGCCTTCTAATCTATGCGTTC
>JAEUSJ010000190.1:3354-5704 GCA_016788215.1 bacterium | reverse complement strand
ACCCAAACTCATATCGACCAGGCTGACGGAATTATCATAATAATCAATACGGCGCATTTTTTCCGTTATCTGATTCATCAGTTCCGTGTCGCTCATCGTGCCGAAGCGAACCTGCATCAGGTCGCTGGCCCATTCCGTCACGCCTTCGTAAAACCATAAGTGCTGTGACGGAACGGCTTTCTCAAAATTGAACGGCACGATGAGTTCGCTGTGAATATTCAGCGGGATCACGATATGAAAAAATTCATGCGCGGACATGCTGGTGATCGTTTGGGAAATGTAGGACTCGTTCCATTCCGGGATAACGTAAAAGGAAGAATAATTGTGTTCCCACGCGCCGTAAACCGGACCGGTATATTCACGAAAGTGAAAAAGAAAAACGTATCGATCAACGGGTAAACCGCTGAGAAACAGGTCGGCCGCGCCAAGTACGTTGTGTAAGCGCGCCGCAACAAATTCCGCATTGAACTTCTGACTTTCAGAAAAGGCGTAAATGTCAATGTTCGTTTTTCCCATAACGATCGTTGAGCGGCTGATATCACCGAACAGGAAAGGGGAATCCGCCAGTTCATCAAATGAGGACGCGGCGTATTCGCCATTCGTTTCCCGCAGCGCCGTGCCGGTACGCCAGGTTTCCGGGTAAATAAATTTGACGGAAATTGGATCGGACTGCCTGCCGTGAAAAAACCCGAAAACCATTTGTCCGTTAACAACGGCATTGGTTCGTTCGATATTGGTGCCGCTCATCGGCGCAACGGGATTGTCCGGTAACGGCGAATCGAACGTATCGTCAACACGGTACGTAACGCGTGAAAGTTGACGCGCCGGATATATCAAAAATTGATTAACGCCGGCGCGGACGATCATTAAAGGATTTTCGGACGTATCCATTGCTTTAAAACTCCCGACGAATCGCCCTGCATCGAGTATCGAATACGTTCCGGGCGCAGTGACGGCAAATTGAAATACCGCGGTGTCCTTATCAAAATTTCTTACATCGAGTTTTACAAAAAAAGAATCTTCGTCAAATTTTGTAATGTCCACCGTGTAACTAAGCGAGGGTTTCGGCGTATGAGGAAATAGCGGAATGGCGTTAAGTATAAACAGCAGAACAAGCATGGCATAAACAGATTTTTTCATGAAGGCCCCCATCTTCGAATTGGTATTTCTCCATATTAAAGAATGATTGAGCGTTTGTCAACGAATAAACTTGAAACTGGCAGGATGGCCTCTAAAAAAACGGCACACGCTTTTAGATATTAACCCAAAATGTGGATTGACTTTTTAGAATGCCTTAACTATAATAATATGCCTGCGATTGATGTATCATCTTTTGTGCACAATCCAACAATCTTATCTGAATCACTTAATCTGTGATCACATGTTCTCGAACTTCTCCGGCAAAAAATACATTTATTCTCGAAGCCGGAAACCGTCCAATAAAATTTTGATCAGTTCATTTGATACGCTCAAAGCTCGATTTATCAAAAGGCCAAAGAATTAAATAACGAAAACATCAACTAAAAGAAATGAACGCATGAGTACCAACAAAGAAGCATGGGGTTCGCGTGTAGGGCTAATTCTGGCGATGGCGGGTAACGCCGTCGGACTTGGAAATTTTCTTCGATTTCCAGTTCAGGCAGTTAATAACGGAGGCGGTGCGTTTATCATACCGTACTTAGTATCGTTTCTGCTGATGGGTATTCCGTTGTTATGGATCGAATGGTCGATGGGGCGATTCGGCGGAAAGTCGAATAATCATTCCACGCCGTATATTCTCGACAGCATGGCCAAGGGAAGGTTATTCAAATATTTCGGCGTCTTCGGTATTTGGACGAATCTTGCCGTCGCAGCCTATTATTGTTACATCGAATCATGGACGATGTCCTATGTGTACCATTCATTGGCGCGCACGTTCGACGGGTTATCACAAACACAAGTTGCGCAATTCTTTGTCGAATATCTTGACGTGAGCAGTACGCATAGCGGTATTCCGTATGAAGCAGTTATTTTCTATGTTCTATGCCTGTTGCTCAATACATGGATACTTTCTCGCGGCCTCAGCGGCGGCGTGGAAAAAACCGCTAAGATAGGAATGCCTCTGTTGATTATGTTCGGATTTTTTCTTGCGATCAGAGGCGTCACGCTTGGCACGTCCGGAGCATCACCCGAACATCCGGATGCGAGCGCCTGGGCCGGCATCAATTATTTATGGGATCCGCAGTTTGATTCTCTCGGCAACCCCAAAGTTTGGCTTGCGGCGGCCGGGCAGATTTTCTTTACTTTGTCGGTGGGTATGGGAACGATTCATTGTTATGCGGCATATATGAAATCGAAAGACGACGTTGCG
>JAEUSJ010000190.1:0-3255 GCA_016788215.1 bacterium | reverse complement strand
ATTTTCTTTACTTTGTCGGTGGGTATGGGAACGATTCATTGTTATGCGGCATATATGAAATCGAAAGACGACGTTGCATTGAATGCCATGAGCGCGGGATGGATGAATGAATTTGTAGAAGTATGTTTGGGAAGTTTGATTGTAATTCCTATCGCGGCCGGATATCTCGGACTGGACTGGGTAAAAGAAAATGCGGGATTTGGAATGGCGTTTCAAACCATGCCGTTTCTTTTTGAAAACTGGGGACCTTTTTTGGCGACGATGGCCGGGGTGTTCTGGTTTGGCCTTTTATTTTTTGCAGGCATCACCTCCTCGCTTGCCATGGGTACGCCATGGATGGGATTTATGCGCGATGAATTTCAGTGGGGCCGTGAAAAAGCCGCATGGTCATTTGGGCTGGTCGTCCTGATCCTCGGCTTGCCGACGGTGTTTTTTTATAACTATGGCGTTTTTGACGAGTACGATTATTGGGCAGGAACGGTTTCTCTAGTCGTTTTTGCGCTTGCTGAATCTATTCTCTTTGCATGGGTTTTTGGTATGGACAAAGGCTGGAAAGAAATTACGGACGGCGCGGACATGAAAGTACCCGATTTCTACAAATTTGTTATTAAATGGATCACTCCTCTGTTCCTGCTGATGGTGTTTGTCGGCTCCATCTTTTCTCCGCACGGCGGCGATTGGACTGCGGCGATCTCAAGTTTCACCGGCGGCAACGGCTGGCCCTTGGACAACGGGTCTATTATTCGACAGCTTTTCAACAGCGGATTGCGTGAACAGATTGCGGCGGCGACAGATATGGCTGCGAAAGAGGCCTTGGAAACGCGGCTAATGTATATCAGCTTTGCGCGAGTATTATTAACAGCGGTGTTTGCAGGTTTATGCGTAGCAGTCTACCTCGCATACCGGCGACGCCACGCTAACGGGAGAACAACATGAAAACTTCAGCTTTGATCATGATGATAGTGACCATGAGTACGGTGATTTCGTTTACGGGATATTTTTTTTACAAGGTATTAAATACGCCTCCTAAAAAAGATTCCGATTCTTAATTATCCGGAAGATTGATCATAATATTGACTGGTGCCTGGAAATAAGTTAAATTACAGCGTTATTTGATTGAGGAATAAGCTTGAGTTTCGGATATATCATTAAAGAAGGTTTCAGCGGGCTGCGAAAGGCTACGCTGTCGAGTTTTGTTGCGATCACGATCATTTGTATTGCGCTAAGCCTTCTCAGTTTTTTTCTGATCATCACGTCCAATATTTCGCGCGTCATCGAAGATATCCGAAGCAGGGTTGAACTCGAAGCATTTCTTGACAAATCGCTGGACGTCGAATCATCAAAAAAAATTCAACAGGTCATTGTTCAGATCGACGGCGTAGATTCGACGCATTTTATTTCCAAAGCCGAGGCGGCCGGGATTCTGAAAAGAATCATGGGCGAGGATGATATATTCGATCTGGTCGAGAGCAATCCTCTGCCCGCTTCGTTTAAGATCCGTTTGCGTCCGGAATTTCGAAATATGAAAAGCGCCGCATCCGTCGCGCAGCAGTTGGAAAATATCGACGGAATCGAAGAGGTGAGTTATCAAAAAGAACTGCTGCAGGTTCTGGATGAAAAAATTGAAACCTACCATTATATCAGTTTGGGACTGGGATGTATTGCCGCGCTGGCGGCCATTCTGCTGGTATCCAACACCATCAAACTGAGTATTTATTCCAATCGCGATCTTATTAAGACGATGAAATTGGTCGGCGCGACAAATGCCTTCATCGCGGGGCCGTTTCTTATGGAAGGTATTATTCAAGGTGTTTTGGGCAGCGCATTGGCTGTGGGTATATCTTATGGTCTCATTCGCGCCGTGCAACGGTACGTTTTATCGAGCGTCACCGTGCAATACGAAATTTTTTTGGTCGTGCTTGGCTTTGGAATCCTGCTCGGTTTCATCGGAAGTTTTATTGCCATTCGGTTCTTTTTGAAAGAGCGTATCAGCGATATGTAAAAAACGCAGATATCAATCAGTCATTGAAAGAAATATCTGTTCCTTTTTAGTAGCCAATATAAACCATTAACCGCAAAGTGCGCGAAGACGCAAAGACGCAAAGAATAACAGGGATGGACGTAGCGTTTAGAAATTTACTTTCCGCTTTCTGCGTCCTTCGGTTCAAAGAAATATTATGCTATCACAAGTTTTAAGTGCGACCACATTCGGTATCGATGCATACCTCGTCGAGGTAGAAACACATCTGGAAGGCGCTGCGCCTTATTTTATTACCGTCGGCCTTCCCGACGGCGCGGTGAAAGAAAGCAAGGAACGCGTTAACGCGGCGATCAAGAATTCCGGATTCCAATTTCCTCTGAAGCGGATCACGATTAATTTAGCTCCGGCGGATATTCGCAAAGAAGGCTCCGCATTCGATCTGCCGATTGCCATCGGTATACTTTCCGCAAGCGGTCAGGTTCAAAGCGATATGCTCGACGGATTTGTGATATTGGGCGAACTCAGTCTGGACGGGAGTTTAAGGCCAATAACAGGCGCTTTGTCTATTTCGGTGAAGGCACAGTCTGAAAAATTGCGGGGTATGATCCTGCCCGCAGAAAACGCCGGCGAAGCCGCCATGACCAGCGGGCTAGATGTATATGGCGTTCGCTCTCTTCAGGAAGCGGTTGCGTTATTAAATGGCGAACTGCATATTGCTCCGACCAAAGTAGACGTTAATGCCCTGTTTGAATCCAATCACCGGCACGTGATAGATTTTCTCGATGTAAAGGGGCAGGAACATGCCAAACGCGCGCTGGAGATCGCGGCGGCCGGCGGGCACAATATTATCATGATCGGCCCTCCCGGCAGCGGGAAAACCATGCTGGCCAAACGATTGCCGACGATATTACCCAACCTGACTTTGGAAGAATCTCTCGAAACTACAAAGATTCACTCAGTAGCGGGGCTTTTAGGAAAAAACGAAGCTTTGATCACGACGCGCCCTTACCGCTCACCGCATCATACGATTTCCGATGCCGGGCTGATCGGCGGCGGACATATTCCAAAACCGGGCGAGGTCAGTCTCGCGCATCACGGCGTTTTGTTTTTGGATGAACTGCCGGAATTCAAAAAAAATGTTCTGGAGGTCATGCGCCAGCCGCTGGAAGACGGGAAAGTGACAATCAGCCGGGCGGAAGTTTCGCTGACGTATCCGGCGAACTTTATGTTGGCCTGCGCGATGAATCCTTGTCCCTGCGGGTATCATGGCGATC
>JAEUSJ010000018.1:25082-28226 GCA_016788215.1 bacterium | reverse complement strand
AGTATACAAAGATAACGAGGTAAGACTTGTTTGTACATGAAATCGGTTCAGGACTTCCGGTAGTATTCATTCATGGTTATCCGCTAAACCGTAGAACTTGGGAAAACCAATTGGTCTTGTCGGATTCATATAGAATATTGGCGCCGGATTTACCCGGGTTCGGGCAATCAGGCTATGAAAACGGACTGTCAATGGAAGTTTATTCGGACCAAATCGCTACATTGCTTGATGAAAGAAAAATTAAAAAAGCAATGGTTCTCGGGCATTCGATGGGCGGTTATATTTCTTTGGCGTTTGCCTCTCAACACGAGAATCGGCTGCTAGGGCTTGGGTTGATCTGTTCTCAGGCAGGTGCGGATTCTGAGGAAGCAAAAGCCGGCCGCTTGAAGAACGCAGAACGGGTTGATAAGGAAGGTTTTGATTTTATCATAGAGATGATGGGTACGAAATTGTTATCACCGTCACATAATAAAGGCAACTCCGATTTGCCTGAGAAATTAAAAATGATTATGAAAGAGGCCACAAGTCAGGGAGTTACATCAGCGCTAAAGGCGATGGCAACACGAAAAGATCAATTTGAGATGCTCGGAAAATTATCTGTTCCGATGTTTATTGCGGCAGGGAAAGATGATGTGTTAATACCGGTTGAAAAGTCGGTACGAATGGCAGAAGCATCTAAACTGTCCACTTTTGAAGTTTTTGAAGGATGCGGTCACATGCCGATGATGGAAAAACCTCA
This sequence comes from bacterium, assembly GCA_016788215.1. Taxonomy (GTDB): domain Bacteria; phylum CLD3; class CLD3; order SB21; family SB21; genus SB21. The sequence continues at coordinate 27,487 of JAEUSJ010000018.1, read as the reverse complement.
AGAATTTAATCTTGCCTTAAGGAAATTTCTAAAGAAGATATCCGTATAGCTTCTGCCAGCAGAATAGACTATCCAATTCTTTCGTTTTTCTTAAAATCCAAGACCAAGCTGTTCATGCAAAATTCCCGCGCAAAAAGTTTTCCGGTGTATCGTTGAAAGTCCGTGCTTTCGGATGGCGTCGATGTGATCCGGCGTCGGATAGCCTTTGTGTTTTGCGAATTGGTACAGCGGAAATATCTTATCGTACTCCACCATAAGCCGGTCGCGTGTCACTTTAGCCAATATAGATGCAGACGCAATAGAAAAACTCTTGGAATCGCCTTTCACAATCGCCTTTTGGCGCGTCCCGTAAAAATGATTTTTGGGAAACGCATCGGCGTTACCGTCGATGAGAATGTAGTCCGCTTTGATCGGCATGGACTCGATGCACTCGCGCATGCCTTTCAGCGAAGCCTGTAATATGTTGATCTTGTCGATCTGCTCATGATCTATAATGGCGATATGAAATGCCAGCGCCTTTTTTTGGATCACCTCAAAAAACGTCTCGCGCTGTACTTCATTCAATTGTTTGGAATCCGTAACGCCTTCAATGATAAAATCTTTCTCGAATATCACTGCGGCGGCAACAACCGGGCCAGCTAAGGGTCCGCGCCCGGCCTCGTCAGTTCCCGCCACGCGGTGGTGGTGGTGGTCCCAGCATTCCGTTTCAAATTTCAACAGTTCATGTTCCATGTGTAATTGGGTTTTCAAAATCGACTAAAACAAAAAGGGTTGAACGGCTTAGAAACCATTCAACCCTTTTTCAATAAATAATGTCTTAATTAGTTCTTGGTTTCTTCAGCCCCGGCTTGCTGGCGGGCATTGTATTCCTCGACTAATTTAGCTTCTTTGGCTTTTTCAAATTCAGTGGACGACAGAACGATTTTCTTGTTATCTTTATCAAATTCGATAACCACAAGATTTAACTCTACGCCTTCCGAAAAAGAATCTTTCTTATCGGATTTCGGCAGGTGAGAAGAAGGAATAAATCCTTCGACGCCTAACGGCAATTCAACAATCAAACCTTTTTCGATCGTGCGGCTTACCTTTCCGGTTGTTTCTGTTCCGGGTGAATAAGCTTCAATAAAGCCGTCCCATGGGTTTTCGCCTATATGTTTGTGGCTCATCGAAATGCGGCGATTCTCTTTGTCAATACCCATGATCACGACTTCAATATCATCGCCTTTTTTTACGATTTCATTCGGGTTACGAACTTTACGTGTCCATGAAAGATCTGAAATATGAACCAGTCCGTCAATGCCGGGTTCGAGTTCAACAAACACGCCGAAGTTGGTCAAGTTCCGAACTTTTCCAAGATGTTTGCTGCCGAGAGGATATTTCGATTCGACATTTTCCCAAGGATCATTCTGTAATTTCTTGATTGACAAGGAAACTTTACGTTCCTCAGCAACAATACTGACTACTTCCGCTTCGATTTCGTCGCCAATATTGAATACCTGCGAAGGGTGTTTGATCGTTTGATTCCATGACATTTCTGATATGTGGATCAACCCTTCGATTCCCTTTTCGAGTTCAATAAAGGCGCCGTAATCCGTGATGGAAACAATCTTGCCCTTAACCAATGTATTCACGGGATATTTTTTAGCAGCTTCGACCCACGGTTCTGCCTGCATCTGTTTCATGCCTAAGGAGATACGGTCTTTTTGCTCATTGAAATCAATGACCATGACCTTCACTTTTTCGTCCAGCTTGACGATCTCGGAAGGATGTTTGACACGGCCCCATGACATATCGGTGATATGCAGAAGTCCGTCTACGCCGCCCAGATCGATGAAGGCGCCGAAATCCGTGATATTCTTAACAGTGCCGTCCAGTATCTGGCCTTTTTGAAGCTCGGTAAGAATACGTTCGCGCTGGCCTTTAGTAGATTCTTCGATCAGTGCGCGGCTGCTGACGACAACATTCTTACGGAGATTGTTCAATTTTACAACTTTAAATTGCATTTCACGATTGACGTATGCGTCAAAATCACGAATCGGTTTGACATCGATTTGTGAACCGGGGAGGAAGCAGTCGATTCCTAACACATTGACCACCATGCCGCCTTTGATACGTTTCGTGATCGTTCCGCTGACCACTTCGCCGGTCTCATGCATTTTGGTAATTCTCTCCCATACGCGCATGAAATCCGCTTTTTTGTGCGAGAGAATGATCTGACCTTCTTTATCTTCAATATTATCCAAGAATACTTCAATGTCATCGCCGATCTTGAATTTTTCCAGATTGGTGCCAAATTCCGCTGTGGGAATGATACCTTCGCTTTTGAATCCGATATCAACTTTGACTTCTTTTTCACTGATAGCGAGAATTTTTCCTTTAACAATTTCACCCTGAGAAATCGTAGT
>JAEUSJ010000018.1:3693-24983 GCA_016788215.1 bacterium | reverse complement strand
TCCGATATCAACTTTGACTTCTTTTTCACTGATAGCGAGAATTTTTCCTTTAACAATTTCACCCTGAGAAATCGTAGTTAAGGTCTTTTCGTAAAGGGATTTGTAATTGTTAAATTCGGTTTCGTCATAATCCCCGTTCATTTCTTTAAATTGGGCGAGGGGAATGACTTTTTTGCCGTAATCGCGTTTGAGGTTTAAGGTTTTAGTTTCTGACATTTAATTATTTCTTTGCAGTGATTTCAACCCATTCACGAGGAACAAGCCGCACATTATCTCCGCAAAACTCCTTTTCTATGATCCCGAATAACCGGGTGTTAGTGATGCGTCTGTGCATGACGCGTTATAGTTAACTCCTTATTTCAAGGGTGTGCAATATAGGTCAAGCGGATTTTATATGCAATAATAATTTCATTAAAATACGGGAGAGTACGGCAGACTAAAAAAATCGCATTATTTCGAACAGGATGGCAGATTTGCTGCTTTTCTAACTACAAAATCGTCAAAATCTATCTTTGATACGGCTTTACCCGAATCGGATTCTGTACTAAGATATATACCGATAATTTGTTCCGGTGGATCTTCTCCAAAAATTCTCCCGTAGTCCTCAAAAGGGTTCACGTTTTCAATAAACCATTCATCGGACGGAGAGGATTCAGTGCGAATGACCTTTGCATAAGAATCAAACATGAAACCCTCTTTCCTGATGGTCGCACACGAAGACGCCGTGGGATCCCAGACATAGTGGAGTGTGACGGGTACGCCGAGCCAATTTTGATAGAAGATGACCACCACTTCAGTTATCTGCGTTTGAAAACGATCGGCTTCCCGGCCCGCAGTAAATTCTCTTAATCGCCACCGCCAGGACAAATACGGGTATTCCTTTATATGGTAGCTGAATGGCTTGACCAGCGCAACAGAAGCGTCGCTCGCCTCCGAAGATAAAAACGCGTCCTCGTTTTCTTTTTGAATAAAATAAAGCCTCTTGTTCGCGCGTATATAATCGTCGTCTTTTTTTCGCCATCCCCACAGTTTCGGGTAATCTCCGTCTTCATTAGCATTAAAGTTATCAATCGTAAACGCAGTATCATTTACTAATACGGCTTCGACGTATTCGTGGCTGAAGCCATTTGAGATCAGATCATCGAATGCGCTCAATACATCTCTGATCAGTCGGAAGTTTTCCGTTCGTACGTCGTACACTTTCCATGTTTCTCCGGAGAACAGCAATCGAAGGCTGATTTTTTCAATGGCGTTATCTCGAACGATGTGAAAACCTGTTTTTGCTTTGTCTTTATTAATCGATTCCTCCTCCCATCGAATATTTTTTTCATAGAGGTACGCGCGTAATTCAGGTAAACGGGATGCGGAAGTTTTCATCATGCGTTTTCGCACCGCTTGAGTATACCGTTTTTGCCATGAACCGGATAAATTTACCCAATTTTCTGCAAAGGCCCGCCGCGTAATTTCATTCCAATCAAATAGGTCGTCCAATGGAGTAGTAACAAATGATTCAAGTTGACTTTTTACTTTTACACTGTCTCGCAACCAATTTTGTAAAACGTGATAATATTGTTTTGAAGCTGAATTGGGTAATGATTGTGAGGCTCCTCTTTCGGAAGCGCAGAATAGGATTGCCCCCGCCATAAAAATTTTAAAGTATTTCATGCTCTGCCCATTTTTTTAGTAACACCGTGTTATGCGACCATTCGCCGTAGGTAAAATGATGTATCCAGTCACCTAAGTTAATATATTTTTTTTCTTCGAAGAGTTCTTCTTTCGGCTGATGATGATGACCCATGATAATAATGTCAAAGCCTTCGCTGAATTTTTTCTGTAGAAAGGAATGGATACTCGGATCATTAATATACTTCTTGTAATCCCGGTCTTGATTCTTGCTTATGCTGGACATAGTATTTGCCAGAGGAATTCCAAGATCAGGATGTAGCCATCGATACAACAGGACGTTCAATTTGTTTCTAAGAAAAACTTTCATAATTCGATAAGATTTGTCCAGATCCGATATGCCGTCGCCGTGATAAAGGAATATTTTTTTTCCGTGTACTTCCACCGTGCAGGATGCCGGGTATACCGTTATGCCGAGGTTTTTCTCAAAAAATTCCTGGACCCAATGATCGTGATTGCCGCTGAGATAGTGAACGGAAACCCCGTGATCTATCAGTTGCATCAGCAAGTGTATGCCCGATACGCACTGTTTGGGGATCGCATGTTTGTATTCAAACCAAAAATCAAAATAATCGCCGAGAATGTACAATTCACGCGCATCGTTTTGTATATGATCAAAAAAAGATTTGAGCATGCGGTATTTGGTTTGCTCTATCATGGTGTCGGAAGTACCTAAATGTACATCGGAAATGAAATAGATGTTTTCTCTTGTCGTAGTCATGCTTCGGACAAATGGTTTCGGATAGGTAATTCGATAATAAATTCCGTTCTCTCAAAACGCTCGCTGCTGAAAAATATCTTTCCCTGATGTTTTTCAATTATGCTGTATGCAACAGACAGCCCTAGTCCAACTCCTTCACCGATTTTGCGTGTCGTAAAAAAAGGGTCAAATATCCTGTCGCGCATAGCGGCGTCAATTCCAATACCGTCGTCTCTTATTTTAATCTGGATAAAAGATTTTTTTAGGCCGCTGTCAATTTCCTGCAAGGACAGTTCAAGATTTTTCATGGAAGCCGTTTGGATCACCCGCGTTTCAATCCAAATATGGCCCCGGTCTACGTCGAGCTCAAGAACTGAATCTTCATTCCTAATTTCCCGCAGGGCATATTCCTGATATTCCAGTATGGCCTGAGCGGCATTGAGCATGATCTGCATGAATGCCTGGCTGAGTTCTTGTGGATAACATAGGATTGGGGGCAAAGGAGCAAAGTTCTTAGCTATCTTTATGCTGAAGCGATACTGATTCATGAAAAGTTCGACAATATTCCCGAGGTTATCATTTATATTGATTTCCTTGGTCTCGGATTCGTCGAGACGCGAGAATTTTCTAAGATCCTTGACGATTTGCATCATGCGATTTGAACTTTTCTCGAAACTTACCAGAATATTGTGAATATCACGAAGTACATATTCGTAATCCATAGAGGCCTTTAGCCGTTCAATCTCTGCTTTTTTTTCCGCAAATTCTTCAGATGTACGAAAAGTATTGTTCAATATCTCCGAATCAATTGCTGCGAGTAATTGTTTCAGGCTAACCACATACTCCTTAAAATGAGTAGCATTGCCGTAGATATTCGCAAGCGGGTTGTTCATCTCGTGGGCTATCCCGGCAACGATCTGTACTAAGGAAGTCATTTTTTTTGAGTGAATAAGGTCGGTCTGAGTCTTGGTAAGTTCCCGTATCGTATTTTCTAATTTTTGTTTTTGTTGCTCCAGTATCTCGCGTTGTTTGTTTATTTCTTCGTTTTGCTTTTTAACTTCCTGAGTGCGAATATGGATACGGTCTTCCAGATCGGTATTGCGTTTCTTAATAACCCGGATTCGGTTTTGATAAACTATATATCCAAGACCAAACATGAGCGTCGGCATCAATATAAAAAACCACCATTGTTTCCAAAATGGAGGCCGGATAGAGAATGTTAATTCTAAAATGCCGTGCGAACTCGAACTATTAGCAACGACAGTACTGCAACGAAAGGTATATCGGCCGTGATCAAGATTAGTGTAACGTACCTGTCGGGCCGAAGCCGGCACACTCCATGTATTGTCAAACCCCTCCAGTTGATATTGAAATTGCAGCGATTCTTCATTACGAAATAGAATCCCGATAAAATGGATGTCCACATTGCGGTCATCATAACTCAATTCAATGGGTTGATCAACGGAATAGGTGATGTTATTGGCGGAAAATTTTTTGATGTACACCGGGACGGATTGTCTATTTTCAAAATCAATTTTTGGGAAGTAACGCGTCACGCCCCCTAAAAACGACATCCACATATTGCCTTGTTTATCAACGATCATGGCGTCGAATAACGATCCTTCATTTCCGGCCAAACCGTCGCTTTTGTAATAAATATTTATAACCCGTTGCTTTTGAGGGTCAAATTGATGTAATCCCTGACGGGTCGAGATCCAAAGGTGTCCGGAAGCGTCCTGATCAATACAAGTAATAATGGTATTTTTAAAACCGGCTTCGCTAAGATTGATTGCCGTCAGATTCTTATTGTCCACTTCATTATCGATGTTTAACTTAAGCAGGGCGTCATCGGACCCTATCCAAAGGTCATGTTGACGGTCTTCATAAAGGACATTAATTATTTTTTCGGGTAAATTTAGTCTTGAAAAGTTGGATATCTTCGGCGCCGTCTTAGATAATTCTTCCCGATCTATCCTGCACAATCCATTATTCGTACCAATCCACAAATTTCCTCGATGGTCTTTAGTGATTTTTCGAATATAATCGTTGGGTAATCCGTCTTTACTTGTCAAAATAAAAGTTCCATTTTCCGTCACGCGGTTGAGTCCGGATACGGTGCCGATCCATAAATTACCGTCGTCGTCAATTTCTATCTGCCGAGTATTGGAATTTGACAATAGGCTTTTGTCGGGATAGGGTGTAAAAACACCGAAATCGAATCTGGCAGAACCTTCTTCCGTTGCAACCCAAACGGTTCCATCCTTGTCCATGCAAAAATCAAGAATATTCAAATGCGGAAGCCCCGATCGTCGATCCATATTTCTGATAGTGTAGCGGATAGGGTTATTTTGATCGTGTCGCGATTCGATAACAGAAATACCGTTATTAGTTCCAACCCATATTCTTCCGTCAAGGTCCTCCAGAAGAGGCCCAGGAGCATTGGCAGCCAAGCCTTCGGATTCCATAAGGGTGTGAAATTTTTCGGTAGAAATTTTTGAGATGCCGCTGCCAAAAGTGGATATCCAGATATTATTTTCCCGATCTGCGAAAATGGAACGGATGGCATTATTCATTAATCCGTTTTCCGAAGTATAGTTTGAAATAATAAACCCCCGTTTGTGCGCGGTATGGGACGGGTCAGCGAACTCAGAAAAATTAAGTTTACTTATACCCTTCGCCGTTGCGACCCATAGATTACCCGGAATGTCAACTGTAATATCGCGAATGTCGTTGCTCATCAATCCGTCTTCGGTTGTAAAATTTCTGAATTTATATGGATTTTGTGAAGAAATAATGTCTACCAGTTTGCTCAATCCGGATTTGGTACCAACCCATATTTCGTCGGCCGGATTTTGTGCGATACTGGTGATAAAGTTCGAACCAAGCCCGTGAGGTGTTGTAAAATTTGTTACGGTATAGTTAGTCTCTGAATTAAACACAATCAGGGATAGTCCGTTCTCGGTTCCAATCCATAAACGGTTTTCTTTATCTTGAAATATTTTGGTGACTGCGTCACTTGTCAGGCCTTGAGCTTTGCCAATAGCGAGCGAGGAATTCACTTTATATATTCCGTCAACGTATTCCGCGCTCAAGCGCAAAACCCCGGCATTACGAGAGCCGACCCATAAGAAACCGTATTGATCGACATGCAAGCACGTGTAATCCACGTTTGGTAATCCGTTTCGCGTATCTATTTTTTTTAATGATCGAATGTATCCATCAACGGCTACATCAAAAACTGAAATGCCGTTGACCATGAGGGCCCAAAGAGAACCGCTTTTATCTTCTAATATACCTATTCCGATATTGCTTGAGAGACCGTCCTGCTTTGTATAGGTCCTAAATTCGAATCCGTCATAACGTGTTAAGCCGGAAGCAGATATAAGCCAGATAAATCCTTTCGAGTCCTGCGTAATAGAAGAAATTTGCGACTGGGGGAGTCCGTTCTCGTTTTTGTAATTTCGAATAGGTAATTTTTGAGAGAACCCAAAAATAGGGATTAATAGCAGAGCCACCGGTCTTATTGAATGCCGAAATAAGCTATAGAATTTTGAAAGTGATATCATTTCTATTACCTGAAGTCTCTCGTTCTTATGTTGAAAGTAGCCTGAATCATTTCCACTAAGTATTGAATGTTTGGGATCGTATTTTTAGCGAACAAATGAAATAGGGATACCTACAAAGGCCATTTAAGCAGGATGTGATCGGAATGACCGCAGACGTAAGATAATGAGAACAAGCAATAAAATAAAGGTCAGGACAGAAATAAATATGGAGAACACATTTCCGTTACGCGTAAAAAACGTTTCTTGCGGCTGAATCGATACAGATCCGGCTAATATGTCTTGTGTCCCGTTTTGCGTTTGCGCTAAGACATTCCCGTAAGGATCAATGATAGACGATACACCGGAATTGGCGCACCGCAATACGCTGAGACGATTCTCGATTGCGCGAAGTACGGCAATCTGCGAATGCTGTATCGGGGCATAAGTACCGTCATACCACGCATCGTTGGTTACGATTGCCAATATTCTGGCGCCTTTTTGCACACCTTCCCTGACCAACTGGGGGAAAATAGATTCAAGGCATACTACAGCAAGTACTTTTACTGAATCAGCTTGTAACGTATCATTGAACAAAGGCAACGTAAATACGCTAATAGAGTCTCCGGCATAATAATCAGGAATACCCACATCCATGGCCATGTCCTTCATGAAAAATAGAAATGATGGAACGAATTCTCCGAATGGTACCAGATGCGTTTTGTCATAAGTTAAAAAACCGCTGCGGTCAGGGCGTATCAAATATATGGAATTATAATAATGGCCTTTCGGCTTTCCATCTGCATCCAGTGCCGTTTTTCGATCCGGAATTCCGGTGATAAGTGTTGTCCACTGTGTTCGAAGCTCGCTGCGTATAGCGTCAAATTTGACTTTATCTACCCGAAGTCTTGCCGGAATCGCTGTTTCCGGCCATAATATAACATCTGCATTCTTTTCTTTGGCCTCATGTGTGAGTCGCAAGATTTCTGAATAGGCGAAATCTTTTTCAAGCCACTTTCGATTCGGCTCAATATTGGGCTGAATGATCGCCGCCTGAATGCTCTTCCCTCCGGAATATTTTTGTGAATTAAGAACGATGAACCCATAGAAAAGCGGAATAAAAAAAACCAGAAGCAGAATAATGACTAACCGGTGCATGCTCCATGGAATTGAAATATCACCGGACCGAACTTTTTTTATGACGAAATAGATAATTACATTGATCAGTACAACCCAAAAAGTAATCCCGTTGATACCTGTAAATTCAATGTATTGGATCAGGGGAGTATAATACGTTTGCGTCGTAGGAAAAAGATGCCACGTAAAACCGAGTTCGCCCATGGACTGTAAATATTCAAGCGAGGTCCACAAAAAGGGTGCAAATACAAATCCTTTTGCGCCGAATTTTTGGCAAATAAAGTTCTGTGCAAAACCAAAAATGCCCCATAACAACGCAAGGTAGGTTATGGTCCCAAGATACATACCGGTCGCCTGTATCTGAGTTGCTCCCGAATTCCAATTCATCCAATAAATGAAAGCTCCGATTGAGAAAAGCCCCAGGAGGTAACCGGTGCGGAAACCGTTTTTGAATAAATCTTTTTCAAGAATAAAAAAAAATGGGATGAGAACGAAATAAGAGAAAAAGCCGGTAAAAAATGGAGGAAAACTGAAGAAGTATAATACGATCGTGAGTAAAAAGAGTACTATTCTGTCTTTTGTCATTAATTAATTGTTGTTCGGATTTTAAATTCTAAAAAGAATAAAGGCGATAGGGAAATCTAAAATTCAATTTTGTATTATCGTTTTCCGTTTGGTTTAAATTGAAGGTAGGTATATTCTTTTAAACCTAATTCATACATATCAAGGAGTTTCACGCCTTCACTGGGCTTGATCACGCCTTCTTTGATACGTTGATCGAGGGCTTTCTTAATAAGTTTTATGATTTCGTTTTCGTTGTATTGTACCAGAGATAGAACTTGCCCTATATTGGAACCCGGAATGATCTCTTCGACATAGTAATTCTCAGGTTCTTCGTCATCCATGAATACGTGAACTTCATTTACGCGGCCAAATAAATTATGCATATCGCCCATGATATCCTGATATGCCCCAAGCAAAAAAATACCGAGATAATACGGCTGGCCATTCAACTGATGCAATTCCAGTCTGTCCTTCATGTCCTTAAGGTCAATAAATTTTCCGATCTTCCCGTCGGAATCGCAGGTGATATCCACTAATGTTGCTCGTTTGACCGGCTCCTCATTTAGACGATGAATAGGAACAATAGGGAACAAATGGCCGATGGCCCAATGATCGAGCAGAGATTGGAAGATAGAGAAATTACATAAGTACTGTTCAGCCAATCTCGGTTCAAGTTCTGCAAGTTCTTCCGGTACTAAGGTCATATTTTTTGTGTATTCCCGAATGACAAAGATGATTTCCCAAAAAAGATTTTCAACTTTTGCTTTTTCAGAAAGCGTCAGATAACCCAACGAGAAAAGAGAATGCGCTTCTTCGCGCCGCTGAATGGCGTCGTGATACGCTTCAAGATAATTGGTGTTTTTTTTATGTAACTGGTGCCGGATATCCAGCATTTCCTGAATGATGTCAGGATCGTCGGGCGTGAAATCAACTTTCTTATAATTCTGATTTTTTTCGATATTGCCAAAAATTTCCAGTATCAGGACGGAGTGGTGAGCAACAATGGCGCGCCCGCTTTCCGAAACGATATTGGGATGCGGAACGTCTTCGCTATTGCATACTTCAAGAATAGTATAAACTACGTCATTGGCGTACTCCTGCATCGTGTAATTCATACTGCTCCGAAACGTAGTGCGCGACCCGTCATAATCAACGCCCATGCCTCCGCCGACATCAATGTATTGAATAGGCACGCCCATCTTGTGTATGCTGACGTAAATGCGCGCGGCTTCCTTGACTGCGGCTTTAATAGTTCGAATATCCGGAACCTGCGAACCGATATGAAAATGCAGGAGCTTGAAAACATGCGGAAGATTGTTTTCTTTGAGGATTTCAATCGCCTCGATAAGTTCCGGTGTGCTGAGCCCGAACTTTGACTGATCGCCGCTTGATGCTTCCCATTTTCCGGTACCTTTCGTGCTGAGTTTCGCTCGTATGCCTATCGCAGGTTCAATATTCAATTCTTGCGAAATCTGGAGAATTTGACGCAGTTCGGTAAGTTTCTCTACTACTAAAATGACATTTTTTCTAAGTTGTTTTCCTAAAAGCGCCATACGAATGTATGCAGCGTCCTTGTAGCCATTGGCGATTATAAGTCGTTCTTTATCTTCGATCAAAGCTAGTGCAACATACAGTTCGGGTTTACTCCCGCATTCGATCCCATATCCGTACGGTATACCCGCATCCAATATCTCTTCTACAGCCTCACGTAGTTGATTAACTTTGATCGGGAAAACTCCATAGTAGTTACCCTGATAATTATATTCACTTATAGCCGCCCTGAAACTCTCATTAAGTTCCTTAACACGGCTTCTCAAAATATCCTGAAATCGTATCAGAACAGGGATTTCAATTCCCCGTGAATGAACTTCCTCAATGACGGTATGTAGATCAATGGCTTTATCGGGATCCTTGGTGGGTGTGACAGAAATATGGCCTTTGGAATTGATATGAAAATAACCTGCTCCCCATTCTTTCACGTTGTAAACTTTGTTGGATTCTTCAATGTTCCATGCCAACGGCGTTTCCTCCTCGAAATAAAGACTTATAAAAAGCTATTAAAATTAATTCGACTTAAAACGGATTTAATGATTTTTTGGATTCCGTAATTTTTTCTCATAGATCGCGCTTTTTTTGACGAAAAAACATATTAAAAGGGGAGTATAAATGCAATAGAAAATATTGGAAACCCATAATAAACCTTGACTTGCCAAAAATTGTTTGTTATTTTTAACCATAATCCAAAAATTAGACAATGTTAGGTTTAATGAAAGATAAGAAATTTAGATTATTGTATTTTCCTGAGAGTCAATCGGAAATGCGGGAGATTATAGTATCCCGCAATCGTTTGATTTTTATGTTCACAGCGGTTATTTGTTTTTTGTTCATAACCATGACGGGGCTGGGTATATTGTTTTCAACATATACAGGCGACGAGCGTCTTGCCGAGCTAAACATTGAAAATGGGATTCTAAGAAACAAAATTTCCTCAATAGGACAACGGGTCAAGAATATTGAAAATGAGATAAACACACTTCATACAAAAGACAGTGAATTGCGTTTAGTTTCGAATCTGCCCGATGTGGAAGATATGCTCAAGGATGCCGGTATCGGCGGCAGCGATTTTCAGATTGATTATAATCCCGATTTGATTTCTTCCGACGCAGACGAACTGATTCGATCCAATCTGAAAAATCTGGATAAATTAGAAGCCAGTCTCAGCCTCGAAATGCAAAGTTATTCTGAACTTCAGAATCAAATTAATTCGCGCATGAATCAGGTGAATTACATTCCTTCCATTTGTCCGATCAAGGTCGGGCGTGTGACGGATCGTTTTGGCGTTCGTAAATCGTTTAGGTCATGGAAAGCACACACCGGTTTGGATATTGCGTCGCGATGGGGAACGCCCGTGTATGTCACGGCTGATGGCGTTGTTGAGACGGCGACTTGGCGCGGCGGGTACGGAAAATCTATCATTGTAGATCACGGCAATGGGGTTAAAACACTTTACGGCCATTTATCGTCGTATCATGTACGTAACGGGCAAAAAGTAAAACGTAATCAGAAAATTGCAGAAGTAGGCAGTACCGGGCTATCAACGGGGCCGCATCTGCATTATGAAGTGCGCGTCAATGATATATGTCAAAATCCTGAGTTATACATTTTCTTCGATATGATAAGCTACCTTGAAGTAAAATAGATCTTATTTTTTTTAATCGACTGAGCCTGCATAGATCGTCAATGACTTCCCCACAGATATTACATCACCCGTTAATTTGTTCCATTCTTTAATCTGGTCTTGACTCACACGATAGAGAGCCGCAATCCGGATGAGTGTGTCGCCGGTTCTGACGTAGTGGACAATTCTCTTGGAGATCGTCAATTCTATTTTCAGCCTGGCATTAAGGAAAACAACGTCGGATTTGAGATTGTTCCACTTAAGGATGTCAGATACCGGTACGTCGTATTGTTTTGCGATTTTGTTAAGCGACTCGCCTTCCTGAACGATATGTTCAATAAAAAACGACGTTTCAGTTGTCGAGACTGCCCCATAGGTTGTATCAGGCCTCGAGCCCGAAATTTTTATTTCTTTCGGCAATATCAATTCCCAATACCCATCCGGCAAAACGTTTTTCATAATCCAATAGTTATGAAGTTTAACGGTTTTATAATTTGTTCCTTGGTCTTTTGCCCATTGTCCTAGATCTGATACCGGCCCTGCGACGGTGATCAGATGAGTTGATTCGTCGTAGGGAAGATGATAATCATTATCCGCTAATACATAACCGTAATCGTGAGGATGATCAAGAATTTCCTTCATAACGACTATATGAAAAATATAGTTGCGCGTTTCTTTGTTTAGGAAAAGATCGAAATAATTATTTTCCTTTTGTTCTTTAATGACCCGGTTGATATTCGCTAGGCCGTTGTTGTATGCCGCTGCGGCCAATGACCAGCTTCCTAATTCCGCTCGCAGGCTTTTTAACATCCGGATAGCGGCTCGTGTTGATTTCTCAACGTGAAAACGTTCGTCGATTTGTTTATCTACCCGCAACCCCCAAAGTTTACCCGTGGAAGGAATGAACTGCCACAGCCCGGCGGCATCGGCATTTGAATAGGCGTCAATACGCAGTGAACTCTCGGCCACCGACAAATATTTTAAATCATCCGGGGCATCCATTTCTTTCAGGATCTTTTCGAAAAGCGGGAAGTATCTACGCGTGCGTTTCAATTGTAAAAAAATGCGATCGTCGTTTCCGATGCGCGAGTAATAAATATCTTCCATGCGTTCCTTCACATCCGGAATTTCCAATGGTACGCGCTCACCACAAAAAGAAAACGTATCCGGAAGCGCACGAATAAATATTTTGTTATTTATTCCGGAATGAATCGAGGAGTTTTTCGATTCATCCTGTTGAACCGAAATCAGAAAACAAAAAAGGGTGATAAATGTTTTGATGATCATGGCATCGTCACTTTATGTTAGATGAGAATTTATAAAATAATACTAGCGTTTCGTCTTATAATCAATGCTAACCGAAGTAAAATAAAAAAGCAGGTATCAATTAAGATACCTGCTTTCAAAACCGAAGAGGGTGTGTAACGTCCCCTTGCTCAACTAATCTTACAGTTGTGTAACCCAGATGGAACCACTGTAAGGTAATTCAAATTACTTCTTAGTTGATTTCTTAGCGGTTTTCTTTTTCGAAGTCTTCTTGGTTGACTTCTTTGCACCGGCTTTTTTCGTTGCCATGTTCAGGTTTCCTTTCACCTTGTTAAAGTTTAGTTAATTAATTGAGAGCACCTTCATTCTCTCATCACTATCATAACTTTTTTTGTTTTGAAAGTCAACAAAATTCTGCATTTATGAAAAAGTTTTATTTTTTTTGAAGTCGCTATTCATACAAAAAAAAGAAAAAAAAATAACGAAAAGCCGCGCGTGCCCGCAGAAGCCCGTTTTATAATGATTTGCGGATACAGATAGAATCTAAAAAAATATTGGCTTTTTTTTCAAAACAAAAATGAAAATCGTTTTTTTTGGAGAAAACACAGAACGATTAGTTTTTTTTGGCGGATAACGCTAGAGATGTTTTGTAAAAGGGAAAATGATCACAAAAAAATAAAATTTTTACGTGACGTATATTTATTTTTCGTAAAAAATAATTTTCTAAAATTAATCGCGGCTGCGTTTAATATTTTTTCTCAATCTGTCGAGTTGTTTTTTTGCTTTGAGATGTTCAGCTAATGTCTTGGAGAAAATGTGTTTTCCCGATCCGTCAGCCACCATATAAAGGTAATCGACTTTTGCAGGATATAGAGCGGCGAGAATAGAAGCTTTGCCGGGGTTGTTAATTGGGCCCGGCGGGAGTCCTTTAAACTTATAAGTATTGTATGGATTGTTCATTTCCAGATCTTTATGGTACAAGCGGCGCGGGCCGTCAGGAATGATAAATTGAATCGTGGGATCTGCCTGAAGTGGCATGTTTTTTTTCAGGCGGTTATGGTATACGGCAGACACATAATACCGCTCATCTTCTTCCGCCGTTTCACCTTCAATGATCGAAGCAAGCGTTACGATCTGATGCGAAGTAAAATTCATCTGCTCTGTGCGGCGGTATAATTCGGAATCAAAGAAATTGTTAAATTCCCTCACCATGATCCGTACAATATCCTCTTCGTTCATTCCCGGATCCAGAAAATAAGTATTTGGCATAAGGTATCCGAAAAGAGAATTTGCCTGAATATGAAAATGGGAACAGAGCGACGAATCTCTGACGACTTTCATAAACTGCGCCGTGTCAATCGGGAGTTTAGATTTGATCATACGAGCGATGAACTCCATGTCTTTTCCTTCGGGAATCGTCACTCGAATGCTTTGCGGTACCGCATTTTGAAGGGTTCGTAATATCTGATGATTCGACGCATGCGCGGGCAAAAGATACTGTCCGGCTTTAAGATTTTTTTCAGCATTAAGATATTTGGCTGCATACACAAATAAACGGGCATTTTCTATCACGCCGCTTTCTTCGAGTATATGAGATATTTCATTAAGAGTGGAACCTTTTGGAATAGTGATTACAAGTTTTTGGTCCATAGACAAGGATTCGACCTTCACGGCGGGTACGTTGTACAGAACCAATTTGTAGAACCCTGCTATGCCTACCATAAGCAACAAACAAAGAACTCCAAATCCGAGAATCATGAACTTCAGAATTGTTCTTGGTCTTTCAGATGCCATGTTGGAGTTACTCAATTATTTCCCCTCGACCACAAATAAAAAATAATTTTTTCATGCGCGCCATTATACGAAGTTAATATTTTTTTAGCAATGCAATTTCACGCTTGTTAATGTAACAAAAAAGGCGGGGCTTTCGCAAGATATTAAGAGGACTGCGGAACCTGGTGAATCTTAAAATTAATCACAAATGATGTACCTATATTTTTTTCACTTTCGACTCTGAAAATAATACCGTGGCGTTCAAAAATATCGTGAACAATGACCAGACCCAATCCGGTTCCCCGGTTCTTGGTTGTAAAAAAAGGATCAAAAATATTTTTTAGGTAATCTTCATCGATACCTTCGCCGGTATCCCGTACCCTCAAACATACGGTATCATCCTCCATATGCAATTTTAGTGAAAGTTCCCCGCCCAACGGCATTGCCTCAACGGCATTGATCAGAATATTCAGAATGGCTTGTAAAATCTGGTTTGGATCTATTTCAATATCGGGGATCGAATCTGAAAATTCGGTGTGTAGCTGAATGCGATTATTTTCAAGGCGTTCATGCAGCAACGTAAGCGCGTTGTTAATTATTGGTAAGAGCGGTTGACTGACCAGGGTCGGTTCCGATGTTTTTACATACGTGAGCGTATTGTTCAGGATACGTTCAAGGCGGATCGTTTCATCCACTATGATTTTTAGGAAATCTTCATTTTCTTTGTAATGATGATGTTGGAGCATGGCTCGCGCGAATCCGCCAATGGCTACCAGTGGGTTGCGTATTTCATGTGCCATATTTGCAGACAATTCACCGATGGCCGCTAATCGTTCGGATCGGATTAATTTTTCCTGGCTATTTTTCAACGAGGTGTGGGCTTCTTCTAATTCCTCAACTTTTTTTCGAAGCTTATCGTACAAAACAGCGTTTTCTAATGCTGCGACGATTTGATGAGCAAATAGTTTTAACATTTCTAGATCCTGGTCGCTGATCAATCGGCCTGTGATTGCGTTATCAACGACAAGCACGCCCACGGCGCCTTCGGTGGAAATAAGCGGCACAATCGCCATTTGATCGGTCTCAAAAAAATTCTTTATCGTCGGTGTTAAATATTTTTCATCTTTGGGCCGTATATGGAGGCAATGGCCTTGCGTGATGACTTCATGAAACGCCAGATATCCCGAATCCGACTGCTCCGGATACTGCGTAATTGGAATGCGCAGGGATTTGACAATTTGATTGACTTTGAAGTCGCGCCCGTCTTGAACGGAAGTATACGATGTCAGGATATCTTTAAGAGACTGGGGAGTTTGATCCAGTTCCGTCCATAATACGCCGGCCTCTTGCGGATCGGATGGTCCGATAGCTTTACGTCCTTCAAGAAAAGTCTTTTCATCGTTCATCAAAAATAAAAAAGCACGATTAAAACGTAGGCCTTGTCCTGCCGTTGCGGCAACCAGAATCATATCTAAAATATCATCTAGATCCAACGAAGCATGTATCAGCGCGCTGATCTCATTGATCTTTGAAATGTTATCGATAGTGCGTTTAACTTCATCCTCAAGTTGTTTTTGATGCGTTTTGTCGCGCAAGATCAATACCGTTTCGCGTGACGACATTTCAGCCGTTGGCATAAACATGACCGTGAGTTCACAATAGAGCGGAACGCCCGACTTGGAAACGCAATGACTCATGTGATGCCGAATGGTATCGTTCAGGTGCAGTGATTCCGCAAACGTATTCAGCGTTTTTGAGAAGGGGTTGTCGGGATGAAACAGAATGTCGATAGAGCGTTCAATCATTTCATCGGACGTATATTCAAAAATACTTTCCGCACCTAAATTCCAGGAAATGACTTTCATATCGTTATTCAGCATAATGATCGCGTCAGGGAAATTGGAAGTGATGCTGGCAAGTTTATTTCGTTCTTCCGAAATTACTTTCTCGGCATTCATTTTTTCACTGATATCAAACGATAATTTGAGTATGATACGCGATGAATTAATTTCACGAACGATAGGAATGTAGATGTTTTCGATAAAATGCGTTTGGCCGTCGCTAGCGATCTTCCTAATTTCGCTTCGCAGATTGGTGCTGTCCAGACACTCCTTGATCAGAGTTCTGTCATGTTCATCGATGTCGTAGTATTGATGATTAATACTGTCCCACAACCAATTGACGTCTTTGTCCGGTATGAGGATCTTTCCGTTGATTTTTTCGATGGATTGAACGAGTTCGTGAATGGACAGAGTTTCAAACATTGCGGATCCCCTTAGTGCCAGACGCCGGGTATGGGCGTTCTGCAATGATAACAGGCGTCATTCTTTATTTTATTTTGGAGAACCCTGAAGCCAACACGTTCGATCAGCAGAACCTGGCAGTGATGACAATACGTGTTTTCGAGCGTTCCTAAATTGCCAGGCAGGTTGCCTGCGTACACATAATGCAACCCTGCTTCTTTCCCGATTTGCGCTGATCGAAAGAGCGACTCAGACGAAGTATTATCCGGGTCGGTCATCTTGTAATCACGATGAAACGCCGTCACGTGCCACGGAATATCCGGCGACAGGGAAACCAAAAATTCGGCTATTGCACGTAATTCGTCATCGGAGTCGTTGAATGTTGGAATAACCAATGTGACGACTTCAAGCCAAAAACCGCTTTCATAAATCAAGCGTATGCTGTCGAGAACGGTGTCGAGTTTGGTTCCAAGTTTGCGGTAGTTTTTGTCATTAAAGCTCTTAAGATCAACTTTATAAAGGTCAACGTACGGGCGGAGGTATGACAGCACTTCGGGTGTCGCGTTGCCATTGGACACGTACGAACAGATCATGTTTTCTTTTTTTGCTACTTTAAAGATTTCAACCGCCCATTCCGAAGTGATCAAAGGTTCGTTGTATGTGCTGGTCATGATCCGCGCCTGGTATGATTTTGCAATCCGAGTGAGCTGCTGTGGTGTGATGATCATCGGATCAGTACCGGCATTTGGATCCGTAAGCGCTTGGGAGGTGATCCAGTTTTGGCAATAGGCGCAGTGCAGATCGCATCCCAACATGCCGAAACTCAATGCTTTTGCTCCGGGAAGAACGTGAAAGAAAGGTTTTTTTTCAATCGGGTCTACTTGGATGCCGGCCGTGTATCCGTGAGGAACAAATAATCTACCGCCTTGATTAAATCGTATTTTGCAAATGCCTTCTCGTCCGTCTTTGATCAAACAACGATGGCCGCAGGCAAAACATTCCAGCGTTTTTTCATCAACGGAGCGGTAAAGTTCCCCTTCTCTAACGTGAAGTCGCAGGGTGTCGCGGAGGGTTACGTCGGTGGTCATAATAAGACACTCCTAATTACTTCGAGAAGTGTTGCCTATAATATAACGCTTTTACTGTGTAATCATTCACAGAATCATCATCAAGTAGTAATAGGGGGATTGTAAAAGATAACACCTGAGAAAGGCCTCTGTATTTTGAAAATAAGATCCTGTACATGTTTTGGATCTTCCGGATTCAATTGGTTCGCGTTGACAATCATAACCGGGGCCCATCGAAAGTACATGAAAAATTCGTTGAACTCCTCATTAAGCATCCGGACATAATTTTCGTCGATAGAATTTTTCCCCATGAGGTTATTCTTAATTCCGTAATTTGCATAGAGTTTTTCGAGAACCGTTTCCGTATTGTTCTGCAAATAGATAACGAGGTCGGGTATGGCGACCTCTTTTTCCATAAAATTAAACAAGGTGTCATATAATGAGAGGTCTTCCGATTCCAATTTTAGATTTGCATAAATTCGATCGGCATAGAATAGATAATCGGAAATAATCTGATCGTGAAAAATTTCCGTCTGCACGATTTGTTTTTGTGATTTATAGCGATCGAGTAGTCGAAGAATATGTTTCTTGAATATCAGATCTTTTGGATCCGAACTGTTTACATCGATCATCGAAGAAGCGCCGTCTTCCTCGAGTATGGTTCGCGCGTCCGTTAGGGACGCCAGGTGTTTTGCAAGGAGTGTATTGTTGCGCTTAACGATGCCTTCGACGGCTATAAGTTTGATTTTTTCTTTTGACATCAAGCCTAAAACTCCCAACGGATCAGTTCAATTCTACAGTCTTATCAATTGTCAGATTGTTCATTTTTTTTACAGCATGGATGTCCGTAAGACGGCGGCGAATTTCATATACCGAAATTTGCCGAACAGGGCAAATCCACTGCGGCGCGATTTCACAAAGAGGTTCCAATACAAATCTTCTCTCTGCGTAATGGGCATGTGGAATGACAAGACCGGATATATTCAAAATCATCTGGTCATAAAACACAATATCAATGTCAATGCTGCGAGGCCCCCATTTTAGATTGCGCTGGCGCCCATGGTTTTCTTCGATCCGCATGAGGTGTACCATCAGGCCGTAAGGCGACATATCCGTCTGGATTTCCAGAACTAAATTCAAAAAATCATTTTGGGCAATAGGGCCAACGGGCGAGGTTTCATAAACTGATGATATTTTTTTTATCATTGAAATTTCTTCAATAGCCGTTACCGCTTTTCTAAGTTGCAACAGCCGGTCGCCTACATTGGATCCCAAACTTAAGTAAACAGTGTGATGCGCCGCATTCATTTTTTTATACGTGTGATTTCTACTTCGACGTGTTTAATAGAGCCTTTGATCGGCACGCTGGGTTTTCGAACGAGTACCTTAACTTCGGCGACATCGAAATCGTGTAAAATCTTTTCGGCAATATATTGGGCAAGCGCTTCGATCAAATAAAACTTTTTCTCCGTTACCGCTTCATTAATTTTATGGTAGACTTTCGCATAATCAATACATAAATCAAGCCGGTCTTCCGCAGCGGCCCTCTCGGCATCTAAAGCAAGCTCAACGTCAATTTCAAATCTCTGCCCTAACGTGCGTTCTTCTTCATGCGCGCCGTGATGCGCATAGATTACCATGTGCGTGAGCCTGATCTTGTCGAGAGGTTTCAAGGTTTACATCCTATCTGGTCGTTAAAAAGTTCTTGAAAAATCGTGCATCCGGCGGATGGCTTCACGCAGGCGTTCCTCTGAAGTGGTGAGCGATATTCTGAAATAACCTTCGCTCGACTTGCCCAGCCCGGCGCCGGGTGTGATTACGACACCGGTCGCATCCAAAAGTTTTTTTGCGAAATCCATTGACGGCAGGTCTTTGGGAACTTTCGCCCAGACATAAATGGTTGCGTCCGGCATATCAGCTTTAAATCCGGCCTTGTTTAAACCATTGACGACGATGTCGCGCCGCTTTTTGTACACCGCAATTGCCGGCTGTGTTAATTCCTCCAGATGATCAAGGGCAAATGCCGCCGCTTCCTGTATTGCCAAAAAAAGGCCCGTATCTATATTGGTTTTGATACGTGATAATCCGGCTACCAGCGATGCTTCACCCGCAGCAAAGCCGACCCGCCACCCGGTCATACTGAATGTCTTGGAAAGAGAATGGAACTCTATACTCGTTTCTATTGCGTTCGTAGCCTGAAGAAAACTCGGCGGCGGGGTTGCAAAAAATAATTCCTGATAAGCTGCATCGTGAGCGCCAATAATGTGATGCTTGCTGCAGAAGGCTGCGATTCTGGAAAAATAATTTAGATCCGCAGAGCCGGTTGTCGGGTTATTCGGATAATTAAAGAAAAATAATTTCGCACGATTTATAACGTTTGCAGGAATAGAATCAATATCCATCAGATAATTATTTTTTTTCAATAACGGAAGGGGATAGTATTCGCCGCCAGCTAACGCCGTTCCGGTAATGTATGCGGGATACCCCGGATCCGGAGCAAGCACGATGTCGCCCGGATTTACAAAAACCAGTGGGAAATGTGCAATGCCTTCTTTAGAGCCAATCAGAGGAATGATGTTTTTCACCGGGTCTAAAGATACTCCGTAGCGTTTTTTGAAAAACCGAATAATCGCTTCGCGGTATTTCATGGAACCCGCCTGGTACGGGTAACGGTGATTTGCCGGATTTTGTAATGCTTTCACACAGGCATCGATGATCGGTTGAGGCGTAGGAATATCGGGATCACCCACCCCGAGATCAATTACGTCTTTTCCTTGCGCGAGGGCTTCCCGTTTCATTCGGTCTACTTCCGCAAAAAGATGCACAGGTAAATTTTGAAACCGATCGGATACGGTAAACATGGTTGTCCGCCATTTAAATTGAAGCCGTAAAATAAAGCAAGTCAATATATTTATAATGGAGCTTCAATTCAAGCGTGCATTTATAATACTATAAAAACAAAAAACCCCGTCGGGGAACGGGGTTTCAAAAAAATAAATATTCAATTTTAACTAAAAAGCATAATTGATCCTGAAGTTAAATTTGTAATTACTATTTTTTTCTGAAACCGATTTTGCGATGTCAAAGCGGAAATGATTTTTTTCATCGCCCAACCCGATTCCAAGATCAGTTTCGAAATCGCCTAAACGAGTTCCTTTATATAAATCTGTGATCGCGTAGACCTCATTATTCCATGCGTAACCGCTGTCCATAAATAATATGAAACTAAACGGATGAATGAAGAAGATCTTATCATCTTTCAATATGCCGGAACTGACACGGTATTCAATATTAGCGAGAGCCATTTGATTACCTGTGAACGCCTTATAGGAATGGCCGCGCAGAGTCGATATCCCGCCAACTGAAAAGATCTTTTGTAAGGGAAGATCGCCGGTTCCGGCACCGACCATTATTCGAGCGTCAATGTTTTCCCATTGGCTGATCGGCTGATAACGGGCGACGCTCAGCGTGTACCGCGTAAATTTAAAATCAGAGTTCAGTTGTTTAAAACTACGTTCACCTTCCGCCAATATGTTCCATCCTACACGTTTAAAATGTTTTTTCCCTGCACTGATCGTCGACACGGTGTTTAATTCAACCGCACCGGAATAGCTGACCATATGTCCTTCATCAATTGCCGGATTGACTCTGAAATCCTGCTTAGGAAACAGAACGGCCCAGTTAACATGATTCTGCATGTTTGAATAATCGTCAACCTTGTAGGCAGCGACTAATCTCAGTGATTCATTCAAATTTTGACTTACCTGAAAACTATAACCCACCGTTCTGAAATAGTCCCGGTAATCGTTCTTGAGGATCAATGCATTTACCGCATTTTCAATATCGCCTACTAATAAACCGTCTTGAGTACTGGTCAAATCATGCAATTCACCGCCTACGGTGAAGCGAAATTGACTTCCCCACACTTTATCTACTCCCAACTGGTATCGAAGTGCCTTTTCGCTAAAAGCGTAGCCGGCTTCACCATATATCTGAAAAGGTTTTCTGGAATAGATTTGGTGATTCCGATCTAATTTGAGGCCCAAATAAAGCCCATCAACGCGGTTATAGTCAAATAAGAAGAAATTGGTATACTTATAACGTGGCCTTCTTGAAAGGAAATAAGTGATTTCACCG
>JAEUSJ010000018.1:0-3594 GCA_016788215.1 bacterium | reverse complement strand
GTATAGCTGTTTTTCTCGGCCATTTTCTCATTCAACGCCTGCATTTTGGAGTTAAATTTGTCCATCTTTCGGTTGAATGCTTCCATTTCACGATTAAATCGTTCCATTTCTTTTTCGTAGGAATTTTTAGCAGCCCAATCATTGTTAAACACCGGAGGGGTCGGGGCATTGGGAACAGAAGCTACGTCATCAAATTCTGAATCAGCTTCATCGTCAAGATCTTTGGTCCTTGAAAATGCAGGTGAGTTTTCTGTCTTTAAGGCCGTAGAGTTATCGTCGCCAAAAATAACTTTCCCGTTAACGGCGATTGCTTCCTTCCCGATTCGCCCGGTACTCTTAACCACTATATTTCCGTTGGTCACGACCGCCCGGCCATTAAGCTCGCCATAAACTATGAGATCTCCATTTATCACGAGAATGTCGCCATCCATACGTTTATCAGAAGATAATTTGTGATCGCCTTTGAAAATGATAAGTGACTTGGAATTGGGCAGGTATTTTTCTTTGATCTCTTGTATATATTCATCGCCGCTTTCATCCATGTCATCGGATGCCATACGGCCATTCTGTGCGGATAATGTAGCGGATGATAATACAAACAACCCACACATCATAAAATGAATGATTTTTTTCATGATCGTTAATCCTGTGTTTATATTGAATAAGATAGTTAAAATACGATACCGGTTAAAAAAGGTTTCATATATGCCTTTTTTATCGGATTGTAAATTAGACAACCGGCACTGCAAAAAGTTCCATCACTCCAAATAATGTAACTGGGCCTGATATACGTTGCCTAAAATGGCGATTTTTTTGCTCTTTTTAGAACCTTTCTAATAGGGAAGTTACGAATTATTTTAATTTTATCTTCTTGCGAACCTGAACGCTTTTAATTATATTTTCTAAAACTATCCAAACAAGTCTTCACAGACAATTTCTCTATTTTGAACAATTAAGAGAGAGTAATGCATTATTTGATACAGCCGAATAAGTTTTTTTTACTCGCCTTATGCTTTTGCTGGTTCTTTTCCTACTCATTGGTAGCGCAAAGTTCTAATGGCATTTTGTTTGAACTAAGTCGGTTTGAATTCGAAGCCGGAAAGTCTGAACACGTAGAATTGAGACTGACATTGAAAAATGGGCCTGCCAATATTTTAGAAATTCAAAGCCCTTTTGAAAATGCCGCGATAGTTATAGAGTCGATAAAGAGAGTCAACAGCAGTAATTCCGCTGAACTATGGCTCACAAAAGATTCAATCCTCTTCGCAAGAAATATTCCTCAAACAGCTTGGGTCGTTAACAACAACAAATCCACAGTTATTCGTACAGCAACCGCACTACAAAACGGCGATCAGATGTTTGTTCGTTTGCTTATTTCCGTTCCCGAATACGATCAAACGATCGGAGAAAACCCTTTATCGGCTGCTTCATTGACCGGAAAAGAAAATTTCATGTTTGTTGCTGTATCGCTCAGTTCGTCTCCGGGAGCGTTTTCCACTTATGTTTCCGCAAAACCAATTCTGCTCAAACACCAGGGTACTATTAAATAATGAATCGGCGCATAAGAAAAATATTCTCTTTCTTATGGACAGGGACACTCTTATTGTCATTTGTCGCCGGGACCGTGTGGGCTGATCAGGACAGCAGCGGCACGTACCGTTGGACTAATTCCCTGTCTCCGAGCCCAAAGGTCGTGTATAATTGGATTGATGCTACGGATGGAACAGCATTGCAACTTGCAGATGATGCGACGAGTGGGTTTGTCAATATAGGGCTCGATTTTCATTTTTATGATACGACAGTTTCCCGCTTAATGATTAGTTCAAACGGCTTCATTAGTTTTGATTCATTAACTGCATCTTACCCAACGCATGTAACTATTCCTTCTGCAGGGGCTCCGGATCGTATTATTGCGGGGTACTGGACTGATCTGATCCCTCAAGGTACGTTATCCCGGATTTATTACAAAACCACAGGAACGGCACCTAATCGAAAATTTATTGTGACCTGGAGCAATTATGATCAGGCTGGGGGAGCTTCCGAATCGATTACATTCCAAATAGTACTTTTTGAAACCAGCAATCAAGTTCTTATTCAATATCAGGCTCTTTTAGGGTCCAACGTTGATGGCAGTAGTTGCACTGTGGGTATTGAAGATTCTGCCGGAGTGTCAGGTCTTCTTTATTGTTTTAACAATGCCGGTGCATTGAATAATAATCTAGCCATCTTGTTTCATACCAACCATCCGTCCACAGCTGACGCTTCCATCTCGCCAGCATCGGTTGTTACACATACTAACCTGCAACAATTTATCTATACGATTCGGACCACGTCGCCTGCGGATTCGATGGCGCGGTTTGATTCGCTACTTGTATTCAATCCCTTTACGGACAAATCGATAACAGTCACGGATATCAGTGTTGATGGCGTCAGTCAGTTTATTCAAAATTCAAGCACTCGCCCTGCAGATTATGGATTTGCAGTATGGAATTACAATTCAAGTACAGATAGCTTGGCCGTTCAAACGGCGTATATGGCTGTCAAAGATTCTGTTAAAATAACATTTTTGCTCGATGTCAGGGATACGCTCGGGGCATTTTTGTTTCCATCTAATATAAGAGCCTCTTTAGTTAGCGCGAACCGAATTCTGACTGGTGGAACGCAGCAAGTTTCTGTCATTTCCGATTCCGTGGCATATATTAAGATAAAGTGGTCTACACAATCGTTCGCGAATGAAGCCGGCGACACAACGCTAACGGCGGATGATTCTGTGAAAGCGTATGCTTATGGTTTTGACAAGAATGATAATTTTATACGGCGCGTTAAAGTCAATTGGCGAGTAAACGGATCAAATGGTTTTCTAACGGCCGACTCGCTCAATAACGACAGCATTACATTTCATGCAGGTATGGTTGGGACAAGTTTTATTTCTGCCGATACATCGGGTTTTACAGATCAGACGGGTTTGATTAGCGTGAGTGTAGGAGTGAGGGACACTTTGGTATTACGTAATGCGCCCGGAGGCGCAGGATCGAATTACAGTACGCCGTTTACGATGCAGAGTGATTCGCTTCTCAAACTTTATTTAGCCGGGTACGACAGAGACAGGAATTATATTAAAGATGTTAGAGCAAACTGGTCCCTCACGGGTACTTTAAACGGGGTTATTTCTCCTGTTCAGGCCGACAGCGGGGTAGTGTTTACTCCGGGATTGTTGAGTGTTGGGAAGATACATTCGGATGGGGGATTTATGGCCGATTCCACCAACACGATCACGGTGGTAGCGGGAGCGGCAGCGCAGGTATTGGTAGAGACACAGAGAAGCGGCAGCGGCGTAGTATTACCGGAACTTTATACCACGTCAGACAGCAGTATCACGGTGTATGCGGTGCTAAGAGATGCGGATGGTAATTTTGCAGGGCTTCAGACAAGCAGCTGGAGCGTATCGGGCGGTATAGGTACGCTGAACACGAGTTCTTCGGATAGCGTGATACTGACGCTGACGACTTTAGGCTCAGGTCAACTCACGGCAAGCGGAACGTTTACATCTTCCGGCGGGATCGTGCATGTATTGCCCGGGGCTTTGGCGAGTGT
>JAEUSJ010000189.1:5493-5723 GCA_016788215.1 bacterium | reverse complement strand
GTGAATACTTTAGAATTGAACTATATCATTTAAGATGTTACTACCGAATTAATGCAAAAGCCGCAAAAAAATGATACAAAAAAAATCAACTTGAATCAACATGCGATTTTATAAATATAAATACTTCGGGAATTATTAACAGTCGAAATCAAAGTTCAAAGAACCGCTGTTGAAAAAGGCTATTTATTTTACTTTTTTTTTCGCAGATCACATTAATTAACGTGCTTATC
>JAEUSJ010000189.1:0-5452 GCA_016788215.1 bacterium | reverse complement strand
GAGGACTGATTTTACTAAACTTGGTCATGGTTCGACAAGCTTGTCCTGAGCCCTGCCGAAGGACTCACCATGACGTATTTGAGTAAACCCGATAAGCACATTAATTAAACACTGATAAAAATTTCTTCGTAAATCTGTGAAATAAAAACGGTTTGGCGCGGATTGACCATATACCAGCTCTGTCTACTTCCGATCCAGCATATCCCTGACTTTAAAAAGAACCTCATCCGGCATGTACGGCTTCGGCAGGTAATCGGTATACGGCGCTTCTTCCTCACTGGCTGAAGGGTCAAAATAACCGCTTGCTAAAATACATCGCAGGCCTGGTACTATCGCTCTCAATTCCCGGATCACGGTCTTTCCATCTTTTTTCGGCAATCCAAAATCCGTAATTACGAGCGCAATCGTGTTTCGATTTTGTCTAAATAATTGAATCGCCTCTTCGCCGTCTTTGGCATGAATAACGGTATATCCCTCTCCTGTCAATATTTTCTCCAGCAACTTGCGAAGCGTCGTATCGTCTTCGACAACAAGTATGGTCTCGGAACCACCGGGCGGTTTCACTTTTTTCACAATATTATTTTCCTCTAACAGGCGCCCTCGCGTAATCACCGGAAAATACAACTTGAAAACGCTTCCATACCCGACCTCGCTTTCCACGTCAATAAACCCCTGATGACCGTGAACCACTCCATACACGATTGCCAGTCCCAAACCGGTTCCATTGCCCGGTTCTTTGGTAGTAAAAAACGGTTCAAAAATTTTCGTTTTGGTAGCCGGGTCTATTCCGCTTCCTGTATCCGCGACGCTAACACCTATATAAGAATGATGGACCGCATCCACAAACCGGTTTCGAAGTGATTTTCCGTCAACCAGTTCGGTCTTAAATAAAATTTTTTGTTCCTTTGAGTTTTTGATCGCGTCTTTGGCATTAACGGCGAGATTGAGCAGCGCCTGATGCATTTTCTCCGGATCAATCGTAATGACCGGAAGAGACGGGTCTAAGTCCCATTGAACATCAATAGTTCTCGGAAATGTTTTAATCAAAAGATCCCCAAGTTCTTTGACCAATTGATTCACCATAATCGGCTCAGTCACGACTTCAGTCTTCCTGGCAAAGGTGAGAATCTGTCGTACCAGAGCCTTGCCGCGATTGGTAGCATTGGTCATATCTTTCAGGCTTTCAAGAACAATAGACGTATTGTCGATTTTCTTTTTGATCAAATACGTGTGCCCAAGTATAATGCCAAGTATGTTATTAAAATCATGTGCGATACCGCTGGCGAGATTACCCAGGCTGTCCATTTTTTGCGCGCGGCGCACGACCTCTTCTAATTTTTTTCGTTCCGTGACATCGCGGGCAATACCCAAAATGCCTTTCACTTTTCCATTCCGAAGCGGCGAAACTGTAAATTCGACAATAAGATACTGGTCATCTTTCCGGAGAATCCGGATTTCAAAAGCCGGCGAGGTATCTCCGCGAATCGCTTGATCAGACGCCTTTTTTAAAATGGCCAAATCCTCGGGATGAATAATATCAGAAAATGATCTTCCCATCCTCTCAGCGGCGCTCCAGCCTGTGATTAATTCAAAAGCAGGATTCACCGAGGTCATTAGTCCATCGGTCGAAAGAGTATAAATCGCATCGTGCGCATTCTTTACAAGTTCAGAATACCGGTGTTCGGATTCTTTAAGTTTTTGTTCGGTTTCTTTTTTATCGGTCACATCGATCACGATGCCCGCGTAGCCCTCTATCCGCCCGTTGCTATCTACAATCTTTCTTCCGGAAACATTCACCGTCACCGGCGATCCGTCTTTCTTCTTCCAAACGGCTTCAACATTTTCGATTTCGCCGGTAGTTTCGTATTTTTTAATAAATTTTGCCCTGTCGTTGTCGTTGTAATACAAGTTTTTCCACAAATCCAATTGTAATACCTCCTCCGTTGTTTCGTAGCCCAGCATGGTACTCAATTTAGAGTTTACAGTTTTGAAACGGCCATCGGGCGTACTTTCAAATACTCCCACGGAAAGAGTATCAAACAAGTTCCGGTATTTTTCCTCGCTCTCCAGAAGCCGGCCGGCCAGGACCATTTGATCCGTGAGATCGTTTACGAGCACCATTTTAGCAATTTTTCCCTGGTATTGGATCGGATGTGAAGCAATTTCAACATAAATCATTTCACCGTTCTTTTTGATGTGCCTCCATAAGCCTCCCATTATTTTTCGGTTTTCTTTCTTTAAATGAGCTTCTAAAGAGGGAAGATCGCCTGGGGGTCTGATGTCTTTAATCGTCATTGCATGAAATTCATCTTTTGAATAGCCGTACATCTCGACAGCGGCATCATTGACGAGCAGAAAGGCTAATGAAACCGGATCATAGACCCACATAGGGCGCGGACTGCATTCAAAAAGTTCTCTGTATTTTACCTCATTGTTTCGCAGCGCTTCTTCGGTTTTCTTACGTTCGGTGATATCCTGCTGAAACGAAACGAAATGAGTGATACGTCCAGAGTCAACTTTTATTGGAGTTATCGTAAGCAATTCGGAATACAAATGACCCTCTTTATGTCGATTGACAACTTCACCTCTCCACACATTACCGGAAAGAATGGTCTCCCACAGTTTAGCATAAAAACCCTGATTCTGCATACCCGATTTCAGAATCCGGGGCGTCTTTCCAACAGCTTCTTCTGCAGGATATCCGGTGATTGTTGTAAATGCAGGATTGACCCAGGTAATGATCCCGGCTGCTGTTGTGATTATTATTCCATTGGCAGAGGATTGGAGTGCGACTGACTGCAATGCCGCATCGTTTATTGTGCGATAACGCTCGATGGTGTATCGGATACTGCGATGTAAAAGATCGGGTGTCAAATCGGACATCGCAAGGTGATCCTGCACTACGGATTTGGCCGCCCCGAGTGGACGTTCGCTTTTTTCATCATCCGTCAGAACTATAAAAGGTTTGTTGCCGGCAAGGTTAAGAATCTCCCTGCATACATTCCATCCATAGCGGCCCTCCGAGTGAAACAGTATCACGTCCACATTTGCTTTTTCTTCAAGTTTTGGAACGCCGGAAGCATATTCCACATGGGATAGCTCGAAATTCTCCAGACCGAATTGCGGAAGATTCTTTTTCACAAATTCTACAGCCTGAAGGCTGTTTGAAATCAAAAGTAGATTAATCGTTGACTTCTTCATTTCGAAATCCTTCCCCTTTAATACATTTTACAAGTTTATCAAATACACCTAATATTTCTTCAAATTCAGTCGACTTATCAAAAAAATAATTTGCGCCCTTATCCATACATTTTTTTCGATATTCAGGAAATGGGAAATTCGTCAGGACAATGACGACGGGTTTGTATGGTTCTGACCTTATGAATTGCAGGACATCGACTCCAGTTCCATCAGCAAATTGAATATCGAGAATAACAGCATCCGGTTTTTCAGATTTAATGAACTTAATAGTCTCTTTGACCGTATCTGTCTGACCAGAAACAGTGACACCTTTATTTCTCAAAATCATCCTGGTAATGCGCTCACGTATCATCGATGAATCGTCGGCTATCAATACTTTCATAACGTCTCCTTTGCTGTAATTCGGACTCGCTGCCTTCACATCCTAAACTTAATCGAAATGCAAAGCCGCGGGTAGAGCGAAAATTATGATTTGAATGCGGTAAAACATCGGGAAAGCGTGTCATAGAAATCATGACAAAAAAAGCGGGACAGTTGTTGAACCTGAATAGATCAACCCCTGCTGACAGGATGGTAAAGAAATGAGTTTTACAAAAGGAATTACCTCGGCTTCATTCTACAATATGATTTTCAAGGGCATATCGTATCAACTCGACGTTCGATTTCATGTTCATTTTTTCAAGGATACGTGCGCGATATGTAGTAACGGTGTTGACGCTGAGCAACAGGTGATCCGCAATCTCGCTCAACTTTTTGCCCGATGCAATAAGCCGCAGTACTTCGAACTCCCTGTCTGACAAAACCTCATGCGGCGGCTTTTCGGATGGCGTATCCAATTCTGCAGCCATGTGTTCGGCTAGGTTCGTCGATACGTATTTACGGCCGCTCATGATTTTTTGAACGGCTTTGACCAATTCCTGCGCCGCCATGTCTTTTGTCACATAGCCGGAGGCGCCCGAGCGGATTGCGCGAATGGCAAATCTTTCTTCGGGATGCATGCTCAGCATGAGCACGCGGAGCTTTGGGTACCGGATTTTCAAATCTTTAAGCACTTCCAGTCCGCTGCGGTCGGGAAGAGAAATGTCCAGAATAACAAGATCGGCTTCAACTTTCTGCAATAATTCGTTCAAACCCGCGGAATTCGGCGTTTCTCCGACAATGTCGATATCCGTTTCTTTTTTTAAAACTTTTTTTATGCCCTCGCGGACGAGTTCATGATCGTCTACCAAAATAATTTTGATCATACTTGTTCCTTCTTCAGTTTTGGAAAGGAACTTCGAGCGTCACGGACGTCCCGCTGCCATGAGTTCCCTCAATGGTCAACTTTCCGCCTATCATCAGCGCGCGTTCTTTCATGCCTAGCAGGCCAAGCGACTTCACGTTTTCAATTTCCGCGTTTTCAATTCCTCTTCCATTATCGATGATTCTTAAGACAAGATGCGCATGGGCTTTTGTCAATTGAATTTTAATCCGTGTTGCTTTCGCGTGGCGCAATACGTTTGTTAATGCCTCCTGAAGAGTCCGAAAAATGGTGTTGGATAATTTCTCCTCCAACGCTATCTCCGGAATATCGATTTGTAGATCACAGGGGATGTGAAATCTTTTTTCAAATTCCCTTGTCTGCCATTCAATAGCCGGTACGATCCCAAGGCTCAAAACAGGCGGCCTCAATTCCGTTGCGATATTTCTGACGATTTGAATGGTCTTGTCAACGATTTTTTGTAAATCTTCGAACTCCAAATGCGCTGCTTCGTAACCTTTGCCCGCAAGGGCTGTTGAAAGCAGATTCACATCAATCTTGATAGCCGTCAGCATTTGCCCCAGTACATCGTGTATTTCTCTTGCCAAATTTGAACGTTCTTCTTCCCGGATAGATTCGACGTGGGAAGTTAAGGCGCGAAGCTGTTGGTTAAATTGTTTGATTTTGTTCTCTGCCAGAATGCGTTCGGTGATAACTTCGGAGAAAAGAAAAATACCTCCGATTTTCCCGCCTTGTTCATACCACGGATGAATTTCCCAGCGCACCCAATCTATACTCCCGTCTTGACGGGGAAATGGATCGGCCTCCGCTTTTTCAATCGCGCCCTCCAGGCAACGCCGGTGAATTTCCTTCCAGCGATCGGAGATTTCAGGAAATACATCATAGTGAGACTTGCCGACGATATCCCGCCGGCTCAATCGATAGTCATCCATGTAGCGCCTGCTCGCGGCGATGTATTTCATATTGGCGTCAAACATCGCGATGGACGCC
>JAEUSJ010000188.1 GCA_016788215.1 bacterium | reverse complement strand
CATACCAGCGAAGTCGAAGACTGATTTTACTAAACTTGGTCATGGTTCGACAAGCCTGTCCTGAGCCCTGCCGAAGGACTCACCATGACGTATGTGAGTAAACCCGATAAGCAAATATAATTAGTAAGGCTTTCTATAAGGTATATAACGAACTTGGTTTTGGTTTCTTATTTACCAATGACAAAAAGTGAATCAATTCTGTCTAGATCAGTCCGATCCGCGTCATCTGTGTCCTATTAATCAGCAGTTACAAATCTTAATCCTCGTACATTGATGAATCCCACACATCATCACCCTGACTTCATCGTGGCGCGAAGGCCGATGATCGATATGATCGACGCCGGCATTGCTTTTTATCGCGCATCGTATCAAACGGTTACGCTGATCGTTCTGGCGTTTTACCTGCCGTTATTCATTATAAAATATTTCTTCTTCCAATTTGACTTTATCCCGATTGAACGGGTGTTTAATTCGTTTAGTTTTTTTCAAACAGGATCCTATACGCCGGAAAACACTGTGCTGGTAGTGTTGGACGGAATCGCCAATTCGATTACAGGCGGTACGATATGTCTTTTTTTGTTCGAAAAAGCAAAAGGCCGCGAGATCGGAGTACTTTTGCTGATAAAAAAAATAGCCGGAAGAATAGGAACGCTTTTGTGGATAACGGCCATCACGGCGCTTGTAACCCTGATCGGTCTTGGGTTCTGTTTTTTTCCGGGAGTGTGGATAGGAATTATTTTTTTATTTTCTACGCAACTGGTTATTATTGAAAACGTAATATCGGTGAACACGCTCTGGAACCGTTCCCGTTACCTTGTGATGAGCGAATGGTGGCGTGTATTGGTGTATTTTGCCCTGACTACGCTCTTGCTGTTCGTGTTGGGATTGTCGCTTACGTTCTTAATTTCAGGAGCGTACGAGATTTTACTCGAGCAGTTGAGTTGGCTCACGGGGTTGATTCCGGATCTGAAGATGATTGAAATAGCCGGAGGAGCCGTTGCATCGCTTCTCTTGATTCCAATGCAGGTGATATTTATTACCATTTTATATTTTGACGTGCGTTCGCGAAAAGAAGGATTTGATCTGGAAATGATGCTGCAATCGATATGAATTCGCTTTTTAAAAAAATAACCGAGACTTTCGTTGTCTTTATCGTTGGAGTGAACTCCCTCGTATTCGCCGCAGAGCCGGATGCCGTCACGCCTTCGCTTTTCGATTCAAGCCTCATCAAAAACACGGCGATCACACCGGCCGATTACGAAGGTTTGCTCCGGTTTGTACTGGAACAAACAGCCGAACTCCGGCTGAATAATGACGGCGAAGTCCGAGCGGGAATACAATCGAATTTTCAATCGCTTCGGCGGCAGATACCCGATTCATACGCATTCACCGTGTGGATTTCTTATGGCGATCCGGACAGCGTGCGGGCTTTCGATACGACGGCGGTAACAAACAATGATTGGCTCTTGAATGATCTGGATAAATTGATCGGCGATAATTTACAGGAGGGTGAGCTTGATAAAATTCAAAGAAACGTGGATGCGGCTTTGCATTCCGTCTCAATTCTAAAAAACTATATTCTGATCCGTGATACCACGGACTATAGGAATCAATTCATGGCCATTCTCGAAAGGCCGGAATTCCAGGAGAAAAAAAACAAAAATCTTTTGCTGGACGGGTTTAACTGGCTGATGGACCAACTCGCTTCTATCTTTAGCGGACTTTTCAAAAACAGCAGTTCACGTGAAACGCCGCCGGACCCGGAGCCGCGCGATTATAGCATGATCGGTCAAATGCTGGTTTATGCGGGTTATGTTATCGGCGCGATGATCTTATTGTGGCTGGCTGTGCATGTAATCCGGCATTTTCGGCAACGCAAAGAACATTCCGCCGCTAAGAAAAATAATTTCGAAAACCTGATCGAACCGGGGGAATCGATGGAGCCGGACGACCATCTCCGGCATGCGCATCGTTGCGCGTTTACAGGCGAATACCGGAAAGCGATTCGTCACATGTTCTTATCGATAATCCTGCATCTCGATGCACAAGATCATTTTCGTTATCAAAAATTTCAAACCAACGGCGAGTATCTGACGGCCTTATTGAATGAGAGTCAGCTGTTCTGCAGGATCGAACTGCACGGACATCTGAAAAAGATCAGCGATATGTTTGAAAAAACATGGTACGGCATTGAGAACGCAACGGAAGAAGATTTCACCGCCTGCAATTCCTACTACCATCTTTGTTTGCATGCGCTGCAGCAAAAACAAACCGTGGCCGGTGAAGTATGACGGGCGATACAAAAAAAATAGTTTGGGCCGGTGTTGCGTTCAGCGTGGTACTGATCCTCATTGTTTTTTCATCACAGGCCGGAGAAGCGCGGCGCGCAGAAAGCCTGGCTTCCACCTATAATGCAAAGCCCAACGGACTGAAGGCTTTTTATACGTTATTATCCGAAAGCGGATACGACGTTCTCCGATGGAGAAAAAGTATATTGTCGTTGGATTTTGAAGATCCTTTGGTTTTAATAGTTGCTTCGCCGCGAGAGCCGTTTTCGGAATCGGAGATGGATTCTGTGAAAGAACGGATTAGAACGGGTTCCACGCTTTTAGTATTTGCTAACCGGCACACGGATAGATTATTAGAAAAATTCGGTATTCAGGCAGCGCGCGCGTCTTTTGAATCTTTGTCATACTTGCAGCAGCCCACAGCGCAAAATGTTCTGTTCGATACTTTGTACAGGCCGGACGAATCAGTAAGTGACATTCTATATTCAGAATGGACGAATTCATTACAACCGGATTCATCCGGATATATTTTACATTACGGGAAAACGAATTCAAATTCCGTCGTTGAAATGCCGTTTGGAAGCGGCAGTGTGATAGCGTTTAATTCAGCGGGTTATGTTGCCAATCAGCACGCGGGCCGATACGATAATCTGCAGGCGGTGATGGGTCTTCTGCAGTATAAAACCGACGGTGAAAAAAGATATTTCAGCCGGATTGTATTCGATGAATATCATCATGGTTTTAAAGAATACGAATCGGTTATTTTTCTGCTGGATCAAGTGCCGGTGAAAGCCGGTTTGATGCTGGTTATTACAGCGGTGTTGCTTTGGGTTTATTCCAAGGCAAAAAGGTTTGGCAGGCCGGTGCCGGTCCGCAGATCATCGCGGCGGTCATCCGACGAATATGTCAAATCGGTATCGGCGGTGTACCTGAATGCAAAAGCCCATACGCTCGCTTTGCGTCTGTGGCACCGCTGGGTCATGGCCTCGCTTTCGGCAAGGTTTCGTACCAACATGGAAAATAAACTTGCAGAAATAATGGAAACACGGTATGATATTAAAAAAGAAGAAACCCGGCGCACATTGTCCGTAGTTCGTCAAAAACTCAAAGATGCGGAAAGTTCGCAAATGAGCGGCGTAATAAACAAAAGAAGTATTCCAATCGATGAAGATGAACTGGTTGCTTTATCAAAAAAATTGGATACGTTGTATCGCGCTTCTAAGCGCAGAGGCCGTACAGATTAATTTAATTCGTTATTCATCGCTCAATTTCTAATAAGAAATTTATTAATTCAAAAAACATACATCAAAAGCAAGAACAAATCAGCTATGACACAGACCAAAAACATTGTTGACAAGATCAAAACGGAACTGGACAAAGTCATCGTCGGCCAGCCGTTTGTAAAAGACCATCTGATCATCGCCCTTTTATCCGGCGGGCACGTTTTGCTGGAAGGCGTTCCGGGCACGGCAAAAACGCTGATGGTAAAAACGTTGGCGATGATCATGTCCAGCCGGTTCCGCCGCATACAATTCACTTCCGACCTGATGCCGTCGGATGTGATCGGCACCAATGTATTCGACGCCAAGACCTCGTCGTTTATTCTCAAAAAAGGCCCGATATTCACCAATCTGGTACTAATTGATGAGGTCAACCGCGCGCCGGCAAAGACGCAGGCGGCTTTACTGGAAGTGATGGAAGAAAGGCAGGTTACGATCGACGGCACGAGGTATGTGCTGGACGAACCTTTCATTGTGTTTGCTACGCAGAATCCGATCGAATACGAAGGAACGTACGCGCTGCCCGAAGCGCAGCTGGATCGATTCATGTTTAAGATCGTGATCGATTATCCGCAGGCAGAAGACGAAAATCAGATCCTGAGAAATTATCACAACGGGTTTGACATGCATCACCTGGAATCGGCGCATATTCAGAGCGCGGTGACTCCGGATGAAATTTTGTCGTGCCGCGCGGAAATAAAAGACATTAAAGTCGAGGAGGGCGTGATCAATTATATTACGCAGATTGTTCGCAAGACGCGCGATCACGGCCATATTCTAGTCGGCGCCAGCCCGCGCGCCAGCGTCGCGCTTTTACTTGCGTCCAAAACCCGCGCGGCGATGAACGGTTCCGCCTACGTCACGCCGGACGATATCAAAGCCGTAGCAAAGCCGATCATGCGGCATCGAATCATACTTCAGCCTGAAACGGAACTGGAAGGAATCCGCGCAGACGAATTAATTGATGAAGTGTTATATTCGGTTGTCGTGCCGAGGTAGGTTGTTTATTTCCAAACAAGTTAAGAAAGGTGATCCTTTCTATCTTTGAGCGGGATCACTAACTTAAGCCCAGACCACTGTTCATCAATCGCGCAAACCTTCACATCCACCAATCCGATCTTCAGCGCCGCCCCGCGAATGATATCTTCGGTGATATCCGTAGGCATCTTCGCCGATTTTTTATACCAGGAAACCCAGATCATACCGTTTGGCGCCAATTCTTTCTTCAGAGCCGGTAACTCCTTCTTCAATCTTGCGGCCTCGGTAACAAAATAATGGATCAGGTCTTTCCTGCTTTTTGTTTCCTTCGCAAAAACCACCGTCGGCGGCAGATCGGAAAAAAGATCAAGGTAATGTGCCGGTGCATCGATGAGCCGGATTTTGAAATGGTCTTTGATGCCCAGCTTTTTTGCTAAGGGCGTGCCGGAATAGCCGGAAGGATTATTACTCAACCCAACCCTTTCAAAGGCAATAATACGCCTTTTCGTTTGACGATATTCTTATAGTCCCACTGAATCGCTTGGGCTTTTTGAAGCCATCGCTTTAAGTCTTTTTTGTTTATTTCTTTGGACGAAGTATAGAATGCGGAAGCGTCTTTAAATTTTCCGGTACCGGGTTTTAATAATTCCTCATCAAAACTTGCTCCGCTCCAGAACATCAGGCGAATGCCGCTTTTCTGTTTACTGTATCCGACAATGGGATTGCCGTCGATGAACCAAACCGGATGCGCATGCCAGATCTTGTTTTCCGCTTTGGTTAAATGTTTACCGATCTCTTGGTACAGCAAATTGCAGATCGCTTTGTCATCGGCCTTTTGCCGCTTGTGGTAGGCTCCGATTTCTTTATTCATGTTACTCCTTTTCCGGAAATTATTTCAAATCACGCGCTGAAGAATGCCACCCGCGGCCCTCCTCTTGGAGGCTGTTGCAGAATGAGTATTTTAGCCGAGCGTAGTCGAAGCTGATTTTCTATATTTTGTCATGGTTCGATAAGCTTGTTCCGAGCCTTGCCGAGAGGCTCACCATGATGTATGTGAATAAAGCGGATAAGCACATCATATTATTGTTTTTTTTGGGCCTTTGAAAAAATGCCGTTAAGAAATCGAAGCGAAAGCCCGTTAAAAACAAAACATGTTCGAGTCCGCCGAAGGGTTTCCGCAGGCG
>JAEUSJ010000187.1 GCA_016788215.1 bacterium | reverse complement strand
TTCTTTCAGACGCGATAAAAGATCCTTGGCCATTTCCATTCCCTCGGCGCGCCGCATGACATTGAGTTCGTCCAGCGCCTGATCGACGCAGGCTAGAACCGCTTTCCATAATGCGTCATCGGTTTCTCCGTTCGCATTGCTCATAAAAACATCGCTGAATTTAAGAACATGATCCAAAGTAACCTCGCCCGATAAACCTGCTTTGGAGGAGGCCTCACGGAGCATGGCTGTGTATTGCTTGACAAGATTCTGATCGAGCGTGAAATTGGTTAAAAGTAAATTGGAGGACTCGATCGTCAACGTGAGCGTAATTTTGCCGCGTTCGATCTTCCTTTTAATAAATTCTTTGATTTCGTTTTCTTTGTATAGAAACGCTCTCGGCGCCTTAAAAACGAGATCAAGATAACGGCTATTGAGCGTCCGCACTTCAATGGCGATCGTCGTTCCGTCAATAATTTTTTCGGCTTTGCCGAATCCTGTCATACTGAAAATCATAGATACTTTCTGTTCGTCTTACTAATGATTATTTAAATCGTGATTGATGCCAATTCCATGCAGTAGAAATGATCTGATCTAAGCTATCAAACTTCGGTTTCCAACCCAGCACGCGACTTGCTTTCTCTGAACTGCCGATAAGCACCGCCGGATCACCGGCCCGACGCGCCCCGCGAGTCACCGGAATCGCTTTTCCCGTAATTTTGTTGGCGGTGTCGATCACGTTGTTTACGGAAAATCCGTTTCCATTTCCAAGATTAAAAACGTCGCTCTTACCAGTTTCAGATAAATATTTGAGAGCAAGAATGTGCGCATCGGCCAGATCGGTTACGTGGATGTAATCGCGGATGCAGGTACCGTCTTCGGTCGGATAATCATGGCCGAAAACTGTGATAGTTGGACGAATTCCAAGCGCAGCATCCAAGACAAGGGGAATCAAATGGGTTTCGGGATCATGATCTTCACCGATTCCGCCGTCCGGATCGGCGCCCGCTGCGTTAAAATATCGGAGACAGACTGATTTGAGTTCGTACGCCGTATCGTAATCGCGCAAGATGGTTTCAACGATCAGTTTTGTGCGGCCGTAGGGATTGATCGGAGATTGAGGATGGTTTTCAGTCATGGGAATTTCAACCGGCTCACCGTACGTGGCGCAGGTAGAAGAGAAAATAATCTTTTTGACGTCGTGTTCAATCATCGCGTCAAGTAAGTTCATCGTACAGACAACGTTATTAGAATAATATTTTGACGGGTTTATCACGGACTCGCCAACTAAAGCGTACGCTGCGAAATGCATCACTGCAGCGATCTTGTGTTCCGAAAATATTTTTGTAAGAAGATGTTTGTCTGAAAGATCGCCGGTGATCAGCTCGTTGCTATCAACAAACTCGCTGTGGCCGTACACCAGATTATCAAGCACCAATGTGTTGTAACCGGCCTTTTTCAATTGCCGTACGGCGTGAGATCCTATATAGCCTGCGCCGCCGGTTACCAGTATGGTTGAATTAGTTTTCAATACTATTTCCAATTTGACAATCTTTTAAATGCTGCTTTCTAATGAATTGTTGACCTACGAAATACGCGAAATGACACGAAAGCTAAATAGAGATTCTGAAATGTTTTCGTGTGTTTTGTGGGAAACAAAAAGAAGCACGTTGACCATATATCAGTATCATCTATAATTATCGAACTGCATAGCAAAATCGAATTCTTTATCTTTTAACAACTTCATGATCGCCTGAAGATCATCAATACTTTTTGCCGTGACGCGAACCTGGTCGCCCTGGATGGAGGCCTGAACTTTCATTTTCGTGTCTTTGATCGTTGCAGTAATTTTTTTTGCATTTTCCTGTTCAATGCCTTGCTGGAGCTTGATCTTCATGCGAACCGTTCCGCCGGTCGCTTCTTCTTCTTTGCCATATTTGAGCGCTTTGATCGGGATCCCGCGTTTGATCATCTTATTCTGTAATATGTCGATGACGGATTTTAATTTAAAGTCGTCATCGGATAGAACGGTAATCTCTTCTTTGCCGAGTTCGATCGAACTCTTACTGCCTTTGAAATCATATCTCGTTTCGATTTCTTTGGTTGCCTGCTGAATGGCATTGGTCATTTCCTGCATATTGATCTTGGAAACGATATCAAACGAATGCATGTCGGCCATAGGATTGCTCCACAAATGAATGTGATTGAAAGCTAAGTCTTGAGATAAATAAGAAAAACGGGGGTCATTTGCAAGAATCTCTTTGAGAAGGAAGGTATAGTATAGTGCATTAGCCACAGAGCTCACTGAGAATACATAGAGAGGAGTTGTTTTAAGGATCGCATTCTATAAAAACACTCTCTGTGTTCTCGATGGCAAATTGGTTTTTATAATTTAAGCCGGGATCTAAGTTAAATTAATTTCCACTTTTACAAATACGTAGCCATTCTCGATTTCAACGTCGTATTGCCGCAGTTTGACAAACGGCTTACCTATACGCTCGCCGGTCGTAATATCGTATTCCCAACCGTGCATTTTGCAGGTGAGTCTGGTGCCATCCAGTTTCCCGGAAGTGACGAGCGGAGCTTTCATGTGCTGGCATAAGCCGTCGACCGCACGAATGCTTCCGTTGATATTAAAAACTGCAATCTGACGTGCAAGAACTTTGATCGCTTTGGCAGAGCCTTCAGTGAGTTCGTCTAATTTGCATACACGGAATTTCTTCATCTAATATTATATTTAACAGGTTTATTCAAAATATTCTTCGATCAGATCACGAAATTTTTCCTGAAAACGCACCTGCTCCCATACTTTATCTTTCTGTAGTTTTTCTTTTTTATTAAAACCGTTGTCTAAAGCTTCTTCCAAAACGCGGAAGGCGTCGTATTCTTTTTTCGTCAACATATGGACGCAGGCGATCTGATACAAATAATCCGGATTATCCGGATCCAGCACTTCGGCTTTCTTGAATTTGTCCAAAGCATTATCAAGCTGATTATCATTTAAGTAGATGAGGCCGAGGTTGTAGTAAGGTTCGGCAAAACCGGGATTGATTTGAATGGCTTTCTCGAAATTTTCAATGGCTTTGTTTCCCTTATTCTTGATAATGTAAAACAAGCCCAACGTATTGAATGTTTCTTCATCCGCATCTTTAGATTTTTTTATCTTTTCGTATTCGTCAATAGCGTCATCAAGTTCGCTTAACTTAATATACGTGTTGGCCAGCGCTTTACGGGCATCGGTATATTTTTTGTCTTTGCTTAATGCTTTTTTGAAATAGTCGCGCGCCTGTTTCAGGTTTTTTTCATCGGCGAATTGATAGGAGGCCAGGCCTTTGGTATAAAACTCGTACGCCTTGGCGTTTTTTGTGCCGCTCTTTTTTAGTTGTTCAATTTTAGACGCCTGCTTTTTCGTTATCTTTACATCAAAACTTTTTAAGATGTCCTGAATGAGGGCGTCGTACAATTCAAATATATTATCGAGGCTTTCTTGATGGGTGAACGTATGTTTTTCATCCACCACGCCCGTCTCCACATCCACGATGCGCGCCGTCACGGAAATAGTTTCATTGACCACCTGGTAACTACCCACAAGCAGTTTACCCGCGGACAGCACATTGCCTATCTTGACGGAGGAGTTCGGGTCCGCGATATCGCTCAATTGGAAATTCTGTTCGGTCAAAACCTTTTCCATCTGGGCTCGTTCAACCACTTTCAACGAATTAATTTTGGCTAATCCATTGGTGATCTGCTCGGACAAGCCGCTAGAGAGCCAGTCTTCTTCGGCATTTTTCGTTATGTTCTCAAATGGCAGGACGGCGATCGTGATCTTTTGGGGTTTAGTTTCTTCCTGTGCAATTATCGAACCGCATAGTAGAAATATTAAGTACACATTCATTTTCATGAGGATTCCTTTTTCTTTAACTATATTTATTTCCCGCTGATCACGCTAATTTACGCGGATAAAAAACTTCTGCGCGTATCTGTAAAATCTGCGGGAGATGAATTCACGGTTTTCATTTCCGATTTATCAAAAACAAAAGCACTGATTTTTTTCGCAGACTGCTTATTTATGCAGATAATAAACTTCTGCGAGTATCCGCGAAATCTGCGGGAGATGAATTCATATCAAAAAACCTGCAGCACCAGACATTTCAAATATTCGGTTTCACGCATGGATAGTAAAACCGGATGATCTTTCGACTGCATTCGATTTTCGAGTAATATCGCGTTTTTTCCTGCGCCATACAACCCTTGAAAAACAACATTACGAAACGTTTCCGGATCGATCACGTGTGAACAACTGCACGTATATAAAATTCCGCCATCCGTCAACGCTTTTGCCGCGCGCCGGTTGATTTCACGGTAGCCTTTTATGGCATCTTTGATGTGAGCCCGAGATTTCGCAAAAGCCGGCGGGTCAAGAATGATTACATCGAACTTTTCTTTTTGTTCATTGATATTTTTAAACTCATCAAAAACGTCGGCTTGTTTGAATGTACAATTTTGAATGTGATTGAGTTCTGTATTGTCGAGGCATTGGGTGATGGCTTGTTCCGATTTATCGAGTCCGATGACTGAACTTGCGCCAAACCTCGCCGCATTAAGGCTCCAGCCGCCAACGTAACAGAAGCAATCCAGAACCTTTTTATCTTTGACGTATTTTGCGGTAGAGGTATGATTTTCTTTTTGATCCAGAAAAAATCCGGTTTTCTGCCCGTGGAGCAAATCTAATTTATACGTCAGGCCTTCGATGTTCACGTTGACCACCGGCGGCAATTGACCGAAAACGACTTCTTTCTTGATTTCAAGATGTTCCAGTTGCCGCACTTGCGTATCCAAACGGGCAACAATTGCTTTTGGATTGAACAGATTTTTCAATACCTCGTAAATAACATCCAAATGTTTTTCGATTCCAAATGCCGTGCTTTGAACTACGAGAAAATCCTCATACTTATCTACGACAAGGCCGGGTAATCCATCGCTCTCGCCAAATACCAGACGAAACGATTTGGAATCGGGGTAATCAAACAGTCTCTTATTGTGCGCCGCAACGATCCTTTTTTCAAAGAATGTATAATCAATTTCTTCGATTTGACGAGTCAGTAGGCGAACACCGATAAGCGAATGAGGATTTACATACCCGATACCGATAAAAGCCTGCTCGGAATTGCGAATTTCAACCAGTTCGCCGGGTTCGTAGTCTTTCAGATTACTCATAATTTCATTGCTGAAAATCCACAGATGTCCGTTTTGGATTCGGCGCTCTTGTTCAGGTTTAAGTGTGATTGGTTTCATCGATTGTCAAATAATGAATGGAACACGGAACTGGCTTTCGCGGATTTGATTTTCTTTTTGTTATTAGTAAAAAATTTTCTTCTGATTTCTTCCTGTCATTCTGTTATGTGCTTATCAGGTTGGCTCAGAAACGGAAGAGAACCCTTCAGTCTGAGCGAAGTCGAAGACTGATTTTACTAAACTTGATCATGGCTCGACAAGCTTGTCCTGAGCCCTGCCGAAGGGCTCACCATGACGTATGTGAGTAAACCCGTTAAGCACATTCTGTTAAGCATCTTTTTAAGCGTAGCATATCCAAAATTAAAAAAAAATTTCTATCCGAATGGTAAAGTCGGGTTCATCAGCACTCGGATTAATCAGCATCTCTGTGCTAATCCGCCGTATCCGCGTGCGTTCATGTTATCAAATAAAAATTGATTTTGCAAATCCTAATTGATATATTGGCGCGCATTTATAAAAAATCACTTAAGAG
>JAEUSJ010000186.1 GCA_016788215.1 bacterium | reverse complement strand
GTCGGCGAAGTGGGCGCTAATATCACCGATCAGGATGCGTCCTACTTCAGCGGCGGCGTGTTGTTTTATTTTTCGTATGAATTGAAATGTTTGTCATAATGCCCCGTTCTGTATATTCGGAGCGGGGCGTTTGTTTTGATGCCGAGATAATTTCTGTAGCTAAAGACGGGAATAGCCGCAAAGAACGCCTGGCGCGATAGTTTTATGTTCTTTGCGAATTTTGCGGTTAGGGTATTTCATTTTAACTAAAGGAAGACTGCTTGTTCAAAATTCTGAATAATCTCGCACATCAACGCCCGTTTAATTCCAGTACGGAAGTGCGTATTACGTATGTCTGCACGCAGCGCTGCCTGCAGTGCGTCATTCCTTTTAAAAATACGCACACGATGTCGCTGGAGGAATTTAAAAGCGTGATGGCTAACTTGCGCAACTATGGCGCTTACGTTGGATTTATTTCCGGCGGAGAAACAACCGTTGTGGAAG
Organism: bacterium; assembly: GCA_016788215.1. Lineage (GTDB taxonomy): Bacteria > CLD3 > CLD3 > SB21 > SB21 > SB21. Next base: position 5,309 of record JAEUSJ010000186.1, on the reverse strand, counting down.
AATTACCGGAAATGATGATGGAGGCCAATCGTACTTTTCAATACGCTACGACGCTCGTCACGGGACTTTATAATAAACCGGAAATGATCGAGCCGGCCGCGCGTGTATGTTTAGAAAACGGTATGCATGTCCAGACATCGTTTGACGGATTCGGCGCGATCGGCGATGAGTTGCGCGGATGCAAAGATTACGACACGACCATTACGGATCGAATGAAAATGATTTCCGATATGCGGCGGTCGATACAAAAAAAATCAAAAAAGAAATCGTTATTATACGCCAATACGGTGATCAGCGATAAAAATATGGAACAGATACCGGACATTATCGCGCACGTAAAAAAGCTCGGCTGGAAATCCACGATCGGCTTATATCACACGTTAACTTTTTCTACGCGTTACGACGACGCCTTGGTCGTGCGCCCGGGCGAACGATTAAACAAACTGGTCAAGTTCTTGAAGGGCAATCCGGATATTATGAATCTCGATTCTTTCGTCGAAGGCATCGCCCCGTATGTCGATAATCCGAACCTTAACTGGTGTCCGTTTGTGGAATCGAAATATCTTTCCACGCGCACGACGATCATGGAAAACGGCGATGTACATTTATGCAAAGGCAATCCGATTGGCAATGTATTCCATCAAAGCCTGAAAGATATTTTTTCAAGTTACGAATACCAAAAACGCCTCGATGAATACAGCCATTGTGAAGGGTGCTGGACGACGTGTTATACCCAGCGTTATCTGCTCGTCAGGCCGAAATCGGTTTCACAGGCTGTCGGAAATATTCAGAAACTTCGTAACACGCGGCGCATAGAATTCTGATTTCAAAAAACGGCACTAACCGCTGAGTTGCTTTGCGAACTTTGCATCCTGTGGGTTAACCTATGTATAGCAGGGCTGATTGATTAAGAAAATAATTTCAAGTATATTTTAATGTGCTTATCGGGTTGGCTCACAAATGGAAGAGAACCCTTCAGTCTGAGCGACGTCGAAGACTGATTTTACTAAACTTGGTCATGGTTCGACAAGCTTGTCCTGAGCCCTGCCGAAGGGCTCACCATGACGTATGTGAGTAAACCCGATAAGCACATAAAATAAAGAGCTGCCAGGAAATAAGCGAGCGCATGGATCACATTACTTTTCAAACGGATATCCGGCCTTTTTCCACTCGTCAACGCCTCCGATCAGATTTGCGACATGGCGAAGGCCTTTACTGCGCAGGAGGCTGGCGGCAATACTTGAACGGTCACCGCCCTGACATTGAATGACAAGTTTTTTATCGTTTGGAATTTTATGTAAATTATCGGCCAAGTGACCGCCGTGAATATGGCAGGCTCCAGGAATGTGCCCGGCCAGATACTCTGAACTTGCGCGCACATCCAAAATATGGACGTCATTATTTTCATGCAGCGATTTAAGCTGGTGCACATTTATTTCCTCGAGGGATTCTAACGCGCCTCCAGCCGACGCCCATTCATCAACGCCGTTCACATATCCGTATACATGGTCGAGTCCAATCCGAATCAAGGCTTTTTGAATTTCTCGAATGCGGGATTCCGATGCAATGAGTATAAACGGTTTCTCATAATCGAGCATCCAACCCGCCCAGGTTGAAAAGGCTGAATTGTCCTGAATATGAATGGAACCCGGGATATGTCCTTGCGCAAATACGGCTTTCTGCCGCGTGTCGATGAGCGTAGTTTTTTGATCCAAAGCTTTTTTTAGTTCCTGCCGAGAAAGTTTTTTCAAAGATGGAATATCATTTAGAATAGGTGCGCCGATCTTATTAAGATGTTTCATCATCGCGAAATATTTCGGCGGTTCGGGTTGGCCATCTAGCAGATTTGCCACAAACGCTTTTTCGTCGGAATACGTCAGCAGTAAATTGGTCATTTTCTGATAGCCGACGGTTGAACTCGGTACTGACCCAAGAGCCTTACCGCATGCGGATCCGGCGCCATGTCCCGGCCACACCTGAATAAAATCCGGAAGCGTTTTGAATTTTTTGAGCGATGCAAACATTTGTTTGGCGCCGGCTTCCATCGTGCCTTTTATTCCTGCGGCCTTTTCAAGCAGGTCCGGTCTGCCGACGTCGCCGACGAAAACAAAATCGCCGGTGAATATCATGACCGGAACATCCCCTGCCGGAACGTCCGTAAGAAGAAAACTGATATGTTCCGGCGTGTGGCCCGGGGAATACATGACTTCGATTTTTAAATTACCGACTTTGAAAACTTGTCCGTTCTTGAGCCCGGTATGAGGATACTGATAAAGCCAATCCGGTCCGCCTTCATCCGATAATAATAACTGCGCGCCGGTTGCGTTCGCCAGTTCTCTCGCCCCGCTTAAGAAGTCCGCATGAATATGCGTTTCGGTAACGTGCGTGATCTTTAATTTTTCTTTTTTTGATAGTTCCAGATAGGTATCGATATCGCGTTTCGGATCGATGACGAGCGCCTCGCGCGTAGCCTGGCAGCCGATAAAATAACTCGACTGCGCCAAACCCTTTTCATAGATATGCTGAAAAAACATTTCACCTCCATTGGAATAGACGCAATGTTTAATAATTTAAACGAATTTGCAAACTAAATATTTTGAGGAATCTGTAGAAAGGAAATACGATGAGGGTTTATTATCTGGAAAATTTTTGACCGGGCCGTGTTTTCATCCGGTGAACAAATACCGTGACCCAGCCCATCCAGAGAATGACCAGCACCCAAATTCTTCCGTCACGGATGCGGTAATCAAACAGCAGTCTTTCCCACGGATGCCCCATGACGTAATGGCCGAACACAAATTCCCATGCAGCCGTCAAGATCATCCATGTTATCCCGATCATCACGCATTGTCTGTAGTTTTCCAGCGGGTAACGCCGGTAGACAAACCATACAATGGCCGTGATGAATATTATCAGTGTAAATGTCGAAATTTGATGTGCGGTCAGTTCACCGACGTAGGATTTATAGACGAACTCACGTATCGTGCCGTTTATGAATCCGGCAACGAAGAGAAGGAGCCAGGTGAGTAGGTATACAATGAAATGTTTATTTGAAATAGAAGGTTGCATACAGTGCAGTTGCTGTGTTGAAATTTATGCCGTCCGGATTGCCAAACCTGTTTGAATATTTATCAGAAAAAGTTGCGTTGAGCTGGCCTTCAACTCCGACACTAAAACGCGGATCAATGAAATATTCCCCCCCAAGAAAAAGACCAGCCAGAAAATCGGTAGAATTGTCTCCTTTGTTCGGTTTTAGAAAAAAACCCGCACCTCTCAAACCTATATAGGGCGAAAATTTATCTTCAGACAGATATTGTCTAATGGCTAACCCAAGGGAAACATCAATCGCTTGTTTTGTAGCTCCCAAAAAACCAAAACTCGGATTTATTGAGACATTTTGTTTGACCCAAACGGGTATAATAAGGTCAAACTGGAGTTCCTGAACATTAGCCGACAGACCAGTTTTACCTGTTCTTTCCTGTGAAAATGCGGAAGTCAAACAAAATAAAATTCCAACGAATAAAAGCCGATTTTTTTTCATGAGTCTATCCTTCGATTATTATTGAGGTGCAAATATTCTGTGATTCCAACCATCTGGAAGCCAACCGGTGGGGTCAACCCATGTATTCATATCTTCTTCGTGAATAATATAAACATCAAGCGATTCTATTTTTTTATTCTCAAAAATAAAATAGACCTTATACAATCCGGATGGAACATGGTGACCATTGTCATCCTTTAAATCCCAATTTAGAACGCTATTCTGAGAAGATTTGTTAAATGTCCTAATTGGTCTTGAACCAACTGAAAAAGTCGTTGCGCCGGAGAGGTTATAGTTCAATTCTGGTGATTCACGGAATACTCCTCTATAAATTTCAATCCGAATCACTGGAGGAAGTCCCATTATCTTGACAACTTTATCAATCAGGCTTGACTGGTAAAAACTTCTGCCAATATATGGATTAGGAACTACTCTTATTTGCTCAACCGGGGCAGGGGAGCCGTAAACTAATCCATAACCGATCGGATACTCTTCAGTTGTTACATAAATTCCGGTAATAATGGGCGCTTCATTTAGGCTTGTCATTAGGCCAGGCGTATCGGAAGTGCATCCTATCTCAAAGAACGTTAGCAGTAACAATTGAACTATTATATTGTTAACCAACTTCATCATCATTAGCTCCCCAGCGTCGCCACCATCACCGCTTTGATCGTGTGAACGCGGTTTTCCGCCTGATCGAAAACGATCGACGCTTCGGATTCGAACACATCGTCGGAAACTTCCATACCGTCGATGCCGAATTCCTTATAAATTTTTTCGCCAATCGTCGTTTCGCGATTATGAAACGCGGGTAAACAGTGGAGGAATTTCGCATGCGCATTGCCGGTCATGTCCATGATCTTCTGATTTACCTGGAACGGTTTAAGCAATTTGATACGTTCGGCCCATACGGATTCCGGTTCACCCATAGAAACCCACACGTCCGTGTAAAGGAAATCGCAGCCTTTCACCGCTTCCTGAATATTATCGGTGAGCATGATCTTTCCGCCGGTTTCTTTGGTGATCGCCTGCGCCTGTTTGACCAGATCTTCATTCGGCTGAAGCTGCTTCGGACTGGCTGCGCGGAAATCCATACCCATCTTGGCCGCGCCGACAAGCAGTTCGTTACCCATATTATTACGCGCATCGCCGAGATAACATATCTTTACATCGTGCAGCGGTTTTTCGGCAACCTCCATCATCGTGAGCAGATCGGCGAGCACTTGCGTCGGATGAAATTCATCCGTAAGTCCGTTCCATACCGGCACGCCGGAATATTGTGCGAGTTGGTCCACAAGATTTTGTCCGAATCCGCGGTAGAGTATCGCGTCATACATGCGGCCGAGAACACGCGCCGTGTCTTTCATGGATTCTTTTTGTCCGATCTGAGAGCCGGTCGATCCGATATAGGTCACGCGCGCGCCCTGATCGTGCGCGGCAACCTCCGCAGCGCAGCGGGTACGTGTGGATGCTTTTTCGAAAATGAGACAAATACTTTTTTCGCTTAGAAGGCGCCTTTCCGTTCCGTCATATTTTGCCTTGCGAAGATCGATGGACAGTTCGAGCAAAAATTTAATGTCCTTCGGTGTGAAGTCGAATAATTTTAAAAAGTGGCGGTTTCTGAGGTTATACATAGTCAACTCCTTTCAATATTCTGAATAATTCAAAACTTCCCGCAGACGCTGATAATTTTTTGTGCTTATCGGGTTTACTCACATACGTCATGGTGAGCCCTTCGGCGGGGCTCAGGACAGGCTTGTCGAACCAT
>JAEUSJ010000185.1 GCA_016788215.1 bacterium | reverse complement strand
ATGTCACCGCAGGAAAAGATAGATAAGACTAAATTGGATATATGGGATGTAGTGCCTATGCCTGACAATGAAAAAAAGAGTCGCGAATCAAGAGTCAGCTGTAAAATCCGGGAGTAACAAACTATGAGAAACAAACTTTACGGTCCCGAAGTGCCGGTTAACCCGGTCATGACGAAGGCAGAACCGGCTCCGGAAAAAAAACTTCCGAAACGTCCTATATCCGGTTACGGCCCGTCGTTACCATTGAAAATTTTTCCTCTGCATAAGAAATAAAATCTTCTGTTTTTTCCTCATACTCCTCCACTTCTGCTTTGAAGAGATATGACTTCAAAGCAGAAGTCCTCTTTTTATGGAAAATAAAAAACCGGACTTTAAAGCCCGGTTTCAGAATCCAATCACTTATTTCCTGAAATGCTTTTTAGGCGTTTCTCAGCGAATCAACAATATTCAATCGCGCTGCACGTACGGATGGGAATAAACCACCCAGAAAACCCATGATCAGCGCAAACATCATCGCATTGACAACGATGTCTTGTGATATGGCAAATGAAAAAGTTAACTCTGAAAAAGAATTAAAATTCATTGTCGAAATGGTTAAAAACTGGAGTAGAGATGCAAGAGCGACCCCGACAATGCCTCCGGTAGCAGAAATAAACAGCGTTTCAAATAAAAAGCTCGCCAAAACACTTCGGCGGCGAAATCCCAGAGCCCGCAAAGTGCCAATTTCCGTAGTGCGTGTGGCAACGGCGGTGTACATCGTAATGACTGCGCCGATAATTGCGCCCATACTAAATATGATAGTAATTGCCGTTCCCAAAACCGCAATAAACGTTGCGAGTGCTTCGGATTGTTCCTGATAAAATTTTATTTCTGTTTTTGGTTCAAACATATTGATCCGGCGATCGCCTTCAAAAGCTTGCCCGAATTGTTCAATAGTTACACCGTCCGCCATCTGCACCGTCATCGTAGAAGCGGAATTACCGCGATTAAATGCGGCCTGAAGCTGGGTTGCGTCGCCCCATATCTCCGACTCGAAAGAACTTCCTTTCGCATCCATTACGCCGACGATCGTCCATTGATCATTTGCAAACTTGATTTTGTCGCCTAATTTCGCACCGGCAAACCGCTTTGTAACAGCATGCCCAACTACAATTTCACGCGAACCGCTATTGAATAAACGGCCTTCCACCATTTTGATATACGGTCGTAATTCGAACGCCGCCGGGTCAACGCCCCGCACGGTGATATTGCTCAGGCCGCCATCGACAATGTACAAATTAATAACCACAACGACTTCAGCAGACAGAATCTGTTTGCCGGATTCATTTTTGGCTATCTGAGGTAGCGTTTTGATGACATTGATGGCGTCGCCGTCGATGATGCTGGAAATTTCGCCTTGCGACGATTTTCGCGCAATCACGGCATTACGGTCAGAACCGTTGCTCGACAGTGTTTTTTCGACACCGTAGGACATCATCAGCACCGCAGTATATACCCACACCACCAAAGCGATGCCGCCGATCGTGATGGCCGTGGTTAACCGTCGGCTGCGGAAACCGCTGGTTATGTATTTGAACGGAACCTGCGGTTTAAAAAAATGCAAGATTTTTTCCATAGACTCTCCTTATTAACCTGCGTATCGTAATCCATCTACAATTTTAATTCGTACGGCCTGTACCACCGGAATTATTCCTGCGATCACTCCAACCAGAATCGCAAATCCAAATTCCTGCATGATCGTTACGGGTTCCAGAATAAATACGGGAAAGAAATTTTTTGGCACTACAATCGCAAACGCTCCGACAAAAAGCAAGGTCAGGCCGTAACCCGCTGCGCCGCCGAGAATAGAAATAAAAATAGATTCGCCCGACACGACGCCCAGAATATGTTTTCCGGTAAAACCAAGCGTTTTCATAACGGCATACTCGCGGCTTCTCTCACGCGCCGACATGATCATCGTATTGGTCAGAACCATGAGAATCACTCCGATAATCATAAATGCCATAATGTTGATCCCCGTGATGATCGCGCTATAGGCGCCGATAAATCCCTGATTAAACGCACGCTCGGTTTCTGTTTTCGTCTCCGCGCTCGAATTGGCAAATAACCCGTCGACGTATTCGGAAATAGCCGCAGCCTGGTTCGGATCAGTAATCTTAGCCGCATACCAGCCTATGTATCCTGCGCGCGTGGGCATATCCTGCTTCATCCGCTCATCGAGATATTGCCAATGGAAAAACATCTGCGTTCCGTCGACCGCTTCGCTTCTCGGCTTGTAGATCGCACGAATCACAAAATCCCATTTCCCGGGATAAATATCGCCTTCGATACTCATAGCGTCGCCAACCTTGAGATTATATTTTTTCGCAATATCCTGGCCCAACACGCATGCATTACGCTCTTTTTGGAATGCTTCTTTTTCTTCTGGCGTCACGATGAATTCAGGGTACACGTCAAAGATCGTCTGCGGATCACATGCCATGCGCGGAAAGAATTCTGATTTATCCTTGTACACACCCTGAAACCAATTGAAATACGTCACATTCTCCACGCCTTGCGCCTTGGCGATTTTATCGCCGTAACTATACGGAAGCGGAAAAATGAATGAAACTGCATGGCGCGTGATGAGTCGGTCGGTGGCCGTAGCCTCTACGGCGGCATACCACGACGTAATCACCGTACGCAATAATCCAAAAGCGCCGACGGCAACTGCAATTCCGAGAATCGTCAGCGTCGTCCGGAATTTGTGCCGCAATGCATTTTTTATAACTAGTTTTGGTAGCATAATCATTCCTTATTTGCGATTATGATTTAACGGAAAAATTTTTTTAACGTACTATTCCAACGAACCCTTATCGAGATGCCTTTTAGTATGCGCTTTTTCGGCGGCATGAGGATCGTGGGTGACCATAATGATGGTTTTTCCTAATTCTTTGTTCAGTCGATCCAATAGCGTCATGATTTCATCTGCGGAATGGCGGTCGAGATCGCCTGTGGGCTCGTCCGCAACGATGATCTTCGGGTCGGTCACAATCGCGCGCGCGATCGCCACCCGCTGCTGCTGTCCGCCGGATAATTGATTCGGAGAATGAGACATACGGTCGGCCAGGCCAACGATATCCAGCACACGCTCGACGTGTTCTTTGCGTTTCTTCTTTGATAAATTTGTGAGATGAAGCGGCAGTTCCACGTTCTCAAACGCCGTTAATACCGGCATGAGATTATAAAATTGAAAAATGAAACCGACATTATCGGAGCGCCATTTTGCCAATCCGGTTTCACTCAGTTCATTTAGGTTCGTCCCGGCAACATTAACTATTCCATTCGACGGTCTATCGATACCCGCGATCAAATTCAGAAGCGTCGTTTTTCCTGAACCCGACGGGCCCATCAGTCCAAGAAACTCACCTTCGGGAACGGACAGATTGATATTCTCCAATACCGGTATTTTCAGGCTGTCACGCTGATACGATTTACTTACATTTTTGATTTCAACTATGCCGGGCATATTTTACTCCTTGAGTTAAGAAATTATGAATTTTGAATTTTAGATTTTAAATTTGAGATTCATTTTGTCGTTTGAATAATATTTTCTGTAACCGCGAACGCACTCCAATTTAAAATTCAAAAATTTAGAATTTATAATTTACTTTGTGCTGGTTTGGGATGTTTTCACAATGGCCGTCAGGATGTTTACTATCTCTTCAATATCTTTCAGATAACTTGAATAGTCCGTCTTATGTATTTGGCTTGATTGCAAAAGTCTTAACCAGTAACGAGTTTCCCTAGCTTCTTTAGACGCTATGGACATCTTTGCAATAAAATCCTTACGTGACTGACCCGCTAATGCTTCCTCTACATTGGCTCCGATACTTGTCCCGCTTCTCAATAATTGTTTTGAAAGAATAAACTCATTCTTTTCCTTCAAACTCTTATACAATGCAATTATCGTCAGAGCAAAACTAAACGTTTTCGTTTGAATAATATTTTCCTTAGCCAATAAACCTCTTCAATTCAAAATTCAAAAATTCATAATTTCTAATTTGTTTTTACCTTGTCTCCGCTCTTCAGATCAGCCGTAGGCGAATTAACGATTTTGTCTCCGGACGATAATCCGCTGACCACCTCTATGCGATCCCCCATTTTTTCACCGAGCAGAATTGCCTTTTCGGTAAGGGCGTCGTTTTTGATAATAAAGACCACTTGGGTTCCGTTCCGTTCGGCTATCGCGCTGAGAGGTATCGTGAGTTTAGGTTTTGCATTCATCTGGCTGTCGCTTACCGCTTCACTCAAGAAAGTCACTTTCGCGCTCATTTCCGGCAGAACTTTATTGTCAATTTCCAAAAATTTTATTTTAGTCAAAATGGTCGCCTTTGCTCGATCGGCCGTGGGAACGATTTTCCACACCTCGCCGCGATACCGTTTTTCCGGAAATGCATCCAGCGTGATCTCGCAGGGCTGTTGTATCTTAACGCGTTCGATGTTGGATTCTGACACGTCGGCTTCTAATTGCAGCGAGGCCATATCTGCCATGGTTACGACGTTACCTCGGGAATTAGCACCCGCTGCAAAGGGCGCAACGATCTCACCGACGTCGGCATTCTTGGTCAAAACCGTTCCGTCAAACGGCGCTCGAATCACGGTGTTTTCAATTTGTACCTGTGCGGCATTTATCACCGCTTCAAACGATACCACATTTGCTTTCGCAGAGTTCACGCGGGCGACGGCTGATTTGTATTGAGCCTTCACGATCTCAAAATCCGAATCGGTGATCACCTTCGACTTCCAAAACGACTCGTTTCGTTCATATTCTTTTTGCGCTTGTTCAAAATCCGCTTCGGTCTGTTCTAATTGCGCTTTCGCCGCGACCCAGTTCGCATTAGCTTGAGCCAACTGTGCCTGCACATCGTTGTCTTCCAGACGAGCAATAATTTGGCCATGTTTCACTTTATCGCCTTCCTCGACTCCCAGATAAACCAACCGCCCTGTTCCTTTTGATGCAACGGATGCTTTGCGCTGTGGAACAATGTATCCGCTTGCGGTCAGTACGCCGCTCGTCTGCCCGGGCAGCATGAGCGAAGCCGTTGTCACGTTCACCGTCTTTGCCGATTGGAACATGGGTACTAAAAACCAAACGCCGATCGCGCCCAGAACTAAAATACCGATAAGGACGAACATTTTTGTTTTATTGTTTCCGGAAGGCTCTTCAGAATAATTCGTCTGCCGGTTAATTTTTAGCGACGTGAGATCAACTTTCTCGTTTTGAATGGTCATATTATTTCTAACTGAATTTTTTTGATACGTTGTAAATTTAATCTAATTACTTAATACTGAAATCGTTTTTCGGTCAACGGTTGTTTTTCATCGGTGAACGGTACACAGACACTCTGAATCGCACATTTAGAATATCAGTTTTTCATTCAAATAATTCAATACGCGATCAACCGTAATTCTTTCCTGCGCCATCGAATCACGTTCACGAACCGTGACAGTCTGGTTCTGCAATGTTTCGCTGTCGATCGTAATACAGAATGGCGTACCGATCTCATCCTGACGCCGGTAGCGTTTACCAACGGTCGCGCTTTCATCATAAAATACTTTATAATGATTTTTCAGGTCATTATACAGTTTCATGGCGATCTCCGGCATACCGTCTTTCTTGACTAAGGGCAAAATCGCTGCTTTCACTGGCGCAAGTTTGGGATGAAATTTCATTACGGTTCGCACTTCCGTTTTCCCGTCGCCGGTCGGCGCTTCTTCTTCCTGATAGGCATTAACCAAAAACGCCATGAGGCCTCGTGA
>JAEUSJ010000184.1 GCA_016788215.1 bacterium | reverse complement strand
ACCTTATAAGTTCCTTTCAAAACGGTATCTTCAATCTGTCCGTTTCCGCCTGTTTTTTTATCTTTTTCCTTCATAACACACCTCTTTTATTTAACCTCTATAATGTAATATATAATACACACATGTTGCAATTATTGATTTCATAACCTCTATCACTTTGCCGGTCAGGGTTCTGCGGTCGGCAAAACCTCCACCGTTGACCTTCCGCCTTTAGCGGCCAGACGAGCCGATAAAACATTCACCATATAGACGCCAATTAAAATTAATGCGCCGCCAAAAAACACATTCAGGCCAAATTCCTCGTTGCGCATCAGCCAGCCTAACACAACGGCGGCGATCGGCGTAGTGAGGGGTATAATTGACGCTTCAATCACAGAAACTTTTTTGATCACCCACATGTAAAGAATAAATGCCAGAGCCGATCCAAAAACAGCCAAATACAATATAGCGAGCGCGGCATTGGTCGTTAGTTGAAAATGCTGTACTTTCTCAAATAGGAGTCCTAAAATTCCAAGACTTACAGCAGAAACCAGCATTTGCACAAACGTATTAGTCACCGGATTTATATGATTCGCATAAAGCTTCGCATACACGCTCATGTAAGCTCCACTCATGGCTGCCAGAATCATGCATATTCCGCCCAGAATTGATTTATCAGTAAATGAAAAATCATCTGCAAAAATGAATATAACTCCGATAAAACTTATAGTAATTCCGGTTATCTGAATCCAAGACATTTCATGACGCTCTGACATAAAATAATTAAATATCACTACGAAGAATGGCATCGTCGCAAATAAGATGGCTCCAATGCCGGCATTTACGTATTGTTCTCCCCAAAATACAAAGGCATAATCCAGCGCCTGGTATATTCCAATAACTATCATCACTTTCCAGGTATACCTGTCCTTTGGAAAAGGAATTTTTTGGACGACCATTGCGATGTATACCAAAACGGCAGCAATCACAAATCGCGCCGTGGCGAACATGAATGGAGGCAGGCTCTCAAGGCCAAATTGGATCGCAACCCAGGTTGAACCCCAAATAAATGAAAGTAGAAATATGATCAGCGTCGGCCAATAACTTCTTTTCAATTGACGATCTGCCCTCCCGTTTCGCGCAAATCAATAATCATTTGATCGACGTGCTTTTTTGTTGTTCTTGGATTGATTATCGTTGTTCGCAACATACGTCTCCCGCCAAGAAGCGTCGTGGTAATCCAGGCTTTACCGGTGCGATTAAATGTATTTCTGAGATCAAAATTGAATTCATCAACCACCTCCGGTAATGATAACCGCATCGATTCCGGAATAAGCCTGAAGCATAAAATGTTGGACTCGGGAACATTCAGCGTTTCGAAATCGGGCGAATCATCCAGTTGATCATATAAATACCGTGTCATGTCAACGCAGTGATTCATCATGTCGGCAAAATACTGAATTCCGTAATGTTTAAGACAGATCCACAATTTAAATGCTTCGAATCCGCGGGAACATTGTATAGTTCGCTCGCCGATATTCAGACAGCCTAAATTTGCCGCCGTTTTATGAAATATATAAGGCGCGTTGACCTTAAACGTATCGTCAAAATGTTTTTGGTTTTTCAGGAGGATAGTGCCGAGATTGAGCGGCATGAACATCATTTTGTGAGGATCCAGCGCAATGGAATCCGCCTGCTGAATCCCTTTTAGTAAATGCTTTAATTTGTCCGAGAAAACAAACGATCCTCCGTGCGCGCCGTCTACGTGGAGCCATAAATTGTGTTTTTTGCAAATAAGGGCAATAGTTTCGATGTCATCGAAAGAACCAACCGGAGTGCAGCCCGCCGTTGCAATAACCACGAATGGCTTTTTATTTTGTTCAATTGCATCTGCAATAGCGCGTTTGAGATCCGTCACGTCCATTTTGAAGTCGGAAGTTTCTCTGATCTTGATCAGATTTTGAGTGCCAAGACCCAGTATCCCAAAAGCCCGCTCAATGGAATAATGACTGCGCGCAGAACAAAATCCAACGAGCGGTTGCCGGTTTCCTTCTTTCCATATATCATGGCCTGCCTTGACAGAACGTGCAACCATAATACCGGTTAGATTTGCTTCGGTTCCTCCCGAAACGATCGTGCCGTCGCCCTGATCGGTGTAACCAACGGCATTGCAAATCCAGCGGATGACGCGTTTCTCGATCATCGTTCCAAGCGGGGACATTTCCTGAATGGCCAGCCCCTGATTGATCGCACTGCTCAATCCTTTGGCAAAAGAAGACAAAACCAACGGGTGGCAGACCTGATGGCCCATATAGGAGGGACTGGCAAGATTCTGGGCATGGCTCAATAGCGGATCGACAACTTCTTTCAATAATTTTTTCAAATCCATGCCTTCCATCGGCACAGGTTCATCATATATTTTGAACGCGTCTTCCGGCGACATATAGTTGACAACTTTGCTATCGGTATTCTGAACATAGTCTAAATAATTAGCAAGGATATCTACAAATTGATATCCCACATCCTTAATTTCCTTCGCATCGGTCTTTTTTCGGTAATCGTTAAACTTCTTCATGGATTCTTCAATTCTATTTTAATAAGGAGACTTTTCATATCACGGGCGCTGCCGACCGATCCGTCGCCTGGGATGATGAAACGTTGACCAGGCTTTCTTTCAGGAGGTTGCCCAATATCTTCATTCCTTCAAGAATAATACCGGGCTCATGGCTGACATAACCCAGCCTCATTCCATTATCTGCATCCGAATGGACAGTGAAAAATCGTTTGGGCGTAAACAAGACTCCTTTTCGTTTGGACTCCATCAAGAGTTCATATGCGTTGGTGGTCCTTGGCATGTCTACCCAACTGAAAAGTCCGCCTTTCGGCTTATTGCAGACCATTTCTTCCGGAAAAAAATCCATTGCGGCCTGATGCATCGTGTCCCGACGCGTTTTTAGGATCTTCAATTTCCTTTTTAGATACTTGTCAAAATAACCTTCGAGACAGAATTCAAGAATGGCGCCCTGAATAAGGTAATTACTCTGCCAATCGTTTATTTTTTTTGCCAATATAAGTTTAGATAAAAATTCTTTGTTAGGCGCAATGACCCATCCCAATCGAATGCCATGAAAAAGAATTTTCGAAAAACTGCCAACGACAATCACGTTTCCGTTATCACCCAGTGAATACAAAGAAGGAATATCTTCGCCTTCGAGGCGCAGTTCATTTGCAAATTGATCTTCAACGACCGGAATTTGATAACGCGATGCCAGCGCAAGCAGTTGTTTTCGGCGTTCAAGTGACATGACGGCGCCCGTCGGATTTTGAAACGTCGGAATAGTGTAAATCATTTTAACGCGATGCCTGCTCAGAATAGTTTCCAGCGTATCCACGCGCATACCGTCCTGGTCCAGCGGAATCCCAATTACTTTAACGCCTTTGGAATTAAAAATATTAAGGGCCCCGCGATAGGTTAGTTCCTCTGTGATCACCGCATCGCCGGGATTCAAGAAAATCCGACTGATGAGATCGAGCCCTTGTTGAATTCCGCTTACGACAACGAGGTCGTCGCTTTTTACGCGCATGCCGCGCTTCATTAAAAAACTCGGCACGTAGTCGAGAAACGGTTGAAAACCCTGCGTATTGCCCATTTCAAGAAGCCCGACGCCGAATTTCTGAATTGCACGGTAAGTACAATTCTGAAATTCACGCAGCGGAAATAAAGATTTATCCGGAACTACCGAAGAAAACCCAATAACCCCTTTAGGAAATTCACAACTGCGAATCGTGTTTTCAATATCCAAAAGATCGATGTCTTCAAGATTCAACCAATGATCCGCGTACAAGCCGTCGAAAGACATTTTTTGTTGTTGAAATGAAGCGAGTGAATCCATTTCCGTGCCGGGAACGATAGGGTTTGGGATAAATTTACTAACATACGTCCCGCTGCCGATTTGTGAAAACGTAATTCCCTTCACTTCGAGTTCCTGATAAGCTTGAACAACGGTGTTACGATGAACGCCTAATTGTTCTGCCAACTCCCGGGTGGCAGGAAGCCGCTCGAGCGGCTTGATCGTGCCGTTTCGGATCAAAAACGCAATC
Organism: bacterium; assembly: GCA_016788215.1. Lineage (GTDB taxonomy): Bacteria > CLD3 > CLD3 > SB21 > SB21 > SB21. Next base: position 1,736 of record JAEUSJ010000184.1, on the reverse strand, counting down.
TGCGATTCGATCTGAATGTAAAGAGGAATGCCGCTGTTTTTGTCCATGTGAAAATACATGACCTGATCACCTCACAATATTTTTTTCATCAAGAGGTCGGTTTGCTTATCATTACCTAATTCAAATGCATGTGAACCGAATACTTCGAATCCACATTTTTTGTAGAATGAAATCGCCCGAGTATTATTTTCCCACACGCCAAGCCAGACGGTATCGGCGTTTCTACTTCGTGCAATTTCAAAACAGGCTTCAATCAACGCTCTGCCTACTTTTTTTCCTATCATTTTTTTTAGAACATATAACCGTTGTATCTCGATAACGTTTAGCCCCGCTAGTTCCCGTGGAATTTCACTCCATCGTAATTTTGCAAATCCGACAGGCTCTGCATTCCAATCGGCGATCAAAAATGTAGAGAAAGCGTCCTTAAGTTCTTCAGCTAAAGCGTCCGTTGTGCAGTTCTTTGAAAAATACTCCTGCATGTTTTCACTGGAGTTTAAGTGGGCAAACGTTTCTTCAAAAGTAAGATAACTCAAGCGTGCAAGCAGTGCCGCATCCTCGTGTACAGTCCTGCGAATTGAGACCGTTTCCAAAATTTTTTCTTCCATTCTTCAAAATCCGATTCAAATATTCACTAAAGCTCAAAGAATCCTTCCAAATATTTTACGGCATGTCCTGAGATCATGACCCGATCGCCGTTCAATTCACAAAAGAGTTCGCCCCCGCGTTTTGAAACTTGTAGTGCGTGTAATTTACTTTTTGCGAGTTTTTCAGCCCAGTAAGGGATGAGGGACGAATGCGCGGAACCCGTTACCGGATCCTCGGGTATACCCGCTCCCGGCGCAAAAAAACGCGAAACAAAATCAACCTGGTTTCCTTTGGCGGTGACGATCACGCCCAACGCGTCTAACTTAGAAAGCAGGCTCATGTCGGGTTTCAGATTTTTTATCTCTTCTTCGGAGGAATACACAACAAAATAATCTCGTGATTTTAGTGTTTCGGCCGGCGAAACGCCAAGACCCTTTATCAGGTCATGCGGAGGAGAACAAGCGGCCGGTTTACGGGACGGAAAATCCATCGCGAGTAACTTACCGTTTGTTGTGACAGTAAGATTTCCGCTTTGCGTTGCAAACACTACACGATTTAGCGAAGGATCAATGTAATTAAAAATTACAAACGCCGCGGCGAGCGTTGCATGTCCGCAGAGGTCAACTTCAACCTCCGGTGTGAACCAGCGAAGACGATAACCCATTCCTTCTTTAACAAAAAATGCGGTTTCAGACAAATTATTTTCAGCTGCAATATTTAATAACGTTTCATCATTCAGCCATTCATTAAGAGGGCATACGGCGGCCGGATTACCCTTGAATAAATTGCCGGTAAAAGCGTCGATCTGGTACAATGGAATTTTCATTTGTTCTTCCAATAAAATTTATGATTTACTTTATCACAGAAATTTCATCGCCAAATTTCAGTGTTCCTGATTTTTTCCTGTGAATTACATTTTGCCCGAACATGACTTTCCCGTCGTCCGTTCTGCGATAAGTCGCGAGCGTTTTCAATGGCTCAAGCCCGCTTTGGCCTGTTTTGGGATCAATCGTGGTTACCACGCATCGTGCGCAGGGTTTGACAACTTCAAAAAGCAATTCACCGATCATGACGGCATTCCAAGTGTCTTCTGCAAAGGCGTCACATCCCTTTACAACGACACTTGGTCGAAAACGATTCATAGTGATTGG
>JAEUSJ010000183.1 GCA_016788215.1 bacterium | reverse complement strand
CATGAACATACAATTCTGCGGCGCTGCAAAAAGCGTAACCGGCTCACAGCATCTTCTTACCATTGGAGGAAAAAAACTGCTCCTCGATTGCGGCCTTTTCCAGGGACGACGTGACGAAGCATTCAGCCGAAACAAAAATTTCCCGTTCGATCCGGCGGAAGTGGATGCCATGGTTCTTTCCCATGCGCATATTGATCACAGCGGAAATATTCCAAATCTTGTGCAGAATGGTTTTAAAGGAACCATTCACTGCACTGCGCCCACCGTCGATCTCTGTACGGTGATGCTGCAGGATTCGGCATACATTCAGGAACGCGATGTGGAATTTATGAACAAACGGCTTGCCAAAAAAGGCGAAATGCTCCGCGAGCCTTTGTATACAATCAAAGACGCAGAGGCCTCTCTGACACATTTTAAAGGCGTCGACTATGGACAGACATTTGAACCCATTCCGAGTGCCAAAGTAACTTTTTTTAATGCGGGCCACATGTTTGGTTCCGCCATGCTTCTGCTCGAGATCGTTGAAAATGGGAAAACAATGCGCATGGGATTCACCGGCGATCTCGGAAGGTCCAATCTGCCGATCATCGAAGATCCCGATCAAATCACCTACCTGGACATCTTGATCTCAGAAAGCACGTATGGAAATAAACTTCACGATCCGGCAAAAGAAATTCAAGGCGACCTCGTCAGAGTTATAAAAGAAACGGTCAAGAAAAACGGAAAGATCATCATTCCAGCTTTTAGTGTGGAGCGAACTCAGGAAATCGTGTATCACTTAAATAAGTTATATGAAAATAAATTGGTTCCGGCGATACCCGTTTTTGTTGACAGTCCCCTGGCGGTAAATGTGACGGAAGTGTTCAAGAAATACCCCCGATACTACGACGCGGAAGCGCAATACCTGCTTTCGAAAAACGATAATCCATTTAGTTTTGACGGACTGCGTTACATCAAAAAAGCCGACGAGTCTAAAAAGCTGAATGACCTCAAGGAACCGTGTATTATCATATCCGCCTCCGGTATGTGCGAGGCAGGCCGCATCCTGCACCATCTTGCGAACAATATCGAGAATTCAAATAATACGATTCTCATCGTTGGATTTATGGCGGAACATACATTGGGAAGAAAATTGGTGGATAAAATCAGCCCTGTTAAAATTTTTGGTGAAGAATATGAAGTAAATGCAAAGGTCGTAAAATTGAACTCCTTCAGCGGACATGCGGATAAAAACGACCTGATGAAATTCGCAAAAAAAGTTGGCAAGCAGGCATCTGTTTTTCTGGTTCACGGCGAAGAAACGCAAAGCCAGCCTTTTGCGACGGCTCTTCGCACCGAAGGATTCAAAAACGTTACCGTTCCTGATCGGTTGGAGACATTTGAATTTTGATCTTGCCCCATTAACATAGGGGCTTGTCACTTCAGAACTGGTTGAACATTACAGCAGAGCCTTGAGATTTCTTGATTACATAATTTTCGTACGCACTGATTCCCCCTTAGCAAAGGGGGTTAGGGGGTTGTAAAAAAACTCATGAAAATACATTACGATCCAAAACTCAAAACCCTGTCCAGAAAACTCCGAAACCAAAGTACTTTATCGGAAGTCTTGTTATGGCAAAAACTAAGAGCAAAACAGATCAAGGGTTTTCAATTCATGAGGCAAAAACCCATCGACAAGTATATCGTGGATTTTTATTGTAGTAAATTGAAACTGGTCATTGAAATAGACGGATACAGCCATGCTTTTGAAGAGGCTTTTAAAAAAGATGTTGTCAGGCAGAAATATCTGGAAAGTTTAGGTCTTACGGTGTTAAGATTCAATGATAAGGATGTGAAACAAAATCTGGATGACGTTGTTCGGACTATTGAAGGTTGGATTGAGACGGGTACAACCCCCTAGCCCCCTTTGTTAAGGGGGAATAATACGAAAACCCACTTTGCTAATGAGGAAAATGCTGAAATCCATTTTGATAATGAGGATTAATACTAAAGTTCATCGTACTCATGATGAATAATACTGAAATACATTTTGATAATGAGGAATAATACCGAAACCCACTTTGCTAATGAGGAAAATACTGAAATCCATTTTGATAATGAGGAATAATACTAAAGTCCATCTTGCTCATGTTGAATAATACTGAAATACATTTGGCTAAGAAGAAATAACACCAATACAAAACCTAATATCACATAAGGAGAAATCTAAAATGAGACACATTTTCATACTGATCTTTTTCGCATTCATTTCCTGCACGGCCGCACGCACGCAGACGCCGACCAACACCATCGAACGATCAAAAAACGCCATTGCCGTCAATGCGATGCTGTGGCACCAGACCTCGGCAGAATATCGCGCATTATGTTACCAGGCCTACACTCTGGCCAAGCTCAGGCTCGACGAGGCGCTTCTGAACAAATTCGATAAAAAACCCGCCGTGATCGTAGACATTGATGAAACGGTATTGGACAACAGTCCATACAATGCCAACCTTATCGTAACGGATGGATCTTTTTCGCAGGCGACATGGAAAGCATGGACGCAAGGCGCACAGTCCATCCCCGTTCCCGGCGCGGTGGAATTTATGAACTATGCCGTTACGAGAGGCGCTGACGTATTTTATATTTCCAACAGGAAGCTGGAAGAAATGCCCGGTACGCTGGCCAATCTCGTCAAAATGGGTTTCCCGCAGGCTGACGACGCGCATGTGTTGTTGAGAACGGAGCCCGGCGGCAAGGAAAAACGCCGCTTGAAGGTGGCCGAGACGCACGAGGTTGTGCTTCTTTGCGGGGATAATTTAAATGATTTTACTTATATCTTTGAAAAGAAAAATATTACGGAACGCTTTGACGGTGTGGAAAAACTGAAAGATCAGTGGGGAAAGAAATTCATCGTTCTCCCTAACCCGATCTACGGCGACTGGGAAGAAGCAATTTACGATTACAAATACGGACTGCCGGATAGTACACGTGATGCGAAACAACGAGCGGCGTTTCGTGTGAAGTAAATGTTGATTACGGTAAGGCTGGCGTTGGTTCAATAATCAAACGTCTCGCAATGAATAACGTTAGGTTCAAATTCTAATAAGTAGTTCTTATCTTCGGGATAATAATGCGCCTTTTCGTAATCCTCGCCGGCGAATTTCTTGATATTCTCCACGCTGTCCCAGCGCGTCACCGTCCAGAAATGACACTCTGCGCCATCGATGAGCCTCAGGATCTGAACCGAAAGATTACCCGGCGTTTTTTTGTAATCCCGCACACCTGTCTTGACAACGAGTTCCAGATATTCATCGGCATGATCGGCTTTGGTCTTTCCGTGCCAGATACGCGTGATAACTGATCCTGCCATATCTTCTCTCCTTGAAAATGATATCTTGTAATAAACCGGCCAATAATATTTTTCGTATACCGCTGCCGACGAATTCGACGCCGGTAAATAACAACGAGTGACTTTATTAATTCTCCGTCTATTTACTCATACAAGAACTCTCTGATCGAACGCCAATAAAAATCGGGATAAACATAATCCAGGTTATTGTGTCCGCCGCCCGGAATGGAAATAAATTTTTTCACGCCCGAATAGGTCTTATATAGATCGAGCCCAAGCTTCTGCGGAATCACTTCGTCCGCGTCGCCGTGAATAACCAAGAGCGGGCATTTCACATTATTTATTTTATCGATCGACGGAAAAGGTTTACCTACCATGAATTCCAGCCACTCCAGGCCTTTCGCATCTGCATACGCGGCGCCGGACGACAACGGCGTGATCAAAATAAGTTTCGCGATATCCTGTCCCTGCGCGGCGTCGATCGCAACCGTTGTTCCGATGGAGCGGCCATAGAACACCACGTCGTTCATCTTATATCCGAGTTCGCGCGTGACGAAATCCAGCGCCGATCTGCCGTCGATATAGATCCCTTGCTCCGACGGGCTTCCTTCACTTCGAGCATAGCCGCGGTAGCTCACGACCAGCACGTCGTAGCCCAACTCAAACAACTTCGCGCCTTCCGTAATTCGATGATACATATTCCCTGCATTGCCGTGAAAATAAACGATGATCTTCGACTTGACGGAATCGTTTTTATCCGAAAAATAAAGTCCATGTATCGTAAGGCTGTCCGATGTGCGAATCTTCACGACGCGGACATAATCTGGCAGGTCTTTTTCTGCTATATAGGTATTCGTGTCCGGGTGAAAAGACATCCAATTGACGATGCCGTCACAGGAGGAGAGGCATAAAAAAACAATCATTACAGGCATGAATATTGACCATTCAAGCAATCCCCCTAACCCCCTTTGCAAGGGGGAATGGTTAATGCAGTATTCGGATTTGTCCCCCTTGAAAAGGGGGATATAGGGGGATTTCATTTCGGAAATTAGAATATTCATAACACACGACGTGCAGTTAGTTTTTATGAAATAATACTATTCCATTTGTTGATTTGTCGCCCGGAAAAATTAAGCATCCGGAATTTCCGGTTCAACTAACTTCGCCAGTTTTTCTAACGACTCTTGCCAGCCTAAATAACACATTTCCGCCGGTATGACCGAAGGAATACCCTCTTGAACGATCTTAAGTTCTGTGCCGCAGGATACTTTTGTAAGCGAAATCGACGTGATCATTTCACCGGGCAGGTTCGGATCGTCAAATTTATCGGTATGTTTTATGAATTCATTCGGTTTTATTTCCAAAAACGTTCCTCCAAAAGAATGTCCGTTTCCGGTTGAAAAATTAATAAAGGACATTTTATAACTGCCGCCCACACGCACATCCATCTGATGCACCACACATAAAAATCCATAGGGCGGGATCCAGTAGGCCATGGCATTAGCATCCGTAAAAGCCCGGTAAACTTTTTCAGGAGTTGCTTTAAGAACCCTGTGCAAGGTCACGCTGTTGGTCATACTCATTCCTCAATTCGGCCCTACTCGTTTGGCTTTTCGGTGTCGCCCGTTTTTGAAGTGGTCTCTGCTCCACGTATGTTTTTAATATCTGTTCTCTGTAATGATAACGCCACTCTCTCCTCCAGTTGGAGGCTACTTGCTATGTGAAGTCACCCATTCTGCAAATATCTAATTCCAAAAAAGCCGATTACCAACTCGCAGGGTTATGATGTTGTAATTGTTGATTTTTATTTTAGATATGTAACAAGCAGTGTTTTCATTACCGAAATTCAAAATGTCAACATTATCCATAGCCATAGGCACGCCATCTCCATAGTAATTTTTGAGAATAGCATTCATGCGTTTAAGATCGCCAGTAATACGCGAGAGAATGAGTCGCGGTTTGTAAACTATTTGAAAACCCATTTGGAGAATCTGTTTTTCTTTTTCCAATATCTCCACTTGAGAAATGTTATTATTTTGAGTGGAACAAGTGAATGCATAGCCGTTATCATACTGAGGTATGTTAGAATCTGCGCTCAAGTGTTGGAACTCTATTTTTTTCATGCCTAGCCGATTGCATTCTTCAATAGCCTGAATGGAAGACATTGAATCTACTGCATTAATAATAAAATAAATTAATTCATCATAAGTTAACATGATTTTTCCCAAATACTTTGTACGAAAAAACGCTATTATTTATTTTTCTTCTTTGAATTTTCCAAACTGAACATCATGGCGATTAGGTTTGATGCTACAAAAGCAATAATGTATTCTATGAACAATTCCCCGAGGAGAAGGTGACGATCTAAATACATAAGTTCTGTGTCCACAAGAATCTGTTTTCTAGAGTTTTCAAATAGAAATGCGTACTCCTTGACTGGTAACATGTCAACGTACCTCCAGCCAAAACGTTGTTCTTTTAATTTTTCAGTCCCCCATTCAAAAGG
>JAEUSJ010000182.1 GCA_016788215.1 bacterium | reverse complement strand
TACTAAACCGCTATAATTGCAAGTTTTTTTAAGGGTAAAACCATGAAAAAAATTATTAAGGTTTGATTTTATGAAGGAGATTTGTTAGTTTTATCTAACTTCTAAAAAGAAACGCGGTAAAATGATCGGTGGATTCGAGTTTTTTTCGATTGAAACGCTATTTGTGTTTATCATAACATTATTTGTCGTATTGCTTATGCTTCAGATACTGTTTTTGATAAAAATGCGAAAATCAATGTTTCAGATAGGGCAGTTTGTCCGTTTGATGAATCTGATCTTCAAAGAAATGTCCAATATACAGTCGGTAACTATTTCCACGGCCAAATCCAACCAGGAATCTCTAAAGAATCTCAACAAAACACCTATCAAAACTAACAAAAAAGATTCCTGTCAATATTGTAAACACCGCCTTTCGTTCCTAAAAATGGATACATCGCAACTCACTTTCCGTTATCATTGTAAGCTGACAAACGATGAAATTGTTCTGCAGCATTATTGTGCTCAGTTTGAAGCCGATGTGCAATCCTCCGCGTCACGCAGATCGTAGAAGAGTTAGTGCAAATGTACTCTTAAACTACAAAACACTATGTTGCAGTTGCTATGGTTGAACACTTTTTCATCATCCCAACAATTGGACCTTGTTTCAATCGCAACTCGAATTTTTGTGTAGCTTGCCAGAGAAGGGGTTTAAAATCCGCTATACAGTTACAAAAAAAATAAAAACAAAAATTTTATAAAAACCTTTGCCGATTCGGAGTTGTTGACGTACATTCGGAGTTGTTGACGTACATTATTAAAATCTTGATGCGTATGCATCGGACCGTTCTTGGGGAATAGGTTCTCATGGATTCATCATTTCTGTCTATCGAAGAAAATTATTTTCCAATTTTGATACGCCTCACCCTCGTTGCGTGTCATCGACAGCTCTTCGGCTTTTTCTCATCTCTACTAACTTCATTGGAGTTGACAGCATATGAAATCAACAATCGGCCGTAAGATTGGGCTTGCATTTCTTGCCTTGCTCATCTTAATGGTGGCTATGGTTGGAATCACTTTTCGTGGATTCAACAAAATCACTTCGAGCCTTGACTCTATGGAACGTGAAGCCGTCAAACGGGGGGCATCGGGAAATCTCCGCTTCGCCATTGCTCAACTGCTGAGGGCGGACAACGTTTACATTATTACGCAAAACGAAAATTACCAACGCGAATACAATCGACTGAGTTCACGTGTGGATGAATTCTATGAGCGATTAATTCAGCTTCCTCTGACCGAAGAAGAGCTTCATCTTGTCGGTGGAATCAAGCAAGACCTTGACTCCATCCACTCCTATTCTGCACAGATTCTTGCAATCCAGCATCCCCGACAGTCGCCCAAGGCATGGGCATTGATGGAGACGATGGACTACCGATTCGGTAACGATGTCAATCGGAAAACGACAGAAATATTCGATGGCATCTCTATGAGAATTGAACAACATCGACTTCTGGCGACGGCAAACAAAGAAAACGCTTCGAATTCGATCTATGGGATAACGTTCTTAGGTATCCTCATCACTCTCGTTGTAAGCTATCTTACCATACAGAGAATTTCCAAACCGATTGTTACTGTTACCAAAGCAGCCAACAGCATTGCCAATGGCGATTACTCACAACGCCCTGCTGTAAAGACACACGATGAAATCGCAGTTTTGGCGGAATCTTTCTGCTGTATGGCGGAATCGATCCAGCAATCTCAACGCACACTGAAACAAAGTAATGAACGATACCATGATCTTTTTGAGAGTACGAGCGATCTCATACAGGCTATGGCGCCGAACGGACATATGTTATATGCAAATCGGGCGTGGCGCGAGGCGCTTGGATACACGGAGGAAGAGTTGATCAATCTCAACATAGACAGTGTGGTTCATCCTGACAACCTGACTCAGTGTTCAGAGACGCTTCAACGAGTGATGAGCGGTGAGAAGTTTGACGCAATTGAAATCCGGTTTGTGACAAAGGATAGGAATACGATAGTTGTTGAGGGGAGCGTGGCTTGTCGTTTCGAAGCCTTTCAACCGACGGCAGTTACTTGTTTTTTTCGAGACATTACCGAGCGGAAGAAAGCGGAAGAGCAAACCAAATTTCATGCAAGGCTGTTAAATACCGTTGGTCAGGCAGTAATTGCAACCGACATAAATGGCTCTGTTATTTATTGGAACAATGCAGCAGAAAAAATTTATGGTTGGTCTTCGGCTGAAGCCATGGGACAAAACATTATCGATTTAACACCCGCGTAGCAGACCAGAGAGCAAGCTATTGAAATAATGAAACAATTAAACGAGGGGAATTCGTGGTCCGGTGAGTTGTTGGTTAAAAGGAAAGACGGCAGCGGTTTTCCGGCGTTTGTATCAGACTCTCCGATTCATGACCAGCAGGGCAAATTAATCGGTATCATAGGAATTTCAGGCGACATCTCCGAGCGCAAAAAGGCAGAGAAGGAAATTAACATGCTCGCCGATGTGCTAAAAAGTATTAACGAATGTGTGAGTATTACCGATACCGAAAATAATATTCTTTTCGTCAACGACGCGTTTGTAAATACGTACGGCTACACGAGAGATGAACTTATAGGACAAAACATTAGCATCATACGTCCGCTTGAGAATCCACCCAATGCCCTCAGCGAGATTCTCCATACAACTTTAAACGGCGGATGGCAAAGTGAATTATGGAACCGCCGGAAAGACGGCAGTGAATTTTTCATTCATCTCACCACGACAAATATTAAAGATTCGAATGGACAAGTGACAGCGCTCATTGGCGTCGCCACTGATATCACCGATCGAAAACGGGCGGAAGAAGTCTTACGCGAATCTGAAGAAAAATATAAATCATTTTTCGAAGACGATCTGACCGGCGACTATATAACTACGCTCGATGGACGCTTGCTGGCCTGCAATCTACCTTTTGCAAAAATGTTCGGTTATGCCACTGTCGATGAGGCTCTGAAAATGGACGTCCGCTCGCTCTATCCCGACAAAAAAGCGCGTGAACAGCTACTGAAGCGTTTGACGCGGGAGAAACGCTTGGAATATAATTCGTCGGAACTCATTCGCAAAGACGGAAAAAAAATATATGTTATTGAAAATATGGTCGGAAAATTTAATGAAAAAGGCGAGCTGATCGAGATCAAAGGTTATCTTTTTGACGATACACACCGGCGAAGTCTTGAAACACAATTGATACAATCGCAGAAAATGGAAAGCTTAGGAACCTTAGCCGGCGGCATTGCGCACGATTTTAACAATATTCTCGCGATTATACTGGGACATATCAATTTGGTTCGCAGAAAATTCTCGGACAATGAATATATTACAGACAGTGCGGATACGATCACTACAGCCACGCAGCGAGGAGCAAGCCTGGTCAAACAATTACTTACGTTTGCGCGAAAAAGCGACGTCGTCTTGGAATCGATCCTGATTCATGAAACCATAAAGGAGATCAGGAAATTCATCGAACAAACCTTCCCGAAGACGATTTCGATCCGTACCGATTACGAAAAGGATCTGCCTCCGGTCGTCGCCAATCCTACACAGATTCACCAGGTATTACTCAATCTTTGTATTAATGCGCGCGATGCCATGCCGAACGGCGGTATTCTTTCCATCACGGCCAAGGGGATCAAAGCACAGGACATTCAGGGGAAAACATCGAAACTACATTCCCCGGAATATATTTACGTCAAAGTGACCGATACCGGAACCGGTATGGATGAAGAGACAAAGAATCGCATTTTCGAGCCGTTTTTCACAACCAAAGGCCGCGACCGGGGTTCCGGCCTTGGCCTGGCAACGGTGTACGGAATCGTGGAATCGCATCATGGCTTCATTGACGTACAAAGCGAAGTAGGAAAAGGAACATCGTTTAATCTTTATTTTCCCGTTCAGCAAAGCTATATCGAACACCACGCTAAAGAAGTTAGCGTGAATGACATTGCGGGCGGAAATGAAACAATCCTGATTGCGGACGACGAGGAATCGATGAGAAAATTGTTAACCGCTATTTTTGAAGAAAAAGGGTATCATGTTCTGGCGGCGGCTGACGGGCAGGAAGCTTTGGATATGTATGCACAGCAACATGACGACATCGCACTGGTATTTACGGATATGGGATTGCCTAAGATCAGCGGGGAGGAAGTTATTGCGGGTATTCAAAAGATCAATGCCGACGCGAAGATCATAATTTCGAGCGGTTATTTTGGACATAATCGTAAATCGGAATTACTTAAAGCGGGCGTAACGGACTTTGCACAAAAACCGTATTTCCCGGATGAAATTCTGAAGAAGGTCAGAGAGGTGCTTGATCTAAAATAGATCTCGTCACAAAACGAGTTAAAAGTTCAAATCACTTCTCTCCGCCGGAGGAGGCTGTTCCAGAATGGCTTTTCTTGATAGTATGAAGAGAGTTGAAATTATAAACGACAGATATCAAAAATCGGACAGCTGTTACATTTATTCATGTCTCGTTTCTTTGGACACATGTTCAATATGCCCAACCGGCACAAAGCAAAATCGTATTTAACAGGGTCGTTTGGATCTAATTGTCTCAATTTATCCGTAATTTCAATAGCTGTTTTCCATGAAAGATCCGTGCGGTTTGTCAAACCGATATTGTAGGCAATCCTCTGTATGTGTGTATCAACCGGAATAATGAGTTTACTCGCAGGAAGTTTATCCCACAAGCCTAGGTCTATTTGGTCTTTTCTAACCATCCAGCGCAGTAATAAATTTGCTCGTTTACATGCGCTTTTTTTTATTGGGTTTGGCAGAAGATGATTAAATCCGATTCCCTTTGAGCGTTTCCATTTCCAATTTTCCAGATCTATTTTTCTAATTTCATCTACGCATTTTGCCCAAGTCACGCCGAGATGCGCATCTTCCTGTTGATATTGTGAAGAAACCCAATTTCCTATCGAGCCGACTTGATTTAATATTTTTTTCAACGCATAAAGCAGCCGTAACAAATCCGTGTGTTTGATCATACGATAATAGAAACCGCGCCATTTTTTTATTTCAACTTCCGGCTCCATTGTATCCACAAATCGTCGAGGTGAGTGATTCATTAGCTCTATGGCCAATTCACCGGCTTTAATAATTTGTTGAACCTGTCCAAAAGCGAGAGACGTCACGACAAGCGCAACGATCTCTTGATCCTGCGAATCATCAAATCTTTTAACAAGTTGAATGGGATCGGAATAGATAAAACTGTGGTCAAATGTTGCGTAGAGCTTGTCGAGTTGAATTCTTAATTCAGATGTCAAAGTAGATTTTTTCTGCGCTTTTTTGATGTATTAAAAATAACAGTCACACCAAACGGTAGTGTGACTGCATCAAATTAAAGGGACTGAAATTATCAGAGATTATCTTCTCTTGCCGATCTTCTTTGCTGATTTTTTAATCGCAGTTTTCAGCTTCTTTTTAATTGTTTTTTTTACCGCTTTTCTAACGGTTTTCTTTATTTTTTTTGCTGTGTTTTTTTTCTTCGCCGGCATTACTGATCGCTTTTTCTTTTTGCTTTGTGTTTTCGTTTTATCAGCAGGAGTTTTCTTTTTGCTTGCCCCTCCAATGAGATTCAAAGCGCTGCCTGCTTTGAACCATTTAATCTGGCTTTGATTATACGAATGATTCAAGTCGCAACGGTCTTTAGACCCGTCCTTGTGCTCCATAACAAGCGTTAAGGTCTTACCCGGTGCAAAAGATTTTAAACCGGTAATGGATAATGCATCGTCTTCACGAATCAAATCGTAATCCGAAGGATTCTTGAAGGTCAGCGCAAGCATACCTTGTTTTTTTAGATTCGTTTCATGGATACGTGCAAA
>JAEUSJ010000181.1:4255-5932 GCA_016788215.1 bacterium | reverse complement strand
ATAGTGATACCTTTTTTAAAAGCGATGGATTTGATCACGCAGGAGGAACTTTGCGCCTCCTTCGACAAATGCAGCGTGGCGGCGATGAGCGTTCCGCCAAAATTCGGATTTTTGGTATTGTAAACGTGGACAGGAATATTTTTTTCCACTGCCGGAATTATAGTTGCCGGATGCAATACTTTGGCGCCGAAATACGCCAATTCGGACGCTTCACGGAAACTCATCTGTTTGACCCGCTTGGCGTGCGGCACGATACGCGGATCGGTTGTCAGTACGCCGTCCACGTCGGTCCAAATTTCAATATCCTCGGCATCCAAGGCCGCGCCGAGCAAAGCGGCGGAATAATCCGATCCGCCTCGGCCAAGCGTTGTAGTAATGCCGTTGACCGTACAACCAATAAATCCCTGAGTCAAAACCACTTGACATTCATTGAACAGAGGTGTGATAAGTGTTCCGGACCTATCAGCCAAGACAGGAATGTTAGGAACGGCGCTTGCAAATTGATCATCGGTAATCATGACTTGCCGCACGTCAAACCATTTCACAGAAATATTCGCTTCTTTCATCGCAGGAGCGATAACGCTCGAAGACAAAAGTTCTCCCTGTGCGGCAAACATGTCAAGCGAACGATTGGTCAATTCCCCGATAAGCGACACGCCTTCAACTAAATTGGCCAACTTGGTGATAATGTCGTCAATGGCTTTGTTGATAATGTCTAATGCACTGCTATCCCTGATCAGATCTTCTGCAATTTCAAGATGACGATTTCGGAGATTATTTAAAATTCCTACCGACTCTGCTTTTTTTCCGGCAACGGCGCAGCGTGCAGATTCGATCAGTTGATTCGTAGCGCCGGCAACAGCGGAAACAACGACGATCGGCTGCTTGTGTAGTTTAGTCTTGACGATATTGATAACTGAACGAATGGATGCGGCATCCTGAACCGATGTTCCGCCGAATTTTATGATGATCATGGAAATTAGTTCGTTTTATGAACCGCAGAGGCGCGGAGACGCGAAGAATTAATTACTTAGAAATTATTTACAAAGCGTTTGAAGCCGTGCTTTAATAAGGGAACATTAAAATTGATGAGAAAACCAAGTTTTCTATTAGCCAGTTTCAAATATGAAATGATTTGTGCTTCATGAACTGGCAACAAAGTATCGACAGACTTAAGTTCCAAAATAATTTCATTTTCGACCAAAAGATCAATTTTGAAATCCTTGGATAATTCAAGCCCCCGGTACAAAAGGGGTATCGAGACTTGACTTGCATAATTTATGTTGCGCAATTCAAATTCTTTTATCAGACAAAGTTCATATATCGATTCCAACAATCCTGGCCCCATCATTTTATGAACTGTAATACAGGAATCCAATATTTTTTCTGATATTGTATTGTAGTCTTCTTTAGTCATCTTCTCTGCGACTCAGCGTCTTTGCGGTTTATAGCATTTTTTTCGCATACAGCAACTCTGCATTTAGAATGGCTGCGCCGGCTGCGCCGCGGATCGTGTTATGAACGAGGCAAGTGAATTTATAATCCAGTACTTCACAGGGACGAATTCGGCCGACGGAAACGGCCATGCCTTTATCCAAGTGAATATCCAGTCGCGGTTGCGGGCGATCGATACTGTCATGAACAATGATCGGGCGCTCCGGCGCGTGAGGTAATTTC
>JAEUSJ010000181.1:0-4246 GCA_016788215.1 bacterium | reverse complement strand
TGAATATCCAGTCGCGGTTGCGGGCGATCGATACTGTCATGAACAATGATCGGGCGCTCCGGCGCGTGAGGTAATTTCAATTCCTGCGGGATACCACGGAAATTTCTCAAATGGTCTTTAATTTCATCCACATTCGTTTTTGTCCTGAGTTTAACCGATACCGACGCAAGATGTCCGTCAACTACCGGAACGCGATTTACTGAAGGACTGATTTGAATACCGGCATAGGTGATGCTTCCATTTTCCAATTTTCCGAGGATCTTCAACGGCTCTGTTCGGATTTTTTCTTCCTCTCCGCCGCCGATATATGGAACAATATTACCTAAAATGTCCAATGAAGCTACACCGGGATATCCTGCTCCGGAAATAGCCTGCATGGTCACGACGGTCATTTTTTCAACTCCGAAGTTTTTGTCGAGTACGTGGACGATTGGCAAAAAAGACATGATTGAGCAATTTGAATTTGTTACGATGAATCCGTTCCTAAATCCGCGTTTCTTTTTCTGGACGTCGATCAGTGCGAGGTGGTCTGCATTAACTTCAGGATAAATCAGCGGTACATCCGCTTCCATGCGGTAGTTTTTTGAATTGCTCACCACTGCATATCCGTTTTTTGCAAAAGCCATTTCGATCTCGCCCGCCACCGTCGAATCTAATCCGGAAAAGGCAATCCTCGCATCGATACCGGGTTCGCACTTCTGAATGACCATGTCTAGAATGGACTTGGGAATCGGCGAATCGAGTTTCCAGGCCACCGCGTCCTTATACTTTTTGCCTGCTGACTTTTCAGAAGCCGCGATAGCGGCAATTGCAAAATACGGATGTTGGTCCAAAAGTTGAATGAATCGCTGTCCTACGGTTCCGGTAGCGCCGAGAATGGCTACTTTGGTCTTGCTCATGTTCCTCTGCTTTTTTAAGTGGGACAAAATAAACGATTCGCAAAGAAATGTCAACAGAAAGCTATGGCGCAAACTTGATTTTTGAAAAGTGATTGTCTACATTTCCCGCACAAAAAATATGCACCCTGATTTAGCCGTATCGTTTTTATGGGTCATCTGCCAATTTATTTAGATCATCACGCCACGACGCCTTTAGACAAAAGAGTGCTCGATGCGATGATGCCGTATCTGACGGATCGTTTCGGCAACGCGGCCAGCCTCAATCATGTTTTTGGATGGCAGGCTGAAGAAGCTGTGGAACTGGCCAGGGCGGATGTTGCCGAGCTGATCGGAGCCGACAAAAAAGAAATTATTTTTACCGGCGGTGCAACGGAATCGATTAATCTGGCATTGAAAGGCGTTGCAGAGGCCTACGCATCCAAAGGTAACCACATCATCACCAATGCTGCGGAACATAGATGCGTTCTGGATTCATGCAAACACCTTGAAAAGTCGGGCTTCGAAATTACCGTTCTGCCGGTTCGTAATGACGGCACGGTTGATCCGGAGCAAGTTCGCAGTGCAATTACTGACAGAACGATTTTGATTTCGGTCATGATGGCCAATAATGAAATCGGTAGTATAAGCCCGATACAAAAAATCGGCGAGGTCGCCCGTGAGAAAAATATTCTTTTTCACAGCGATATCGTTCAAGCCGTGGGAAAGATCCGTGTGGACGTCAATGAACTGAATTTGGATCTGGCATCTATTTCAGCTCATAAATTTTATGGACCCAAAGGGGTAGGCGCATTATTCGTAAGGCAAAAAAATCCGCGCGTAAAACTTGTCGCGCAAATGGACGGCGGCGGGCATGAAAAGGAAATGCGCTCCGGTACGCTAAATGTTCCGGGTATCGTTGGCCTGGGTAAGGCGGCGTTATTGTGTAAGTCGGAATTTGACAGCAATTTCTGGCATTACTTCAATTTGAGAAATAAATTGTATGAAGCGGTCGTTACACAACTTGACAGTATTCATGTGAACGGGCCGGAGATAGAAACTCTGGAAGCGTTAAGAAAAGCCGGTACAGCAAACGAAGCCTCAAAAAGGATCAAACGGCTGCCCAATAATTTGAATATAAGTTTCGAACAAACGAAATCCGAATCGATCATGATAGCGATGAAAGAAGTTGCTATGTCGTCGGGCTCCGCGTGCACGAGCGCGTTGCCGGAACCGTCGCACGTTCTGCGCGCGATCGGGATCAGCGACGAACTTGCCAAAGCGTCGCTTCGTTTCGGGATCGGGCGAACCAATACGTTGGAGGAAATCGAATTCGTCGGGCGGCGTTTGGTGGACGTGGTAACAAAATTGCGATCGGAACCTCAGCATGTACACTCATCCTAACAGGAGGATAGAATGAATTTGAGCGATAAAAAACGCGCGCTAAAAATGTTTCAATACGGTTTATATATATTAACCGCGAAAGCGACCGATCCCAAAGAGTCCATGCCGTACGCTGCGGCAACGGTGACGTGGGTGTCGCAGGCTTCGTTTGAACCGCCGCTCGTGATGGTAGGGATACGAAATGAAAGTTGGGCAAACGAAGCGGTTAAGCAGAGTAAAAGTTTCGCGCTGAATGTCTTGGGGAAAAACCAAAAGGCGATGGCGTCAAAATTTTTTAAAGAAGTTCATTTGGATGGGAACAAAATAAACGGTTGTGAATTTGAATCCGGCGTGACGGGCGCGCCGCTTTTCCTGGAAGCGAACGCGGCTCTTGAATGTTCGGTCGAGGAGCGAATCGAAAAAGGCGATCATACTATTGTAATTGGGAAGATCGTCAACGCGCGACTCAATGAATCGGAAGATGAACCGATGTTATTGCGGGATACAGGTTGGAGTTACGGAGGATAGTTAAAAATGAAGAAATTCTTAATTTTGAATTTTAAATTGGCACTTGCTTTAATTTCTTTGATGGCGGGATCATGCGGGAATCAGCGCGACAATGCAAGAAAAGAACTGGATCGCCTGGGCATTGAGTACAGTGAAAAATCATTTCTGCATAGATTACGCAAAGGCGATGCGATTTTAACCAATCTTTTTCTGACTTCGGGAATGAATCCTAATGCGAGATTTTTGAGATCGTATGATTCTACTTCTCAAGGCGAACTCAACGAACCTACGCCGTTGATGATTGCGGCGCGCGACGGGCATTCGAAAGTAGTTCGGTTACTTCTTGCAAAAGGAGCCGATGTCAATGCGCTTGCCACCAACGGGCAGACGGCGCTGATGTATGCGGCCCGGTATGCGCCGTTGGATGTGTTGGAATCTTTGATCAAGAAGGGCGCGGCCGTTAACGCTAAAGACGAAGACGGAAAGACTGCGCTTACGTTTGCGGTGCTGTTTGACCGGATTGATATTATCAAATCCCTTCTGCAGAACGGCGCAGACGCTAATGCACGAGACCGTTTTCATTTTACGCCGCTGATGCAGGCCGTGATTAAGGGCAAAGCCAACGTAGTCACAGTTCTCCTGGAAAGCGGATCGGATATCAAGGCAGCCAACGACCAGGGGCAAACCGTTTTGATGCTGGCAACAGAATATAATCGGATGGAAGCGGTGAGGCTTCTCCTGAAAAAAGGCGCGGACATTCGCGCTCGCGATAAAAAAAACCGTACTGCGCTGGACGTTGCTACATCCAAGCAATACGAAACGATTATAGAATTACTCACAAAAGCTGATCAAAAATAATTTATTTGGTTAGTGCATGTAATTTTAGAACGCAATGAATCCTGTTTATCGAATTTATTATTTAATCATCTTAATCACTTCCAACTTGTCATCTACCAATTTGAAGAGGCTCGCAATGAAACGTTTTCTTATTTTATTTTCTGCGCTGTGCATGTTCATTTTTTCATTTGAATTACACGCGCAATTCAATCCCGCTGATACGCTTGTTGCTTTCAATATCAAAAAAGAAGCAATCGAAAATTCCAAGGTGATGGAACTACTTAATGTACTGACCAATGTTATCGGGCCTCGGCTGACCAACTCCAAAGGCATGGCGGCAGCCAACGCGTGGTCGCAAAAGACGCTTGAGTCATACGGCCTTACAGCGCAGGTTGAGGCTTGGGGCGAATTTGGCCGCGGCTGGGATGTCAAATCGTTCCGCGCCGGCGTGACCGCGCCGTATGCTTTTCAGCTTATCGCGTATCCCAAAGCCTGGTCACCGGCAACGATCGGCGCCGTCAAAGGAAAGATAATTTACGTTAATGAAAAAAATTTACAGGCCGTGAAAACGAAATATGACGGAAAATTGAAAAACGCCATAGTTCTGCTGGGTGAGAAGATCAAAGTTGAACCCTCATTCGAAC
>JAEUSJ010000180.1:3640-5982 GCA_016788215.1 bacterium | reverse complement strand
GTTAGTCCTGAGCCAGGATCAAACTCTTCGTTGTCAATATATTATTTTATAAATATACTATAGAAGAGCTGATTGACTCAATTACTCAAATTGAATTAACGATGTATACTCTCATTTTCAAAAAACATTTTGCGACAACTTGCGTTATCCGCATCTATAATCAGACTTACGTCTTGAAATCTATCTTTTTAGAACGACCCTTTTTTCACAAGGGACGTCAATATATACAAAAACTTATCGGTTTGCAAGTACTATTTTAAGTTTCTTTATTTTTTCGATCTTAACAAGTTATCAACACTTAAAACCAGCTCTTGCCGCCATTCTCAAACGGGTTGCAATGATACAAAAAAAAGTATCCGATGTCAATAGTTAAATAATGATTTATTAAATATTTTGCAGTGATGGCTCTAATCGAGATTTATTGGTCGCCAATTAGTTTCCACAGCATCTTTACCAACTTATCCAAGCCGGTATGCGCAACGGATGAGATCATAAATACCGGTGTGCCGTCCTTCATTTTTGCTTTTTTCGGCGCTTTATCGGTGGTGTCCAATTTTGTTAGAATGACGATACGGCGGCGTTTCAGCAGTTCTTTGTTAAACGACTTTAGCTCCTTTTTAAGCGTTGCATATTCCTTTTCATAATTTTCACTTTGCACATCGATCAGAAACGCCAAAACTTTCGTTCGTTCGATGTGTTTCAGAAATTGAATGCCGAGCCCTTTGCCTTCGTGCGCGCCTTCGATGAGTCCTGGAATGTCCGCCATGACAAGGCTCTTGAAATCGGCAACTTTCACAATCCCTAAATTCGGCGTCAGCGTTGTAAACGGATAATTCGCAATTTTCGGTTTCGCCGCGCTGATGGATGCAAGAAGCGTTGACTTACCGGCGTTGGGAAAACCAACCAGGCCGACATCCGCTAGAACTTTCAGTTCGAGTCCAATACGATTTTCCCCGCCCGCTTGCCCGGGTTCCGCGTGACGCGGCGTGCGATTGGTCGGCGTTCGGAAACGCCAATTTCCTCTACCGCCTTTTCCGCCCTTTTCCGCAACGAATCTTTGACCTTTGTCAACCAGATCGGCCAAAACCTTTTCCGTTTCCAAATCTCTGACAATGGTTCCCACCGGCACGAGAATAATAATGTCGTCTGCATCTTTACCTGTTTGGTTGGATCCTTGCCCTTTTCCCCCGTTGTCGGCGCGGAAAATTCTATGATGAACTATGTCTTGCAAGGTATGCAGATTCTCATCGGCCTGAATGACGACATCGCCACCGCGTCCGCCGTCGCCGCCGTCCGGGCCGCCTTTGGGAATATATTTTTCCCTGCGAAAGGATATACAACCATCCCCGCCTTTGCCCGCGCGGATGTGAATTTCTGCATAATCTATGAACATGTATGGAGCAATCGGTGAATTGAATGAATTAGGACATTTAACCGCAGAGTTCGCAAAGAATTTTTAGAAGAACTTATCCTTCACACGGTTATTTTTGTACTCTTTCAATTTACTTAACATATGCCCCCGCAGATTACGCTGATTTACGCAGAATAGTCTCTCCGTTTATTTGCAATATCTGTGGGACTTCAAAAAAACAAATTTTCTAAAGAATCCGACGCTTAGCGTCTTTGCGTCCTTTGCAGTTAGAGTGTTTTTATCGTTTGCTAAGGCCGGGAACCGTGAGCGTAGGATCAAAATGACGACGGCATCGCGCTTCGTACACGCCGGATGCGCCAACCAGAACGCGCTCTTCGTTTTGAACAAGCCGCTGAGTGTAATTCGCCGGCGCGCCGCAGATGACGCAGATCGCCATCGACTTGGTTATGTATTCCGCTATCGCAAGCAATTCCGGCATCGGCTCAAATGGTTTTCCAAGATAATCTTTATCGAGACCTGCAACGATCACACGCTTGCCCATATCGGCCAGCCGGTTGCACACGGCAACAATCGTTGCGTCAAAGAACTGCGCTTCATCGATTCCGATCACCTCTGTACGTGGATCTACTTTTTCTAAAATTTCATCCGCTTTTTCTACAGTCTCGGACTTCATGCGTAAATCGCTGTGCGAAACAATGTGATCTTCGCTGTAACGTTTATCAATGAGCGGTTTGAAAACCTGTACGCGTTGACGAGCGATTTCAGCGCGGCGCATGCGGCGAATAAGTTCCTCCGACTTCCCGCTGAACATGCTTCCGACGATCACTTCGATGCAGCCTCCGTTCATAGACACAAAACTCATAACCTCTCCTGTTTCTGGATTATTCTAAGGGGTTGCAATCTAATATATTTTTCTACGTTGTGCAAATTTAATTTCTTTGAATTCCGGTGTTTTTAGACGTATTTTTTG
>JAEUSJ010000180.1:0-3542 GCA_016788215.1 bacterium | reverse complement strand
GGGTTGCAATCTAATATATTTTTCTACGTTGTGCAAATTTAATTTCTTTGAATTCCGGTGTTTTTAGACGTATTTTTTGTCTGTGAAACAGAACACAATCCAAACAGAAGTTTTTATCTCGGGTAAAGGAATTCACTCAGGAAAAGCCGCATCGGTAAAGTTCCTTCCGGCAGAAGCCAACAGCGGGATCTATTTCGTCCGCGCCGATCTCAAAGGCTCACCGCCGATCCCGGCACTCTGGAACAACATCTGCGATACGGAACGTGCTGCCACGCTCGGCATTGGAGAAGTCAAAGTTAGGACGGTCGAACATCTGTTGTCTGCGATTTTTGGATTGGGAATCATTAATTTGACGATAGAGATAGACAATGAAGAAGTCCCGATTCTCGACGGAAGTAGTAAAATGTATTATGAATTACTCGTATCATCCGGGGTGAGAGAACAATCCGAAGAAGTAGAGTTTCACTCTATTCAAAAAGAGATCGTCTTCAGAAATCAAAAAAATTCTTCTTTTATACGTATTACACCGGCGAACGAATTGCATATCACCTATCATTTGAATTACGCCGAGAAGTTCAAACAAAATTTTACCTATCAATTCTCACGGCATACCTATCATGACCAAATCGCTCCGGCAAGAACATTCACCCTATTGAGCGAATTGGAATATTTACTCGACAAAGGATTAATCACCGGGATCAGCGATGCGGCAGGATTTGCTGTTGTCGATGATTTTTCAAAAATAAACAAATTGGAGAAAAAGATTGACATGAATCTTGATTCCTTTATCCATTCTGACGGTAAAGCCACGATTATCTCAAAGGAAAAGCTGCGGTTTGCAGATGAAATGGTGCGGCATAAAATACTCGACATTATCGGCGATTTTGCTTTAAGCGGAAGTTATGTTCGGGGTCATGTTGAAGCGTTTGGAACGGGTCATTCGGAAAATATCGGCTTACTGAGATCCGTCTTCGGTTAATTTGATAATTTTGAATTGATATTCTAACTTATGTTAATGAAAGGAACTGAAGCAATATGGATCACACCGCAGTTCTGGTAGATGCGATACGCACGCCGATGGGAAAATACGGCGGCGTTCTTTCCGCCATTCGTCCCGACGACATGGTTGCGGAACTAATAAAAACCATATTGGAGCGAAACCCCAAAGTGGATGTAAACGCGGTCGCCGATATTATTATCGGCTGCGCCAACCAAGCCGGCGAAGATTCGCGTAACGTTGCGCGCATGGCGGCGATTATCGCGGGACTGCCTTTTGAGATCCCCGGGCAGACGGTAAACCGCTTGTGCGGATCAAGCATGCAGGCGATTATCACTGCGGTAACAACTATTCAAAGCGGCTGGGGAGAAGTTTTTCTCGCCGGTGGAGTTGAAAGTATGTCGCGCGGGCCGTATGCCATACCGAAGCCAGATAAAGCGTTTCCGTTTGGCTCACTACCTACTTATGACACATCGCTCGGATGGCGATTTCCCAATCCAAAAATTGAGGCGCGTGTTCGCCCGCTCAATATGGGCGAGACGGCGGAAGAGATCTACACAAAACACAAGATTCCGCGTGAGGAACAAGACCGCTATGCTGTTCAGAGTCATCAGCGCGCAATAGCCGCTCGGAAAGAGGGAAAGTTCTCGGAATATATGATCCCGGTTCTACTATCAACGAAAAGCGGATCGACGACAATCGATCGTGATGAAGGTCCGCGCGAGGATACTTCGATAGAGAGTTTGAACAAACTCCGGCCGGCGTTTCGAAAAGACGGAACGGTGACCGCCGGCAATAGTTGTCCCATGAGCGACGGCGCGTCGATGACCTTGCTGATGACCGAAGACAAAGCGCGCGATCTAGGTTATACGTCTTTTTTCCGTCTGTGCGGCGCGGCCGTATCCGGCTTGCATCCCGATATCATGGGGCTGGGACCGGTTGAAGCCAGCCGCAAAGCGCTTGCTTTGACTGGTTTGACATGGAAAGACATCGGCCTGATCGAAATTAATGAAGCATTTGCAGTTCAGGCTTTGGCGTGTTTTCGTGAGCTGGAACTAGATGAGGTACGAGTCAATGTGAATGGAGGCGCGATCGCTCTCGGTCATCCGCTCGGATGCTCAGGCGCGCGAATCGTGGGAACGCTGGTTCATGAAATGCGTCGTCGGGATATTCAATATGGCCTTGCCACCATGTGCATCGGCGTCGGACAAGGTATCGCAACGGTGTGGCAAAAGGTTGGAAAATAGTTAACAGCGCCGCATATTGAATAGGGCATTTGTTCATAAATTGAAATTGATTCATTGTTTCTACCTTTCCACCATCTATGGACGGCTTCCTTACGCAATTCTCGTTTGTCGAATAAACTAAAGGACTGAATAATGAAGAAGTTCTATTTTATCTTGTTTCTAATGGCCTTTAGTTCTTGTGCCCCTTCCCATGATAGGCCTTCGCAATCTGAATCAGCCGCAAAACCAAAGACTATAATCGAAACATCGCTAATTGTTTTGGGCACATTGCAAGATGCCGGTTCTCCTCATATTGCCTGCAAAAAAGATTGCTGCAGAGACTTATTTGAAAACCAGGACAAAAACAGAAAAGTGGTTTCGCTCGGTTTAGTTGACCCGAAAAATAAAGCAAAGTACCTGTTCGAGGCGACGCCTGACATGTCGGAACAGATGAAAAAGTTAAAAGAGTTTTGTTCTGGAGATTCTATAGAAACTCCTAACGGTATTTTTTTAAGTCATGCGCATATTGGACATTATACCGGATTGATGTACTTGGGGAAAGAGGCGATGAATGCACAAAAGGTAAACGTATTCGCAATGCCGGTTATGAAAAGATTTCTAGAGGAGAATGGCCCCTGGAGCCAATTGGTTTCAAATCAAAATATTTTAATTCAGGAACTATCCGACAAAAACCCGATTGTTTTGTCTTCTGATTTAAAAATAATTCCCTTCAAGGTTCCTCATCGAGACGAATATTCAGAAACTGTTGGCTATACCATTATTGGGCCAAACAAGAGAGCTCTGTTTATTCCCGATATCGACAAATGGGAGAAATGGGATAGGAATATAATAGCAGAAATCTCAGAGGTGGACTACGCCTTTATCGACGCCACATTTTTTGATGGAAATGAGTTAAATAATCGTCCTATTTCGGAAATACCTCATCCATTTATGATAGAAAGTATGGCGTTATTTGCGAATCTGCCATCAAAGGAAAAAAGTAAAATATATTTTATCCATTTAAATCACACAAATCCGGCGTTAAATTCGGGAAGTTCACAAACAAAACAAATTTTAGAAAACGGTTTTAATATTGCAGGAATTTATGATGTATTCAAATTATAGAAGTACTAGAGTGATTTAGGTGTAACGATTATGCGTCATGCATGCAACCCTTAACCATAAGGACAAAATATCATGAAACAGAAAATTGAAAAAATATTTCCGAAGAAAACCGACTTTCTTGCAAATGTAACTCCGCCGCTGCCCATGGATCAAACCGAGTATCTGATCAATGGCGAATTACTGAGATGGAAGGG
>JAEUSJ010000017.1:18789-29409 GCA_016788215.1 bacterium | reverse complement strand
TCCGACCACGGAGTCGCGGTGATGCCTGAAGTATTGGTAAAGCAAGGAATCGAAGCCGGCCGAGTCAATCCGTTGTTTATTGAAAAGTTGGTTCAAGAAGCCATGACGAAGAAGTTCGGTAAATTAGGCGTGGAAAGTTCCTATGTCGGACGAATGGCGAACCTCGATTTCTATTTTAACCGGAGCGCGTTAGTCGAAAAAAAGATTGATAAAAAGGGCGCAGAAGATTATATTAGCGAGGTTTTGACTACATCAGTACCTCAGTTGTTTTGCGTGTATAAGGCAGAGGATCTGATTTACGGTAAAACTAGTAAGGATTCGATTTCCGAGTTCGTTCAAAATAGTTACCATGCGAAGAACAGCGGAGATTTGGTCATCATACTGAAACCGAATTACGTTTGGGATAGAAATAATGTTGGCGCTGAACACGGTTCGCCTTACTCATATGACCGGCACGTTCCGCTTATTCTATACGGTGCTAACTGGATAAAACCGGGAAATTTCGGAACCGCTTGTTCTCCTGCCGACATTGCACCTACTTTGTCAGCTATATTAGGAATCGACGCACCGAATAGTTCCGATGGAAAAATATTAAAAGAAGTTATACGATTTTCAAAATAGAAAACACTACAACAACCTAAGAAGGAGTTCACACAATGCCCGGAATGATTACCAACATTAAATATGTCTGTATCTATGCATCGGATTTCGACCGTTCGCTCGCTTTCTACAAAGACGGCTTAGGTTTGGATATAACGTATCATGAAGACGGTTTTGCGCAATTTAATACCGAAGGTACGATCCTCACGCTGGAAAAAGGCGGCGAAAAATCAGCGGAACCGAAAGATTACAAGAAGAACGGCGTATTGATTCAGTTTGAAGTGGACGATATGGAAAGAACCGTGGGTACGTTAAAATCCAAGAATGTCAAATTCACACAAGGCATTACGGAGCTGGAATTCGGCAAGATAGCTGTTGTGGTTGATCCGGACGGAAATCAATTGCAGTTGCTCGAACAGTAATTGGTAGTTGCTTGTCCGTGGGTATGGTGACGAACGAAAAATAATTTTTACAAAGGAAATAATGGCGACGTTAACATATTTGGAAGCGATTTCGATGGGGATGCGCGAGGAAATGCGTCGCGATCCCCATGTCTTTCTGATCGGGGAAGATATCGGAGTTTACGGCGGAGCTTTCAAAGTGACGAAAGGGTTCATCGAGGAATTCGGTGCGGAGCGTGTCATGGACACGCCTATTTCGGAAGCGGGCATTATCGGCGTTTGTGTCGGATCGGCATTGATGGGTTTGCGCCCTGTTGCTGAAATGCAGTTTGCCGATTTTATTTCCTGCGGCTTCAATCAGTTGGTTAATCAGGCCGCGAAAATTCATTATCGCTGGCGTGAAGCGGTTCCCATGGTCGTGCGTTGTCCATCGGGCGGCGGCGTGCATGGCGGGCCATTTCACTCACAAAATCCGGAGGCATGGTTTTTTCATGTTCCGGGATTAAAAATTGTGTCTCCCTCAACGCCCTATGACGCTAAAGGATTGATTAAGTCTGCCATTCGAGATAATAACCCCGTTTTATTTTTTGAACACAAATTTCTTTACCGCCGCATCAAAGGCGAAGTGCCGGATGACGATTATATTGTACCGATAGGGAAAGGCGATATTAAGCGCGAAGGTAAAGACTTGACCGTCGTTGCTTACAGTTCGGCTGTGCATTGGGCGTTGGAAGCCGCAGAGCAAATCGAAAAAGAAGACGGCGTGAGCGTGGAAGTTTTAGATATGCGAAGTATTTTGCCGTACGACAAAGAACTCATATTACAGTCCGTAAAGAAAACTAACCGTGTGATTGTTGCGCATGAAGCGACGTTGACCGGTGGGGTTGGCGGCGATGTTTCGGCTTTCATCACGGAAAATGCATTTGAACATCTTGATGCGCCTATTCGTCGGCTGGCAGCCATTGATACGCCGGTTCCGTACAGTCCGCCGTTGGAAGCTCATTTTTTGCCCAACAAAGACAAAATGCTGAAGGTCATGCGGGAATTAGCAGCATATTAAATTGAATATTATCTATAAGATATTGGAAAACAGGAAAGAAAGATTGATCGCTCGAATTTTTAGTTTATTGTTTGTTGTTTACGGTGTGCATGGCATTGCTTTCGCCGGAAACGGACGGCCGATAGAAGTCATATCAGGCGTTAACGAACGAAATTATATTGAGGATGCGTATAGAGATGCATCGATTAATTATCCGGGTATCATTGATAAGGCACCGACACAATGCGAGTTTATCCTTTATAAAGGGTTCTCCGCCGACCTGGATGGTGACGGTAATATAGAACTGATCGTATCGGGTAGTTTGAATCAAAAGCTGACGTATGTGATGGTATATTATTTGGAAGAGGGTAAATGGACATGCAACATAGTTAACAGTTGTGCCGGAGGAAGCGTTTTTGATGTTAAGGTTATCGATGTGGACAATGATGGAAACGAAGAAATTTATTCCGTGCTTCTTGATGAAGACCTTCGTCGATTCTGCCGCATTGAAAAATTAGTTGATCATAAATTTACTTCACTTTTTAGTTTAGACACCAGGGGCGGTTTGCTATTTTCATGTAACATATCCTTGATGCGCGCAGACGAAAAACAAAAATACAGAGTACGTATTGATGAAGTTGAATATCCGGAAAAGGAAGACGGGGACGTTCGGCAAAGAACCTATTTTTACAAACTCGAACAAAATATTTTTGTATTGGAAAATGTCTATTCCGGAAGACAATAGTATCGATTCATAAGGAGTTCACCATGCTTACACTTTGGCTTTTAAAACTTTATTGGGTCTGGATCATTCTTGGTCTGGTCATACTTATTCCGAATATTCCGCCTTTCGGATTTGGTATCTTGGGCATGATCGTAGGCGGCATTTTCACACTTTGGGGACTGGTGGCTCGAAAAGCGATGTCGAGCGAAAATTTCCGCAACCGGATCGATCGTAATTTAAAATGAAATTCCGGTTGGCTAATTATTCAAAACAAAAGTAAAGATTGAGGTAAAGAATCATGGCACAGAAATTTCAAAATTTTATTAACGGCGAATGGAAAGACGCGAAGTCCGGACAAACATTTGAAAATCGTAATCCGGCGAATTGGGAAGTGGTGATCGGTACCTTTCCAAAATCGGCTGAGGAGGATGTAAACGAGGCCGTCGCGGCGGCAAAAGCGGCATGGGAAGAATGGCGCTTGACGCCCGCTCCGAAACGCGGCGATATTCTGAAAAAAGTCGGTGATCTGATGGTAGAACGCAAAGAAGAACTTGCGCGCGAAATGACGCGTGAAATGGGAAAAGTGCTTACGGAAACGCGCGGCGACGTTCAGGAAGGCATCGACACGGCCTATTATGCCGCGAGTGAAGGACGCAGATTATTCAGTTATACAGCGCCGTCGGAATTACCCAATAAATTTGCTATGGCCATTCGGACGCCGATCGGAGTTGCGGGCATAGTCACGCCGTGGAATTTTCCGATGGCGATTCCGACCTGGAAAATATTCCCTGCATTGGTGTGCGGTAATTGCGTCGTATTTAAACCGGCCTCCGATACGCCGAAAACGGCAACGAGTTTGGTCCAGATACTGCATGACGCCGGGGTTCCTAAGGGAGTAGTAAATATCGTTCACGGCGGCGGCGGAGCGGTTGGCATGAAGATCGTTGAACATCCTGACGTCGCATTGATCAGTTTTACCGGTTCGTCCGGCGTAGGAAAAACGATTGCTCAATCCTGCGGAAAAACGCTGAAGCGGGTATCGCTGGAATTGGGAGGCAAGAACGCCCAGGTTGTCATGGACGACGCCAATCTCGAATTGGCGCTTGACGGCGTTTTGTGGGGTGCATTCGGTACTACAGGCCAGCGATGTACGGCAACCAGCCGGTTGATTCTGCATGAAAAAATCCATGACAAATTTGTTGATATGTTGGTCAAGCGCACCGAGAAACTTCGGCTCGGAGATGGACTCGAAAAAGGCGTGGAAGTCGGGCCGTGCGTGAATGAAGGACAATTGAATACCGACCACGAATACGTTGAAATTGGAAAAGCCGAAGGCGCTAAACTCATGTGCGGCGGTGAACGCGCAACGGAAGGCGATCTGAAAAAAGGGTGGTTCTACAAACCGACGATTTTCACCAATGTGAAGCCGGGCATGCGAATCGAACAGGAAGAAATATTCGGGCCTGTTCTTTCCGTGATTAAAGTCAAAAACCTCGATGAAGCAATTGAAGTATTGAACGACACGGTGTACGGGCTTTCATCTTCCGTATATACGCGTAATGTAAACGATTCGTTCAGAGCGATTCGCGATATCAAAGCAGGCATCACTTATATCAACGCTCCGACCATCGGAGCCGAGGCGCATCTTCCTTTCGGCGGTGTTAAAGAAACCGGCAACGGGCATCGCGAAGGCGGCTGGGCAGTTTATGATTTCTTTAGTGAATTGAAAACGGTATACGTCGATTACAGTGATAAATTGCAGCGCGCGCAAATTGATAACTATTAATGTTAGATGATTCAGTTTTTTAGAAATATTTTTGAAATTCTTGTTGACCATTCTGCCGTTGACGACCAGATTTGTTTTTGGTGGATTGGTCAGCAAGAAGTTCTTATCGGGCGTAGAAAATGCCTGCTCAAACCGGAATGGAGGATATGAGTTAGATTCTCCCTTTATTATATTTCCTCATTCATAGTGAACGAGGACATGTTTATTATTTTCCAAAGGAGAATCGCCATGAATATTCATCTCACAGCAGATCAGGTTCACGAAACTTTGCGCAAACACATGCAGGTAGACGGATTTGATCTTGTGCTTGATACAAAGAAAAGTTTAGGTTCCCGCCTAGTCGATGTCAAAACAGGAAAATATTTCTTAGATTTTTACTCATTCTTCGGTTCCGCGCCCGTCGGAATGAATCACCCCCGCATGCAGACCCAAGAGTTTAAGGAGGGCCTTGTTGAAGCCGCGACAAATAATCCCGCCAATGCGGATATCTATACGATTAAAATGGCTGAATTCGTTGCGACATTCGACAAAGTCGGTATTCCGGATTATTTGCCGCATTTATTCATGATTTCCGGCGGTGCGCTTGCCGTAGAGAATGCGCTTAAGACGGCATTTGACTGGAAAGTTCGCATGCAGTTCCCGAACGAATTCCAATCCGTCGATGAAGAAAATGCCTATGTGAATTCGCTGAAAGTGATTTATTTTAATGAAGCATTTCACGGCCGTTCGGGTTATACGCTGACCATGACAAATACGTTTTACCGTCACAAAGTACAGTATTTCCCTAAATTTGACTGGATCAAGGCGCCGAATCCGAAGATTATTTTTCCTCTTGATGAAAAGAATCTTGCGGATGTTAAGAAACGGGAACAGGAATCCTTACAATACATTCGGGAGCAGATTTCAAAATACAAATCGCAGATCGCATGCCTGATCATTGAGCCGATACAGGCCGAAGGCGGCGACAATCATTTTAGAAAAGAATTTCACGAAGGGCTTCGTAAGATTTGCGATGAGCACGAGATATTGCTGATCTATGATGAAGTTCAGACCGGTGTAGGTTTGACCGGCGCCTTCTGGGCACATCAGAAGATCGGTGTGAAACCGGATATACTTGCCTTCGGGAAAAAAATGCAAATCTGCGGGATACTAGCCGGTAAGCGTATTGATGAGGCAAAAGGTAACGTTTTCGAATCCAGTGGGCGTATCAATTCCACCTGGGGCGGCAATCTCACCGATATGTACCGTTCTACCTGGTATCTGAAGATCATCGAAGATGAAAAACTGGTTGAAAACGCCAAAGTGCAAGGGGATTCTCTTCTGGCAGCATTGCAGAAACTTCAAAATGATTTTTCAGTGGTATCGAATGTGCGCGGATCCGGCCTCATGTGCGCTTTCGATCTTCCTTTGACCGAATTGCGGGATACGCTGGTTAAAAAGGCTTATGCTGAGGGACTGCTTATACTGAAATGCGGCGGAAATACGATCAGACTCAGGCCTGCTCTGAATGTGACGAAATCAGAAATTGATGAGGCTATGGGTCTACTGAGAAATGCATTGAAGCAAATTACAAAATAGACGATATACACCTTGACAATCGGGGGTTGATTCTCTATATTCGAGCCCGCTGAAATTTATGTTCGGGGCGTAGTCCCGACTTTCGTCGGGATAAACTCCGCCCGTAGCATGTGGCACTTCAGGCGCCAATGTCGGGAACTCAGTTTAGAAACTGTTTGAAAGAATTTGATATATGTTCGGGGCGTAGCGCAGCCCGGTAGCGCGCCTGTTTTGGGAGCAGGATGTCGGAGGTTCAAATCCTCTCGCCCCGACCCAATAAGACCCTCTGAGTAATCAGAGGGTCTTTGATTTTATTGCAAGTTTTGTATATTATTACATCACGTAGTGCCATCAAAAAATTAAGCCTGTCTCAAAGAAATGACTAAGACAGAACTCACATATCGGATAAAATCCAAAGCGCTAGAAATCGGCTTTGACAAAGTGGGTTTTGCCAAAGCGGATAAAGTTGCATCGACATCGTTACTTGAGCGCTGGCTGACATCCGGTTTCCACGGAACGATGAAGTGGATGGAGAGTTATTTTGACAAGCGAACGGATCCGAGGAAGCTTTTCCCGGGCGCGAGATCGGTTGTTTCCCTCGCACTCAATTATAATACACCGCACCCAATACCGAATGACCCCGAGATAGGAAAGATATCGCGATATGCGTGGGGTGATGATTATCACGATATTATGAAGGAAAAGTTGCGCCATCTGCTTCGTGAAATACAGTCACTATGTCCTGATGCAGAAGGAAAGAGCTGCGTTGATACCTCGCCGATGATGGACAAATACTGGGCAACTCAAGCCGGAATTGGTTGGCAGGGAAAACACACCAATGTGATCACAAAAGAAATCGGATCTTGGGTATTTTTGGGAGAAATAATATTGAATATTGATCTCGATTTTGATGCGCCGATCAGCGATTTCTGCGGAACATGCAACCGATGTATCGAGGCGTGTCCGACACAGGCCATTACAGAGCCATATGTTGTAGATTCGAATAAGTGTATTTCTTACCTGACCATCGAATACCGTGGCGAAGCCTTTCCTAAACAAGTGGAACATCAATTCAATAACTGGATTTATGGCTGTGATATATGCCAGGATGTGTGTCCGTGGAACATTAAATTCGCTGAAACGACTTCACATGAACAGTTTTTTCCAAGACAGAATAATTTAAACCGGAATTTAAAAGACTGGGAATCCCTCAGCGAGGATGAGTTCAAAAATCGATTCAAAAAAAGTCCCGTTAAGAGAACAAAATACACCGGATTTGTGCGGAATGTAAAGCAAGTGCTGTCCCAATTCAGAAAATTTTGACAAAATCGAGGTATCATCTGCCTTGACTTTTACGCATAATTTTCGGAATTTTGACCGTTCACACCAAGTTTGCTAATTCAGAAATTATTAAGCATTTTACTCACCGCAACACAGGAGGATCTATGGCAAAGAAGTCAACAAAAAAAGCGGCTTCAAAGAAACCTGCGAAAAAGAAAGTTGTAAAGAAAAAAGCAGCCAGGGCGATCAAAAAGTCCGCGTCGAAAAAGATTGTTAAAAAAAGCGGAAAAAAGTCATCAAAGAGGACCCCGGCGAAAAAAACCACGAAACTGACTTTAGAACAATTAAATTTGAAAGTTCAGAATAAAGTTGAAGGATTTATTAAGAAATTATATAACAAGAACTACGAACGGCACGAAGACGGGCGGTTTTTGGTTTTTGAAGGCTCGACCGTTGTTCAGACCGTCATTCGCCCCTGGCACAGCAACGACGTGGTAGTTGAATCATTTTCTTATGTGGTTCAGGACGCGCGACTTGACGAAAATCTAATGAAATTTCTACTAAGAGAAAACGCAGTTCTGCATTTCGGTTCATTTGGTATTACCTACGACGGAACAATTATATTCAGCCATTCACTTGCAGGAGCTAACTTGGATGAGAATGAGTTCAGCGCATCAATGAAATCCGTAGCCCGAATTGCAGATCATTACGATAATCAGATTGTTGAAATGGCCGGCGGTATGACTGCCCGGGAAGCTATGAAAAAAGGTATTATGTAACGGTTGCTTAGAACTTAGTTTCAAAAACCAGCGTTGTTTAACCGACGCTGGTTTTTTTATGTTTGATATTATATTTTTTACTCCTCCGATCAACCCGGTCACTGATCTTTAAGCTGGTGTAAATCAAAAAAACGGTCATTTTTTAATACAAGATTTCTTGACAAATAGGGTCAGATTGATTACTTTGGGCAACATTAAAAAGCACACAGTGAACTATTGTAACATAATAGCCCGAGCCTTACGCAATTTGAGACAGCTGAACCCCGCCAGGTCCGGAAGGAAGCAACGGTAGGCTATTCTTGGATGTGCTGTAACAAGCTTGGGCTTTTTTTCCATCCACTCTAAATCGAAATATTCATGTCCTATCTCGTCATTGCCAGAAAATATCGCCCGATGCTGTTTGACGATGTAATCGGCCAGGAACATATTACTACCACGCTCAAAAACGCTATTGAATCCAATCGTATAGCCCATGCGTATATTTTTTCAGGGCCGCGCGGGGTAGGCAAAACGACCACCGCCCGCATTTTTGCCAAAGCGATCAATTGCGAGAAAGGCGGCCCGACGGTTACACCATGCAACGAATGCCTCAGTTGTACAGAAATTACCGGCGGACGCAGCCTTGATGTATTGGAGATTGACGGCGCCTCCAATCGCGGTATTGATGAGATTAGAAGCCTACGCGATAACGTTCGCTATATGCCGGTTCGTGGCGGATATAAGATCTACATTATCGATGAATTTCACATGATTACTAAGGACGCTTTCAATGCGCTTTTGAAGACACTCGAAGAACCGCCTCCGCAGGTGATCTTTATTTTTGCTACAACCGAACCTAATAAAATATTACCCACCATATTATCTCGGTGCCAGCGTTTCGATTTTAAACGAGTTCCGATTGATAAAATCGTCGGACGCCTTCGTTATATTTGCAAAGAGGAAAAAATAACAATCGACGAGGAATCCCTTTTCGCTATGGCTCAGATGTCCGACGGCGGCATGCGCGATTCGCTGACGCTTCTGGATCAGGTAATCAGTTTCTGCGGTATGGACATCAAGATCGATCAATTGCGTGATGCGCTGGGCATCATTAATGTAGATGTATATTTTGAACTGACAAATATTATTCATGAAAAACAGACCGCGGAAGGTTTTAAATTTGCCGCAAAAATATTGGATGCCGGCTGGGATATAACGGAATTTTTACACGGGTTCTTAGAACATATTCGTAACATGCTCATGACGCGTGCCTGCGGGGCTCAAGCGCTGACGGAAGTATTTGAGGGATACCGAAAGCAGTATGAACATTCTGTTTCATATTTTTCAGAGCAGGACCTTTTGCGGATGATGAACTTGGTGTCCGAAACCGTCCAACGAGTGAAATGGAGCATCAAGCAAAAATTTATTTTTGAATTGATGCTGATGAAACTGATTCAGATGGAAAATACGGTTCAGCTCAGCGATCTCATTAGGAAAATCGAATCGATGGAACCTAACGAGAACAATAGCTCCGAGCCGGCATTAAAAAAAAAAGTTAATTCCGTAGCGACAACAGCCTATACGAACGCCTCTGTTCCGACTATTCAGAATATCACAACGCCAAATTTGAATCTTACGCAGGCGAAACCCTCATCAGGGTCTATGAATATTGAAGTCGGCTTACCACAGGTCGAAAGCAAATGGGGCGCAATTCTCAGCAAGGTCAAGCTGGAAAAAATTCGTGTCGGAGCTATATTGGAAAATTCGTTTCCTGCAGAAATTATTCAAGATGTACTCCATGTGGGCTTCACACACAATGACTTCACCGGGTTTCACATTGAGATCATTCACAAAGAAAGAGAATATCTGTCCAATGTAATGAAGGAGTTTCTCGGACAACGGCTGCACATTCAATGCGATTTAAAAAGAATAGCTGAAAAAGGCTATCGGGAATCCATTCTGAGCGAAACGACGGAGGATCACTATCCTGTAGTGGAAAGCGTAAATCAAGCGACCCCTACATCTGATAATTCTCAAAAGGATAGAGTGGAATTATTTAAACATATTCGGGAACTCGAACAGAAGGATCCTTTGAAGCGTTTGATAGAAATCTTTGATTGTGAACTCATTGAAGTATCTCATAAAACGAATACATAAATCTACAACGAAAGGCAACGAATAAGTGCATGATGAAAGGATTTGATATGAAGAGCCTCATGCGTGAGGCTGAAAAAATGCAAAAAGAGATAGAAAAGCAGCGGACGGAATTAGAACAGGTTCTTGTCGAAGGCTCGGCCGGCGGGGGTATGGTCAAAGTGAGCGTCAATGGCAACATGAAGATTCAATCGATAAAAATTGATAAAGAAGCAGTTAATCCGTCTGAAGTTGACATACTGGAAGACATGATTTTGTCGGCGATCCATAATGCAGTTCAAAAGGCGGAGGAGATTTCGAATGCAGAAATGAGCAGGGTC
>JAEUSJ010000017.1:14197-18691 GCA_016788215.1 bacterium | reverse complement strand
TACGGGCGGCTTATTGCCCAATATGAAATTACCGAACAAATAATACTTAGAAACTGTTATGCAATATACATCGGAGTCATTAGAGCGGCTCATAAACGAATTTTCAAAACTTCCAAGCATTGGCCGCAAGACGGCTCAGCGGCTGGCGTTTCATTTGCTGAAGCAACCCAAAGAAGATGTGCTAGTTCTGTCGAAGGCGTTGATTGACATAAAAGAAAAGATTGGCCGTTGTTCTGTTTGTTTCAATGTAACCGAACAAGATCCCTGCGTTTTATGTACCAATCCAAAACGCGACCGGCATACGATATGCGTTGTGGAAGAAGCGAATGACGTTCTGGCCATCGAACGCATTGATCAATATCGCGGCCAATATCATGTTTTAGGCGGTCTTTTAAATCCACTGGACGGAATCGGCCCGGATGATCTCCGTATTAAGGAATTACTACTTAGATTAAAAGGTAACGTAAAGGAAGTCATACTGGCGATTAATCCCAACGTTTCGGGCGACGCTACAGTGATGTACATTGCCGAAAAATTGCATGGTATACCGATCAAGATTTCGCGCATCGCTCGCGGTATTCCCATCGGCAGCGATCTGGAATTTGCCGATATGACAACTTTGACACGCGCCATGGAAGGAAGAGTTGTTCTGTGATCCAAAAAATGAGAGTACATAATGGTTAAGAAAGATTATTATGATATCATTGTAGTTGGTGCAGGTCCTGCCGGAAGCACGACTGCAAAATTTGCGGCGCAAAACGGTGCAAAAGTTCTTCTGCTCGAAAAAGATCGTGAGATCGGCGTTCCGGTTCGGTGCGCAGAAGGAGTTGGTGCAAAAGGTTTGTTGCGTATCGTTGGCAAAGTACAGCCTAATTGGATCGCATCTACTATAACGGGTTTTAGGCTGGTTGCTCCTGATGGAACGGCGGTCGATGCGCGTTGGGGTGACTGCGGCTATTGTTTGGATCGAAAAGTATTTGATTATGAACTTGCCAATATTGCGGCGCAAGCAGGCACGGAGGTTGTAACGAAGGCGTATGTCAACGGGCTGATAAAAGATGATGGCGGACGCGTTCTGGGTGTTAAAATAAAACAAATGGGCAATGACGTTGAAGTAAGAGCCGGGGTTACGATTGGAGCTGACGGGGTTGAAACCCGTGTCGGGCGATGGGCCGGATTGAATACGTTCACTAAAATGCGGGACATGGAATCCTGCGCGCAATTCACCATTGCGGATTTAGACGTTGATCAGGACATGTGTGAATTTGTTTTTTCAAACAAGAAAGTTCCCGGCGGCTATTTGTGGGTCTTTCCCAAGGGGAATCGAACGGCGAACATCGGCATAGGAATTTCCGGAGAATATGCAGGCAAAAGATCGGCGTTAAGTTATTTAAAAGATTTTGTTGAGGAGCGGTTTTCCGGCAAGCCCGTTCTTTCAACGCTTTGCGGCGGAGTGCCTTGTTCCCTCACGCGAAAACAAATATCTGGCGATGGATTCATGTTAGTCGGCGACGCGGCCCATCAAGTCAATCCAATTTCCGGAGGCGGGATTGTGTCGGGCATGTATGCCGGAATGGTAGCCGGCAAGGTAGCGGCAGGCGCGGTTCGGGATAACAATTTTTCCGCTAAACGCCTGGAGGAATATGATAAAGAGTGGGGAAGATCGATCGGTAAGGATCATGAACGCTTCTACAGAATTAAGGAAGCGGTGTTTGATTTCTCCGACGACCAATTGAATAAGTTGGCGCGGGAAGTTCTAAAAATTCCAATTCCCGAACGCAGTCTCATGCGGATTTTTAAGGCTGCGTTAAAAACAAAGCCAAAACTAATTTTTGACGTAATAAAATTATTTACTTAAACTACGACCGGCCTTATGACTACGTTACATCATCACAACTTTCTTGCGAAAATCCTGCACATTGATTCAAAAAACGTTATAGCTGAATTCAACCGCTATTTGCACCTGCCGCTCCCTGCGTTTGGATCGTTGGTTAAAATCGATTGCAGGAAGTACTGGATTTACGGTTTGATCAGTGATGCACGCTTAAAAGGTGAAAGTCAGGCACATAATGCAGAATTTTTTGAAAACCCAGTGCCGCTTGATACCGAGATTCATATTTTGCCGGTCGGTTTTCAATCCAAAGAAACTCCGTCTTCAATCCCCATTCAGGATGTGCCCCCCGAAATGCCCGCCGCAGGCGATTACGTGTTTATGCCCAATGACGATGAACTCTATTTGTTTACTATTGATCTGGGCTTTTTGAAAATCCTGCTGACACATCCTATAGCAACTGCGGAAGGATTGATCATAACAGCCATTCGAAAATTTTCTACTATTTATCCTGATTCGCAATCTTATTTGATACGCGTAACGCAAGAATTGTCAAGACTGACTCATAATGATCGCGAAATCGTACGACGAATACTGAACCGAACCCTAAATCAAAATTCGAAGATTGGCATTGATGAGCGAATTAAGTCATAAATTAGATGAATCCGTACGGTTGATTCGGACCAAGGTTCAAGACACTCCGACTTTGGGTGTTATTCTAGGATCGGGTTTAGGTGATTTCGCTGATACGCTCGAGGCCAAAACAGAAATTCCTACTTCAATCGTTCCTCATTTCGCTAAATCAACGGTGGAAGGACACGCCGGTAAACTTGTTTTTGGCAAATTATCCGGGAAAAACGTTCTGGCGCTTAAGGGCCGTGTCCACTATTATGAAGGCTATTCACTGGAGCAGGTAACCTATATAGTGCGGATCATGCACGCGCTGGGCATCCGATCTCTCATCGTAACCAATGCTGCAGGCGGAGTTAATCCGGTGTTCACGCCCGGAGACCTGATGATCATCACGAGCCATATCAATTTCTTTTTTGTTAATCCTCTTCGTGGCAGTAATGAAGAACAGTTAGGTCCGAGATTTCCTGATATGGAAAGCGATTACGATAAAGAGTATATTACGATTGCCGAAAAAATTGCTTTGCGATTAGGAGTCAAAACTCAGCGCGGTATTTATTGCGCCGGACCTGGGCCGACATACGAAACCCGATCCGAAGTAAAAATGTTTCAAAAAATGGGCGCCGATGCGGTTGGAATGTCAACCGTTCCTGAGGTTATCGTCGCAAAACATCAGGGCATGAGAGTATTAGGCATCAGTTGTATTACCAATTTGGGAACGGGCATCAGTCAAACGCCGCTCAGCCATGAAGAAGTTACCGCCACCGCTAACCGAGTAAAAACTTCATTTCAATCGCTTATTGCAGAGATCATTCGCCAGATTGCTTAGTTCATCGATATTTTCATTAAATAGCAGGTTCCTTTGGACACGCTTTATTTTAATATACTCCGCGAAATTCGTCCGACGCATGTAGTCATTGATTTGACTGCCGTCGACCATAATATTCAGCAAATACGGAAGAAAATAAACGGCAAGAAAATTATGGCCATCGTTAAAGCGAATGCTTATGGCCATGGGATACAAGAAATTACGGAACGTATTATTCAAAATGGAGTTGAATATATTGGCGTAGGTTTTTTGGAAGAGGCGATCTTTTTGAGGCAGAATAATATTGAAGCGCCGATCCTGGTCATGGGAGGAATTCTTGGGTACCAACTGAAAAAATTTATCCAAAATGATATTGATATAACTGTAAGTTCGCTTGAATTGGCGCGTCATGTCAATGAGGAGTTGCATCATCAGAAGGCGCGCGTTCATTTAAAAATAGATACCGGTATGGAGCGCATCGGAGTAACGCACACCTTCGCTGTAGAATTTGTCAAACGCGTAGCTCAAATGAAAAATTTAGATATCGTTGGAATTTATTCACATTTCGCAACAGCTGATGAGGGCGATAAATCATTCACTCTTACGCAGCTTGAACGATTCGAATCAATTCTTTATGAACTGAAAAAAGCCGGTATTGAAATTCCACTCAAACATGTTGCGAATAGCGGCGCAATCGCGGATATTCCTCAATCCACATTTGATATGGTTCGCCCGGGAATATCCATTTATGGAATCTATCCTTCCGCTCAAGTGTCAACCGATCTAAATTTGAAGCCTGTGTTGTCTCTGAAATCCAAAGTTGTTTTTATTAAACGCGTTCCTGCGCGTACCGGTATCAGTTACGGCTTAAAGTATTTTACTTCGAAAGACAGCAATATCGTAACGATTCCAATCGGGTATGGAGACGGATATTCGAGACTACTTAGTAACACGGGCGCCGTGCTGATCAGAGGTAAAAGATATCCTGTTGTCGGAGCCGTGTGTATGGATCAACTGATGATTAATGTTGGAGATGACAAAGTGGAGATCGGGGATGAGGTGGTTTTGATCGGCAGTATGGATAATGAGCGGATCAGTGTAAACGAACTCGCGGATAAGATCGGTACGATTCCCTATGAGATCACTTGCATGATTAATGCGCGCGTGCCGCGATTTTACAAACTAAAGTGATGAAAAGAATTTACCTCGACCATAGCGCTACGAC